>NZ_JAPEPF010000001.1:306747-613495 GCF_026340595.1 Streptomyces sp. NBC_01363
GCCGTGGGTGACGTGACCGGCGACGGCGTGGGCGATCTGGTGATCCTCGGCTTCGGCCCGGAGGACCCGTGGCAGCAGCACACGTACCTGCTGAAGAGCAGCCGCACCGGTTTCGCCGCCCCGGTCGAGATCAAGGACGCGGCCGGGGCGGCTGTCGGCGGCACCACCGTGGGCATCGCCGACCTGGACAAGGACGGCCACGGGGACATCGTCATCGGGCGCGACAACGATTGGGCGCAGGCGGAGCCCCCCATGAGGAAGGGCGGCTCGCTCTTCGTCTCGTACGGCGGCCCGAAGGGGCAGAGCACCACCCGCAAGCCCGTCTGGATCGACCAGGACACCGAAGGCGTCTCGGGTACGGCCGAGTTCCACGACCGGATGGGTTACAGCCTGGCGCTGGGCGACACGGACGGCGACGGCTACCCCGACATCGCCACCGGCCTGCCGGGCGAGCGGATCAACGGCATCGCCGAAGCCGGCCGGGTCCTGGTGTTCAAGGGCGGCCCGAAGGGCGTGAGCGGCGCGGGCTCCAAGGAGTTCGGCCAGTACACGGCCGGGGTTCCGGGTGTCGCCGAGGCGGGCGACCAGTTCGGCGAGGCCCTCGCGCTGGGCGACTACGACGGCAAGGGCCGCACCGAGATGGTGGTCGGCGACCCGGCGGAGAACGGCAGCAGGGGCGCCCTGTGGATCTTCCGTACGGATGCCACCGGCATCATCGCCAAGGGTTCCGTCTCGTTCGGCGCGGCCACGATCGGCGCGCCGGCCGGCCCGTCCCGCTTCAGTGAGACGCTGACGGGCTGACCCCACGGTCGGTGCGCTCTGTACGGACCGCACCGACGCATCAAATTCCTGAATCCACGACCCCGGCAAAATGACCCCAGAACGGGCCAATTGCCGTTCTCCTGTGGTCAGTTGTTGCGCTCAGACCGATCCGGCATCGACGACCGGCGCACACCTCTTGACGTTCGCCGCGCGGCGGCGGAACCATCGAAGCCTGCTGGGAGAGCGCTCTCAGAGCGCTCTCTCCGCAGTTCGTCGTGCACTCGGAACCACGACTCAGGAGAAGTGTTCTCATGCATGCTCCCCCCACAGCACCTCCACGCCACCGGACCCGCGTTCTCGGATTCGCCGCCATCGCCGCCGCGCTGCTCATCGCCCTCCCCACCGCCCCGGCCGCCCACGGCCAGGACACGCGGGAGATCGTCGGCGGTGGCGATCTGGGCCCCGCCGTCATGGTCTTCGACCCTTCCACCCCCGACATCCAGGGCAAGGTCGACGAAGTCTTCAGGAAGCAGGAGTCGGCGCAGTTCGGCGACGGTCGCTACGCGTTGTTCTTCAAGCCGGGCACGTACAACAACATCAATGCGCAGATCGGCTTCTACACCTCGATCGCCGGGCTGGGACTGAACCCGGACGACACCACGTTCAACGGCGATGTGACGGTCGACGCCGGCTGGTTCAACGGGAACGCGACCCAGAACTTCTGGCGGTCGGCGGAGAACCTGGCCCTCAACCCGGTGAACGGCACCGACCGCTGGGCCGTCGCCCAGGCCGCACCGTTCCGCCGGATGCACGTCAGGGGCGGGCTGAACCTCGCACCCGACGGATACGGCTGGGCGAGCGGCGGGTACATCGCCGACAGCAGGATCGACGGCCAGGTCGCGCCGTACTCGCAGCAGCAGTGGTACACCCGGGACAGTTCGGTCGGCGGCTGGAGCAACGGCGTCTGGAACATGACGTTCTCCGGCGTCGACGGCGCGCCCGCGCAGAGTTTCCCGGAGCCTCCGTACACCACGCTCGACACGACGCCCGTCTCGCGCGAGAAGCCGTTCCTCTACCTCGACGGTGACACGTACAAGGTGTTCGTCCCTGCCGAGCGCACCGGTGCACGCGGCACTTCATGGGGTCACGGCGCACCGCAGGGCGAGTCGATACCTCTGGACCAGTTCTACGTCGTGAAGCCGGGCGCGAGCGCCGAGACCATCAACGCGGCCGTCCAGCAGGGCCTGCATCTGCTCTTCACGCCCGGTGTCCACCACGTCGACCGGCCCATCGAGATCAACCGCGCCGACACGGTCGCTCTCGGCCTGGGCCTGGCGACGATCATCCCGGACAACGGGGTCACCGCCATCAAGGTCGGCGACGTGGACGGCGTGAAACTGGCCGGTCTGCTCGTCGACGCCGGTCCGGTCAACTCGAACACACTGATCGAGGTCGGCCCCGAGGGATCGTCCGCCAGTCACGCCGGCAATCCGACGTCGCTCCAGGACGTGTTCGTACGCATCGGCGGTGCCGGACCCGGCAAGGCGACCACCAGCCTCGTCGTGAACAGCAACGACACGATCATCGACCACACCTGGCTCTGGCGCGCGGACCATGGTGAAGGCATCGGCTGGGAGACCAACCGGGCGGACTACGGGCTCCGGGTGAACGGTGACAATGTGCTGGCCACCGGCCTGTTCGTGGAGCACTTCAACAAGTACGACGTGGAGTGGGCGGGCGAGAACGGCCGGACGATCTTCTTCCAGAACGAGAAGTCGTACGACGCCCCGAACCAGGCGGCCATCCAGAACGGCAGCACCAAGGGTTTCGCGGCCTACAAGGTCGACGACTCCGTCACCACCCACGAGGGCTGGGGCCTGGGCAGCTACTGCTACTTCAACGTCGACCCGACGATCCGTCAGGACCATGGTTTCCAGGCGCCGGTGAAACCGGGCGTGCGGTTCCACGATCTGCTGGTGGTCTCGCTCGGCGGCAAGGGCCAGTACGAGCACGTCATCAACGACACCGGCTCTCCCACATCGGGATCGGACACCGTTCCGTCGAAGGTGGTGTCGTTCCCGTAGGCACCGGGAACGAGGAGGGGCCCGGTCATCACGACCGGGTCCCACCGGCGTCGCCGCCCCGTACACGGAATCTCGCTGTCGCGCACGGGGACGCGCAGGCGGGATCTCCGTCAGGAGCGGACGGCGGGCAGCTTCTCCTCGACCCGTGGGGCGAGTTCGTCGAGGCCCTTGCAGAGGTCCTGCTGAGTGGGTTCGACGTCGGAGACACCCAGGAACTCCGACAGTCTCAGCTCGGCGGACGACGAGCCGTCGATCTCGAAGACCAGCCCGCATGTGACGTCCGTGCCGGGCGTCGTGTTCCGCCAGACCCGGCGGCCGTTGACGGCCGACCGCTCGGAGATCCTCTCCCCGGAGCGCGAGCCGAGGGCCGCCACCCCATGTTCGGCGGACTGCTTCTGGAGCGTCAGGACCAGGACGGTGCTCGCGTCCTCGAAGAACTTCGTGCCCTCCCACATGCAGCCGCCCGGAGTGGTGAGCGGCGCGGCGTCATGGAGCTGGTACTCGTGGAGTTCGTCCTCGGTGAAGAAGTCGCACGGTTTGATCTCCGCGATGCCGGAGGGGCGCGGCGGAGGCGGCGCCGGCTCCGACGAACAGGCGGTGAGCGCGCCGCACGTGGATAACAGCACGACGCAGGCGATCAATAGATCCCGACCCCTCATGCACCCACTCCTCGCAGGTCTTTGTGTCCCGCGCCGAGGGTACGTCCCGCCCCCTCCCCTTGCCCACCCGCTACCCCCGGGCACTGAGGCTTTTCGTCCTGCTGCTGGGACGCGCGGATGGGTCCGGGGCCGTTCGCCGGCCCTACAGCCAGCCCTTCTCGCGCGCGATGCGGACCGCTTCCGCGCGGTTGCGGGCCGCCAGTTTCTGGATGGCCATGGAGAGGTAGTTGCGGACCGTTCCCTGGGAGAGGTGGAGTGCGGCGGCGATCTCCGCGTTGGTGGAGCCGTCCGCCGCCGTGCGCAGTACGTCGCGTTCGCGGTCGGTGAGGGGGCTGGCGCCGTCGGCGAGGGCCGCTGCGGCGAGTGTGGGGTCGATGACGCGTTCGCCGGCGAGTACCTTCCGCACCGCTGCGGCCAGTTGGGAGGCCGGGGCGTCCTTCACCAGGAAGGCGTCGGCGCCCGACTCCATGGCCCGGCGGAGGTACCCGGGGCGGCCGAAGGTGGTGACGACGACGACCTTCACGGCCGGGAGCTCGCGTTGCAGGGCCGCCGCCGCGTCGATGCCGGTCATGCCGGGCATCTCGATGTCCAGGAGCGCCACGTCGATGTCGTGCTCGTGGGCGGCGGCCAGCACCTCGTCACCGCGGGCGACCTGGGCCACCACCTCGATGTCGGGTTCCAGGCCGAGGAGTGCCGCGAGAGCCTCGCGCACCATGGACTGGTCCTCGGCGAGGAGGAGTCTGATCATGCTCATTCCGTGGATCCTAGGCCGGAATCGAGCGGAACGCTCAGGGTCAGGGTGAAGCCTTTGCCCGAACCGGAGCCGGAGCCCGAACGGAAGTTGCCCGCCGCGGTGATCAGCGTGCCGTCGACCGTGGCGAGGCGTTCGCCGATGCCGGTGAGGCCGTTGCCCGGCTTCGTGCCCCCGGGGCCGACGCCGTCGTCCGAGACGGTGAGTTCGAGGACCTTGCCGTCCAGGGTCTGGCGCGGGGCGAGGGTGACCGTGCAGTGGCGGGCCCCGCTGTGGCGTACGACGTTGGTGACGGCTTCCCGCAGCGCCCAGGCGAGCACCTCCTCCGGCTTCTCGGGGAGGTCGTCGGGGGCCTCGGCCGGGACGTCGGCGGTGATGCCCGCGGCGGCGAGTGCGGTGCGGGCGCCCGCGAGTTCGCCGGGGAGGGTCGGGCGGCGGTAGCCGGTGACCGCGCCGCGTACGTCGATCAGGGCCTGGCGGCTGACCTGTTCGATGTCCGCGACCTGGGCGGCCGCCTGTTCCGGGTGGTCGGGGAGCATCCGGCCGGCCAGCTCGCTCTTGAGCGTGATCAGGGAGAGCGAGTGGCCGAGCAGGTCGTGCAGATCGCGGGCGAGCCTGAGTCGTTCCTCGTTGGCGGCGAGCTGGGCGACGGTGGCGCGGGCCTCGCGCAGCTCGATCGTCGTACGGATCATCTGCCGCACGCCGGTCATCGAGAACCCGCCGAGCAGCGCCGGGAAGACCAGTGCGGTGATGACCTCGCGGGGGTGGTCGCCGGTCAGGCCCATGCCGACCAGGACGGCCGTGACGACGGGGATCAGCCAACGGGCCGTCCGCAGCGGCAGGGTGGCGCCGACGGAGACCGCCACGTACACGAAGAGGACCAGCCACGGGGTGCCGAGCGTCAGGGTGAGGATGACGGAGAGGGCGCCGAGGAAGGCGATCGTGGAGTGGACGAGACGACGGTCCAGGGGCTTGGCCGTGTGGCGGAAGACCAGGAGCAGGTAGGCCCCGACGAAGGTCAGCAGGCCGAGCGTGCCGAGCACCGTCGCCCAGAAGGTGTGGTTCCCGTCGGCCAGGTCCTTGACCGGGGCGCTCATGAACGCGAGCCAGATACCGACCCAGAACAGCTTGATCCAGACCTGCTTGCGGTTCGTGGGCGGGCGCCCGACGCCCACGGACGTCTCGTCGTCGTTCACGCCTTCAAGGTGTCCTTCCGGTAGAGCCAGGCCGCGCCGCCCGCGAAGATCAGGAAGTAGGCGCAGAGAATGGCGACGTCCTTGGTGTGCGGCGAACCGCCCATCTCGATCGCCTGGCCGAGAGAAGCGTACGCGTGCGTGGGCAGCCACTCGGAGATGTTCTGGAGCCACTGCGGGAAGGTCGCGCTGGGCATCCACAGGCCGCCGAGGATGGAGAGCCCGAAGTAGATGATCATGGTGAGCGGACGGACCGCGTCCCCGCTGGCGAGGTAGCCGATGGCGACCCCGAGCGCGGCGAAGACCAGCGAACCGGCCCAGATGACCCCGGCCAGCGCGAACCACTGCCAGGTCTCGACCCGTACGTGCTTGACGGCGGCGGCGACCAGGAAGACCACCACGATGCAGGGCAGGGTGACCATCGCCGCGCTGGCGATCTTCGCCAGGACGTAGCCGCGGCTGGGCAGTGCGGTGAGCCGCAGCTGGCGGACCCAGCCCTTCTCGCGCTCCTTGGCGATGCGTTCGCTGTTGCCCATGAGGACGGCGGTCAGCGCGCCGAAGGAGGCCATCGAAACCATGAAGAAGGCCTGGAAGGTGAGATCGGTGTGCGGGATCCGGTCGGAGGTGTTCTGGGTGTTGGAGATCAGCAGATAGATCACCGACGGATAGATGACCGAGAAGAACATGAACTTCTTGTTCCGCAGGGTGCGGGTCACTTCGAGCCTGATCAACGCCCATGAAAAGAAACTCAGCATGCGGTCCTGGCCTCCTCGGCCTCGGTGATGGCGACGAAGGCCTGTTCCAGGCCGAGTCCCGCGACTTCGAGTTCGCGCGGGTAGAGACCGAGTCCGTAGACGGCGTGGACGGTCGCGTCGGCGTCGTGCGACTGGATCCGGACCCGGTTGCCGGTGATGTCGAGCGCGGCGAGGAACGGCAGGCCGCGCAGGGCCGCTTCGTCGACCGGACCCTCCAGCTCGAAGGAGATCCGGCGGGCTCCGGCCTTCGCCTTGATCTCGGCGGCGGTGCCGTCGGCGAGCAGCCGGCCCTTGTGGAGGACGAGGACGCGGTCGGCGATCGCGTCGGCCTCTTCGAGGTAGTGGGTGGCGAACAGGACGGTACGGCCCTGCTCGGCCTGCTCGCGCATGGTGGCCCAGAAGGCCTGGCGGGCGGTGACGTCCATGCCGGTGGTCGGCTCGTCGAGGACGATCAGGTCGTTGGCGCCCGCGGTGGCGAGCGCGAAGCGGACGCGCTGTTCCTGACCTCCGGAGAGCTTGTTGACCATCCGGTCGGCGATCTGCGCGATACCGGCGCGGGAGAGCACCTCCGCCGCCGGGTAGGGCCTGGGGTGCAGATCGCAGGCGAGGCCGACCAGCTCCTTGACCGTGACGTCCTCCATCAGGCCGCCGGACTGGAGCATCGCGCCGACGCGGCCCGCGGCGATGGCGTTCTGCGGAGTCGTGCCGAAGACCTGGACGGTGCCGGAGTCGGCGGTGCGCAGGCCCAGCAGCAGATCCAGGGTGGAGGACTTTCCGGCGCCGTTGGGGCCGAGGAGCGCCACGGTCTCGCCGGGGTGCAGGTCGAGGGTGAGTCCGTCGACGGCGCGTACCGCTCCGTATGCCTTGCTGACCTGCTCGAAGCGGACCGCGGCGGTCTTCGCCCCGGTGGCCTCGGTGGCTGTCGTTGTCATGCGTCCAGCGTGGCGGAAGCGGGGTGCGCGCGGCAGGGCCGCGGGTCGTGGAAAAGGGATGACAGATGTCATGCCGTGCGCATGACTCCGCTGCCGGGGCGGTGTCCGGAAACGGCGCCGCCCCCGGCCGGGGTCCGGTCGGGGGCGGGCGTGCGGTGCGGTTCGCCGCGGTCAGCCGTTGCCGTTGAGGTTGATGACGACGGTCCGTTCGGTGGCGGTCTTCCCGAGCAGCGCGGTCTGCATGGCGTGTGCCACGTCGTCCGCGTTGAGCTGGTGCTTCTTGCCGTCACCCTTGGTGATCATGATGCCGTCGAAGACGCCGTCGCAGAGGGTCTCGATGGCCTTCTTGTCGTAGTGCTCGATCAGCCGGCCCTGGACCGGCACCATCGAGAGGATCTGCGGCAGCGACCTGGCCGGGCCGAACTGGATCTGCTTGGCACCCGCCTTGATGGTGACCAGACCGGACATCGCGGGCTTCGCGAAGTCCTTCATCGCCCGGTCCAGTTCGGCCTGGTCGATGGTGGGTTCGCGGGTGGTGACGGGCAGCTGGACGACCTTCGTCCGCCCGGTCTGCACCTGGGCGCGGTACGCGTCGCGCACCGAGGTCATCGACTGGTTGACGTCCAGCGCCTTGCCCGGCTTCCCGGGTACGACCACGGCCTTGCCCGGCTCGAACTTGATCGTGCCGTCGTTGGCCGAGCCGGAGACGCCCGCCAGGTCGGTCAGCGCGACGCCGAGCTTCTCCTCGTCGACCGGGATCACCGGGTCGACGGCGCGCTTGCTGCCGAACAGGGAGCCGATGACGGAGACCGGGTTGTAGTCGCTGCCCGCCGCCGAGCGCACGGTCTCCTGGCTGTCCAGGCCGAGCCCGGCCTTGTCCGGCGCGAGCTGGGTCTTCTTGCCGTCCACGGAGAGCTGGAGGGGGGCCACGGCGCGCTTGCCGAGGGCGGCGTCCAGCTTCGCGACGCCCTCCTCCTTCGTGCCGCCGCCGATGTCGACGCCCAGGACGGTGGTGCCCTTGGGTACGTCGGAGTGGTTCATCAGCAGCCCGGCGCCGTACGCGACACCGAGCAGCCCGACGACACCGACGCCGAGGAGGACCAGCTTGGAGCGGCCCTGCTTCTTCGCGGGCGCGGACGCCGGTTCGGGGCGGGGCGCGGGGGCGGGCGACGCGGCGGCGGGGCCGCCGGGCCCTGCCGGTCCGGTGCCCATCGGGTCGCCCGGGACACGGGACGCCGGATCGGGGCGCCCGCCCGCGGGCGCGCTCGGGAACGGCGACGCCGCCCGGTGCTCCGGCGGAACGACGGGGATGCCGCTGGTGAGCGTGTCACCGGAGACGTTGCCGCCGGGGCCGGAGGGTGCCGGGCCCGCGAACTGCGGGGTCAGCACCGCCGTGTCGTCGGACATCCGCGGCGGCTGACCACCGGGGGCACCGGGACCCTGCGGACCTGCGGGACCACCTGAGCCCACCGGGCCGGGGCCGACGCCGGGGCCGGAGCCCATCGGGCCGGAACCCTCGCCGCCCGGTCCGCCGAGGTTCGGCGTCAGGGACGATGTGCCGGTGACCGGGCCCGTGGTGGGGCCGGAGGGGCCGGGGGTACGTACTCCGAGGTTCGGCGTGGGGCGCGGGCCGCCGGACGCGGGGTCGCCGGGGCCGAAGTCGTCGGGGCGGGGTGCGCCCTGGTCGCCCGTGCGCTGCGGACCGTCCGAGAAGTACGGCAGATCGGCGCGGGGCGGTGCGGGCGCGGCACCCCTGGGCCCTTCGGCGCCACCGGCCGCGCTGCCGCCGGCCGTAGCACCGCCGGCTGTGACGCCACCGGCGACCGAGGTGTTCATGGGGGGCTTGCGCGGGGCGAACCAGTCGCTGCCGCTCTTCTCTCTGGCCGGCTTCTCGGCGGCCGGTTCCGCGGCGGCGGAATCGGTCCGGGCCTCGGCGGCCGACGCGGTGTCGGACGCGGCCGGCGCACCGTCCGCCGCGGGCGAGCCGGGGCGCGGGAAGCTGCCGGTGCGCTCGACGTCGGCGCTGTCGGTGTCGCCCACGGGCGTACGCATGACGACGGGCGGGATGGGACGCGAGCCCGGAATGTTGATCCGGATGCGCGTCGTCAGCGTCGTCTCGGTCCTCGGCTCCTCGGACTGAGGCGGGTCCGCAGGCTCCGGGGCATCCTGCGAAGGGTGCAGCGACGGATACTGGCGGGATCCGTACGGCGGCGTCCCCGAGGGGTACGCGGCTCCTCCGCGCCCCTGGGGCCCGGAGGACGAACTGTCAGTTTCACGACTCAAAGCAGGTTCTCCCGATTGGCTCCGCCGCCCGTACTTCCCCCATGCCGCAGGCCAGGGGACGGCTCGGCGCGCGAACCACCATACTGGCCGCCGCCGACGGACACCCCGCGACCGGGGGAAACGGCTGTGCGGCCAGCGAACGGACAAGGGGCATTACGGGATCGGACGTGGCACATTACTTGCCAGGTCGGCCGCTGTCGGCGCCCTGTTGGGGCGACCGCGACATGGTGGCACAGATCACAGCGACGGCCATACCGCCCAGCATGAAGAGAGTGAGACCCAGTTCGTCGCCGAAGACATAGTCGCCTTCCGGGCGTCCGCCCAGCAGAACGACGACCGAAATCAGCCATCCCGCAGCGGGTGCCAGCGCGCCCAGCTGAGTGCCGAAGACAAGGCGCCCGCCGTAGAAGAGCCCGGCGGCGGCCACCAGCGCGAGCAGCAATCCGGCGGGGAACCAGGCGGCTTGGACGAGTGCCCCGGCGATCCCGACGGGCGCGCCCAGTACGGCGAGGCCCACATAGGCGGCGATCCGCCCGGGGTCGAGGGGCGCGGCGAGGCCGGTGGCCGCGACGTCCCTGGAGGGGCGCGGTGCGCCCTGCTTGCCGCCGCTCATCGCTCCGCTCCCGCCGTACCCGCGAACAGGTCGTCCTCCCGGGCCCCTTGAGGGGCTCCGGAATCGCCGCGCACCAACTCGTAGCACTCGGTGGTGAAGACGGGCTGTCCCAGGTCGTTGGAGAGGGCGAAGAAGGGGCCGTCCACGACGATCTGGGTGGCGTGGGCCCGCATCGCCGCGCTCTTGGCGGCGGCATGGGCCGAACCGTCGATCTGCGCCGTGATCCGGGAGTCGTCGACCACGCCCGGTACGTCGTCGATGGCGGCGATGCCCGGGAACGCGTCCGGCGCCGTGTCCCTCAGTCGGGCGAAGCCCTCCTCGGCGACCGTGCGCGGCACCCGGTTCCAGTAGATCTTGGCGACGGTGTGCGGGGCGCCGGATCCGGCGCGGTACGCGGGATCGGCGGCGAGGTCCGCGGCGCGCATCGCGACGCGGTGCGCCTGGATGTGGTCGGGGTGTCCGTAGCCGCCGCCGGGGTCGTAGGTGACCAGGACCTGCGGGCGCACCGTCCGGATGACCTCCACCAGATGCCCGGCGGCGTCGTCCACGTCGGCGGCCCAGAAGGCGCCGGGGCGGTGGTTCTGCTCGGCGCCCATCATTCCGGAGTCGCGGAAGCGGCCGGGGCCGCCGAGGAGCCGGTGGTCGGTGACGCCCAGCTCCTTCATCGCCGCGTCGAGTTCGCCCCGGCGGTACGGGCCCAGGGTGTCGTCCCGGTCGGCCGCGAGATGGGCGAGGGAGGGCGGGATGATCTCACCCTCCTCACCGAGCGTGCAGGTCACCAGGGTGACCTGGGCACCCTCGGCCGCGTACTTGGCCATGGTGGCGCCGTTGTTGATCGACTCGTCGTCGGGGTGCGCGTGCACCAGGAGGAGACGCCGGGCGGGATGGTCCGTCATGGGGACCACCCTACGAGCCGGGCGCACCGATCACCGCCCGCGCACCTGCCGCCGACGAGCCGGGCCTCAGAACTTGAGGCTTCCGATCATGCCGGCCACATTCGTGGTCAGGTTCGAGATGCTCGGCGCGATCGACGAGCTGGCGAGATAGAAACCGAGCAGTGCGCAGACCACCGCATGTCCGCCCTTCAGTCCGGATTTCCGGATCAGCAGGAAGACGACGATCGCCAGCAGCACCACCGCCGAAATCGAGAGTGCCACGGCGGTTCACCTCCATCAGTACGGTCGGGACGGGCAGCACACATGGAGCCAGCAGGTTCTTACCCACCGAGCGCTACGGATCATAACTATCCGTCGCAACGCATTGATCGGGGCACAGCAGCACGAGGGGCGCACGACCGGGCGGTCGGGGACTAGGTTCGGCACATGACTTCGCAGCAGATCTCCTTTCCGCGTCAGCACGCCAGAACCATGCGATTCACTCTCGGCGCCCCTAGGGCGTTCACCGTTTCACCCGACGGGGAGCGGGTGATCTTCCTGCGGTCGGGTTCCGGTACGGACCGGTCCGGCCGGCTGTGGGTGCTGGACCTGCCGAAGGACGGACCGCCGAAGGAGCGCGTGGTCGCCGATCCGGCGGCCCTGCTGGGCGGTTCGGCGGAGCGGCTGTCGGCGCAGGAGCGGGCCCGGCGCGAGCGCAGCCGCGAGGGGTCCTCGGGGATCGTCGGCTACGCGGTCGACGGGGCGGCGGAGTTGGCTGCCTTCGCGCTCTCCGGGAAGGTGTACGTCGCCGAACTGCGGGCCGGCACGGCCCGTGCACTGCCGGTTCCGGGCCCGGTGATCGACCCGCGACCGTCACCGGACGGACGACACATCGCATATGTGTCCAAGGGCGCGTTGCGCGTCGTGGGCGCGGAGGGCGACGGGGACCGGGCACTCGCCGAGCCGGAGGCGGAGGACGTCTCGTACGGTCTCGCGGAGTTCATCGCGGCCGAGGAGATGCAGCGTTCACGGGGCTTCTGGTGGTCGCCGGAGTCGGACCGGCTGCTGGTCGCCCGGGTCGACAACAGCCCCGTACAGCGATGGTGGATCGCGGATCCCGCACATCCGGACCGCAGGCCCGCCGAGGTCGCCTACCCGGCGGCCGGAACGCCCAACGCCGAGGTGCGGCTCTTCGTGCTGGGCCTGGACGGCACCCGTACCGAGGTGGTCTGGGACCGGGCACGCCACCCCTATCTGGCGCAGGTGCACTGGTCGTCGGACGGGGCGCCGCTGCTGCTGGTGCAGTCCCGCGACCAGCGCAGTCACCTCTTCCTCGCGGTGGACGCGGAGACCGGTTCGACGCGGACGGTGCATGCCGACGAGGATCCGGTTTGGCTGGAAATCTTCCCTGGTGTGCCCGCCTGGGCGCCGGACGGGCGGCTGGTGCGGATCGCGGACGAGGGCGGGGCGCGGGTGCTCGCGGTCGGCGACCGGCTGCTGACCGGGGCGCAGTTGCAGCTCCAGGCGGTGCTGGACATCGGTGGGTCGGACATCCTGGTGTCGGCCACGGCCGGTGAGGAGGCGGCGGAACCGGAGATCGGCGAGGCCCATGTCTACCGGGTCAACGAGCTGGGCGTCGAGCGGGTGTCCGAAGGGGTCGGGGTGCACTCGGCGGTCCGCGCGGGCGGGGTGACGGTGCTGGTCACCCAGTCCCCTGAGCGGCCGGGGACCCGGGTCGAGGTGCTCCGGGACGGCAAGCCGATCGCCACCGTGGCGAACCATGCCGAGGAGCCGGTTCTCTCCGCGCGGGTGCGCCTCACCGAGGGGGGCGCACGGCGAATTCCGTGCGCCGTGCTGCTCCCCGAGGGATACAACGAGTCGGACGGCCCGCTTCCGGTACTGATGGACCCGTACGGCGGACCGCATGGCCGCCGGGTGGTCGCCGCCCACAATCCGCATCTGATTTCGCAGTGGTTCGCCAATCAGGGCTTCGCGGTCGTGGTCGCGGACGGCCGGGGCATGCGGGGGCGTACACCGGGCTGGGAGAAGGCGGTCAAGAACAACCTCGTGCTCTCGGTGGACGACCAGATCGAGGCCCTGCACGCCCTCGCGGACCGGTTCCCGCTGGATCTCGGCAAGGTCGCGATCCGCGGCTGGTCGTTCGGCGGATATCTGGCGGCCCTGGCCGTGACGCGCCGGCCCGACGTCTTCCACGCGGCGGTGGTCGGCGCCCCGGTGACCGACCAGCGGCTGTACGACACCCACTACACCGAGCGCTACCTCGGTGACCCGGCGGAGCAGCCCGAGGTGTACGCGCACAACTCGGTGATCACGGACGAGGGGCTCTCGGAGGCCGCCGACCAGGTGCGGCCGATGGTGATCGTCCACGGTCTCGCGGACGACAACGTGGTGGTCGCGCACTCGCTCCGACTGTCCTCGGCGCTGCTCTCGGCCGGACGCCCGCACGAGGTGCTGCCGCTCAGCGGGGTGACGCACATGACGCCGCAGGAGCAGGTGGCGGAGAATCTGCTGCTGCTTCAGGTCGACTTCCTGAAGCGGTCGCTGGGGCTGGTCGGCTAGGGTCTGTTGCGAGAGTGGATCCTGGTTATAGATGATCACGCCTTGTGGGACGTGGTGACCTGACGAATGGCCAGTGGGCCCGGCTGGAGCCGTTGTTGCCGCGGGGTATCAAGCCGGGCCGTCCGCCAGTGTGGACGCGGCGGCAGTTGGTGGGCGGCATACGGTGGCGGACCCGGACCGGTGCCCCCTGGCGTGACATGCCTGAGCGGTACGGTCCGTGGGACCGGGTCTACGACCTGTTCAGACGATGGCAGCGCGACGGCACCTGGGCCAGGGTCGTCAGTCGGCTCCAGGCTCAGGCCGACGCGAAAGGCCTGATCATCTGGGACGTGAGCGTCGACTCCACCGTCTGCCGGGCCCATCCGGCCATCAACCGCGCAGCCTCTGCGTGGTCCCCAGTGTCGTAGACGAATTCCGCGTGCAGGTGCCGGCTCCAGAGGGTGGACCTGTGGTCGGGGCCGAGAACCCGCGCCCGATCCAGGGCATTCTGCGCCAACAACCGCGCCGCCTCCGCATAATCGCCGCCCTTGCCGAGAAAGAGCGCGTGCAGTTGTCCACTTCGAAGAGTCTCTTCGTGGTCGGGACCGAGGATCCGCGTCCGGTCCGCGACCACCCCGGCCATCAGCCGCGCCGCCTCCGCGGACTCCCCGGCGATGTCGAGGTAGAACGCACGCATGTGGCGGCTCCGAACGGTGTCAGGATGGTCCGGGCCGAGGACCCGAGCCTGGTCAACCGCCAGCTGTTCCATCAGCCGCGCCGCAGCCGACGGATCCAGATCGCGCTCGGTCTCCCGCACACGGGTGTATCGAAGAGTTAGCTCCTCAGGGGTCGGGGAAACCTCCCCGACCCGCTGCGGACCCCAGCCGGGGAGGCGGTGACGGGGTAGGAGCAGGGTCACGGGAGTGGGCCAGGGGGTTCCGTTCGGCCACTGCTCGGGCGGGCCCCGACCCGGCCCATCCCGCCCTGACCCAGCCGCGCTCGCAGCATGTAGGAGCCGATCCGCCGCAGGTCGCCTGTGCCTAAATCCTCCATGACCGCCCCCGATTCAATACGCTCATACAACCGGTTTGCGTTGTCCCGCGATCGTAGCGGCGAGAGTTGGGACGTGGACAGCCGTGGCGGGATCACGGCAGGTAGTCAACGGGGTGTTGGCCTGTCGGGAAGCCGATGGGGAGAGTCGATAGCCGTGGTAGCGAAGGGTCCTCGCGCTTGGATACCACGGCTAGTGCTGTGACCGGGATGGTTCACCGTGGTCGGGAGACGGCTCACGGGACGAGCGCGGTCCGCGAGGCGACTGGTATTACTGGTGTATGCAAGAAGAGACCGCGCGGTCCGCGATCGACACGTTCATCTCCGCGTTCAACGCCTCGGACGACAGCTATGTGACTGCGCTGCTCTCCCAGGCCCTAACCTCGGACGTGGTCTTCTGGGGACCGTTGGGCCGCAGTGAGGGGATCGAGGCGGTCGAGCGGTTCGTGCTGGACATCCGGCGCCACCCCGCGGGGACCGGCACGATGGTGCGCTGTTCGGCGGTGGACATGCCGGACGAGTGGGCCCGGTACCAGTGGGTCTTCACGACGCCGGATGGAGGCCCCCGCCTGGCGGGAACGGACGTCGTCCATCTGCGGCGGAGCCTCATCGACCAGGTCATCGTCTTCGCGGGGGAGATCGAGCCGTCCGCCTCCTGAGCCATTCTCCTCTGGCGCCGTCCTTCTCCTGAACCGGCCCCGTTCGGGGCTCCGGGTCTGCCCAGCCGAGATCATCTTCACAACGCTTCGGTCGTCCGCGCTTGGCCACGAGCGGACCGATGATGCGCTGTGGCTGTGTAAGTTCGCGGTTGGTCAGGCTGCGGTGTTGAGGGGGCGTCCGCCCCAACGGATGCCCTTCTCGCTTCGGATGCGGGCGCGTTCCTTGCGTTCGGCGGCCAGGACGTCGCGGTGGCGGGCGTTGGCGTTGCGCCAGCGTAGATAGGCGTGCAGGGCTCGTGTCTGCACGGGGTGGTTGGGGTGGTTGGGGTGGTTGGAGTTGGCGATGGTGAACTGCCTCAGCGGTCCGAAGTGGGCCTCGATGGGGTTGGCCCAAGAGGCGAAGGTCGGGGTGAAGCACAGCTCGACCTTGTGCTTTGTAGCCCAGCGGCGGATGTCGGTGCCTTTGTGGGCGGACAGGTTGTCCAGGATCACGTAGATGGGGGCGCCGTCGGGCCGGGCGGCGCGGATCGACTTGAGCGCGGCCAGCGTGTTCGCGGCACCTTTTTTGCGGCGGTTGACGCCCCACAACATGTCGTCGCCGACCGAGTAGCAGCCGTGGAAGTACCGGACTCCATGGGTGCGGTGGTAGGTGGCCGGCACCCGGTCGGAGTGTTTCCGTTCGGCCCAGCCCGAGCCTGCGGTGGGCCGGATCCCGAGTGGACCGAACTCGTCGAACGCGAAGACCCGGTCGGGGAAACGGTCCAGGACGTGCTCGATCCGGTCCAGCTTCGCCTCGCGGTCGGGGTCGGTGGATTCCTTCCAGGTCTTGGTGCGCTGGAAGGTGACTCCACGGCGGGCGAGCAGGCCGCGTAACGCCTCGCGGCCGATACGGATCACTCGGCCGTGGACTGTGCGCAGGTAGGCGACGAGTTTGCGTAGCGACCAGCGAGTGAAAGGCTGGCCGAGCTTGGTGGGGCGGGTGGTGGCCGTCTGGACGACGAAGTCCTCGTCGTCATCGCTGAGCAGGCGGGGACGGCCTCCCGCCCACCGAGGGTCCAGGCAGGCCAGGCCGATCTCGTTGAACCGGTGGATCACATCGCGCACGGTGTCCTCGTCGGCCGCCACCAGCTGGGCGATCACCGGCACCCGATTCCCGCCGGCCGAGGCCAGCAGCATCATCGCGCGCCGATAGCGCACCGAGTTGGTGCTGCCCCGGCGCACGATCTGCTGCAGCCGCTGCCCCTCCTGGTCGGTCAGTCTGCGCACACGGACAGGCTCGGCCACCGCTCCTCCAGCGGTCGGATCGGACGTCACCGCACATCCGACCGCCACGACGACCAACCCGGCGAACCTATGCGGTCACAGCACCAGGGTCTTACTGCGACCAACACGGTCGCCTCGTAACGAACGGCAAGTTCGTCATACCTCGTGGCCACAGCCCGGTGGCGTTTGAGGCGATTAATCCCGCACTCGACGGCATGCCGCTCACGGTAGTCGGCCTTGTCGAACTTCGGTGGCCGACCGCCCCGGGAGCCGAGCTTCTGGCGGTTGCGGACCCGGTCCGCGGGGACCGGAATGGCGGCCTTGATGCCGCGCCTGCGCAGGTAGGCACGGTTGCGGCGGGAGTCGTACGCCTTGTCGGCCCGCACCCGGTCCGGCCGCCTGCGGGGCCTGCCCCGGCCAAGGCGAGGCACCCGGATCGCCTCCAGCACCGGCTCGAACTGTGGGGAATCACCCCGATGGCCGGCCGTGATCAGCACTGACAGCGGCTTCTGTCCCTGCTCGACGGCGAGGTGGATCTTTGTGCTCAGCCCGCCTCGAGAGCGTCCGAGCCCGTGGTCGGCTGGCTCGGCGGCGTTGCCGCTGGGCGGTTCCTTCTGCAGGCCCCCCCTTTTTCGACGCCCCGGCGGCGTGCTGATGGGCCCGGCAGACGGTGGAGTCGACGCTCACGTCCCAGATGATCAGGCCTTTCGCGTCGGCCTGAGCCTGGAGCTGACTGACGACCCTGGCCCAGGTGCCGTCGCGCTGCCATCGTCTGAACAGGTCGTAGACCCGGTCCCACGGACCGTACCGCTCAGGCATGTCACGCCAGGGGGCACCGGTCCGGGTCCGCCACCGTATGCCGTCTATCAACCGCCGCCGCGTCCACACTGGCGGACGGCCCGGCTTGATACCCCGCGGCAACAACGGCTCCAGCCGGGCCCACTGGCCATTCGTCAGGTCACCACGTCCCACAAGGCGTGATCATCTATAACCAGGATCCACTTTCGCAACAGACCCTAGTTGGACCCCGATCCGCCGGACAGGCCCCGGGGCCTGTCCGGCGGGCCTCCCGTCACCAGCCGGGCGGCGGCTGGGACGGGGGCGGCGGCCCGTAGACGCCGGGCTGCGGATAGCCGTACCCCTGCCCATAGCCCTGGTTGGGCATGGCGGGGGGTTCGTCCGGGCCCGGCAGGGCCAGTGCCAGCAGCACCACGGCACCGGCGAGCACCTCGAAGAACCCCGTCACCACGATGAGTTGGCTTTCGACGGGCAGATCGCCGAAGCGGTCCAGCAACTCGTAGTGCACGGTGCGGGCCACTCCCAGCACCCCGCCGAACAGCAGCAGGGCCGCGGCGATCAGGCCGAACGGCCGCGCGTGCACGGCGCGGACGAGCGCGCTCACCGCCGCGAACAGACAGAGCAGCGCCAGGACCGCCGAGAACCAGCCGGGCGGCGGGTCGATCAGCCCCTGCACGACCCGGTCCCCGCCCACGAACCAGTCGGGGTAGATGGCGGAGATCTGCGTCGCCTGACGGATCTCCCAGGCGATCACGATCGCTCCCGCCGCACCGAGGCACAGAAAGGCGATCACGCCCGCGCCCTGCCCCGGCCGGGCCGGGAGGCGTTCGGAGAAGTCACGCGCCGCCCTGCGGCCGGCCCCCGCGGTGATGATCATCGCGATGCCCGCCGCGAGCGCCACGAAGGCGCAGAGCAGGGCACGGGTGCGGAGATCGTCGGTGAACCGGGCGTTCGTCCGGGACTCGCCTATGTTCCAGAGCCCGGGAAGCCGCAGGACGATCGTGACCACTCCGGTCGCGACCAGTGCGGTGGCGGCCACCGAGGACCGCAGGGACGCGACGGCGGCGGAGAGATACACCACGAGCAGCACCACGTCGTACGCCGAGGTGGTGGGCAGCAGAGGGAGCCGTGGATCGTAGTAGCCGGCCCAGTAGCGCCACAACAGCCCGATGTCGTCGGCCGCCCTGACGTCCCGTACGAGCCAGCCCGCGACGATCAGCGCGAGCACGGCGCAGAGAACGGCACCGGTGACCCTTGCCCCCCGAGTGAGTATCACCCGAGCGATACTCCACCGTGCCTGTCGACCGGACAAGGGGTTCACCGGCGTGGTGTTCGAACGGGCAACCGGCCGGGAGGACTTGGCGGCCTCCCGGCCGGTACACGGCACCCGCACGGCCGTACGCCGACCATGCTGACCGGTTCGTATATCGGGCATGAGACGGCCGGGTTGCCCACGCGTTAACGTGCCCGTGGTCACCCGGCCCGGGTGCTCCCGGACGGCGCGGCCCCGTCCTCGCCGTCGGAGGATTCCGAGGATCCGTCCTCGCCCGCCGACTCCCCCTGCTCCCTCTGCTCCCCCTGAGCCTCCAGCAGCCCCTCCGGCGGCACCACCTGCTTCTCCTCCGCGAAGTGGCAGGCCGAGTCGTGCCCGGCCGGCGAATCGGTCAGCCGGAAGACGGCCGGAACCGCCAGCAGCGGCACCTCCAGTTCGCACCGCTCCTGCGCCTTCCAGCACCGGGTGCGGAAGCGGCAGCCCGAGGGCGGGTTGGCGGGCGACGGGACGTCGCCGTGCAGGATGATCCGCTCCCGGTGCTCGCGGGCCGTCGGGTCCGGCACCGGGACGGCGGACAGCAGCGCCTGGGTATACGGATGCGTGGGGTGGTCGTAGATCTGTTCGTCGGAGCCGATCTCGACGATCCGGCCCAGATACATCACCCCGACCCGGTCGGAGATGTGCCGGACGATCGACAGGTCGTGCGCGATGAAGACGTAACTCAGCCCGAACTCCGCCTGGAGCCGGTCCAGCAGGTTGACGACCTGCGCCTGCACGGAGACGTCGAGGGCGGAGACGGGTTCGTCGGCGACGATGATCTCGGGGTTCAGGGCGAGACCGCGGGCGATGCCGATGCGCTGGCGCTGGCCGCCGGAGAACTGGTGCGGATAGCGGTTGATGTACTCCGGGTTGAGCCCGACCACGTCCAGCAGGTCCTGGACCTTCCGGCGCCGCTCGCCCTTCGGGGCCACCTCGGGATGGATCTCGTACGGCTCCCCGATGATGTCGCCGACGGTCATGCGCGGGTTGAGCGAGGTGTAGGGGTCCTGGAACACCATCTGGATGTTGCGGCGCACGGCCTTCAGGGCGCGCCCCGACAGCTTGGTGATGTCCTCGCCCTTGTACTTGATCGAGCCGGCCGTCGGCTGTTCCAGGTGCACCAGCATCCTCGCCACGGTCGACTTGCCGCAGCCGGACTCCCCCACGATGCCGAGCGTCTCGCCCGCCGCCAGGTCGAAGGAGACCCCGTCGACCGCCTTGACCGCACCGATCTGCTTCTTGACCAGGATGCCCTGGGTCAGCGGGTAGTACTTGACCAGGTCGCGGACCTCCAGGATCGGCTCGCCGCCCGCCGCGGCGGACCCGGCCCGTGACTTGGCGAGCAGCACGCGGGCCTTCTCGCCCTCTTCGCGCGCTTCCTTGCGCCCCGAGTGGTCAGCGTGCATCGAGCGTCTCCTTCCAGAAGTAGCAGGCGCTCTCGCGGTGCTCGGCCACCTCGAACAGCGGCGGCACCTCGCCCCGGCAGATCTCCTGGGCCATCGGGCAGCGCGGGTTGAAGGCGCAGCCGGGCGGGATGTGCAGCAGGTTGGGCGGCAGGCCCTTGATCGCGTACAGCTCCCGGCCCTTCTGGTCCAGGCGCGGGATCGACCGGAGCAGGCCCTTGGTGTACGGGTGGGCGGGCGCCCGGTAGATCTCGTGGACCGGGGCGGATTCGACGATCCGGCCCGCGTACATCACGGCGATCTTGTCGGCGACGTCCGCGACCACGCCCAGGTCGTGGGTGATCAGGATCAGGCCCATGTTCAGCTCGCGCTGGAGCTCGGCGAGCAGGTCCATCACCTGGGCCTGGACGGTCACGTCGAGGGCGGTGGTGGGTTCGTCCGCGATGATCAGCGAAGGCTCCAGCGCCATCGCCATGGCGATCATGATGCGCTGGCGCATGCCGCCGGAGAACTGGTGCGGGTAGTTCCCGACGCGTTCCTTCGCCGCCGGAATGCGGACCCGGTCCATCAACTCGACGGCCTTCAGCTTCGCTTCCTTGTGGGACATCCCCCGGTGCACGACGAACATCTCGCCGAGCTGCTCCCCGACGCTGAGCACGGGGTTGAGGGAGGAGAGCGCGTCCTGGAAGATCATGGCCATCTCCTGGCCGCGGATCTTCCGGCGTTCGTCCTTCTTCATCTTCAGCAGATCGCGGTCCTTGAAGAGGATCTCGCCGCCGCTGATCTTTCCCGGGGGCATGTCGAGGATGCCCATGATGGCCTGGGCGGTGACGGACTTGCCGGAGCCGGACTCGCCGAGGACGGCCAGCGTCTCGCCCTCGGCCACCGAGTAGTCGACCCCGTTGACGGCCTTGGCGATGCCGTCGCGGGTGTGGAACTCCACGTGCAGATCGCGCACTTCGAGCAACATGGCAGCGGGCTCCTCAGCGCAGCTTGGGGTCGAGGGCGTCGCGCACCGCGTCGCCGAGCATGATGAAGGCGAGCACGGTGACCGCCAGGGCTCCGGCGGGCCAGAGCAGCATGTGCGGGGCGTTGCGGATGTACTGGGACGCGGCGGAGATGTCGATGCCCCAGGAGACGGCCGGCGGTTTCAGACCGACGCCGAGGAAGGAGAGCGTCGCCTCCAGCGAGATGTACGTACCGAGGGCGATGGTCGCGACGACGATCACCGGCGCGATGGCGTTCGGGGTGATGTGGCGCAGCATCATCCGCGAGTTGGAGGCGCCGAGCGCCCGTGCCGCCTGTACGTAGTCGTTCTGTTTGGCGGTGATCACGGAGCCGCGGGCGATGCGGGCGATCTGCGGCCAGCCCAGCAGCACGATGAAGCCGATCACCGGCCAGACGGTGGAGCTGGTGACCACGGAGAGGAAGACCAGGCCGCCGAGGACCACCGGGATGCCGAAGAAGACGTCGGTGACGCGGGAGAGGATCGAGTCCGACAAGCCGCCGAAGAACCCGGCGAGTCCGCCGAGCACACCTCCGAGCAGGGTGACGCCGAGGGTGGCGCAGACGCCGACGGTGACCGAGTTCCTGGCTCCGTAGACGGTACGGGTGTAGACGTCGCAGCCCTGTCCGTCGAAGCCGAAGGGGTGTCCGGGCTGGGAGCCCTCCTGGGCCTTGCCCAGGTTGCAGTCGAGGGGGTCCTGGTCGGCGATCAGCGACGGCCAGATCGAGATGATCACCAGGAAGAGGATGATCAGGGCGGAGATGATGAAGACCGGGTTGCGGCGCAGGTCCCGCCAGGCATCGGACCACAGACTGCGCGGCTTCTCGGCGGGGCCGGTGCCCTCGGGGCCGCCCGGTGTCCTTTCGAGGGTCGTGCCCTCCTCCAGGGCGAGATCCATCACGCCTCCTGCTCCGGCCGACGAGATCGCCTCGTCCGGTGTCTGCTCAGGCATAGCGGATCCTCGGGTCGAGAACGGCGTACAGCAGGTCGACGATCAGGTTCGCCGCCAGGAAGACGAGGACGAGGATGGTGACGAAGCCGACGACGGTCTGGGAGTTCTGGCGCAGGATGCCCTGGTAGAGCTGGTAGCCGACGCCGTGGATGTTGAAGATCCGCTCCGTGACGATCGCCCCGCCCATCAGGGCGCCCACGTCCGTACCGATGAAGGTGACGACCGGGATCAGCGAGTTGCGCAGCAGGTGCCGGATGACGACACGGCGCCTGGGCAGGCCCTTGGCGACGGCGGTGCGGACGTAGTCGGCACGGGCGTTCTCGGCGATCGAGGTCCGGGTGAGCCGGGTGACGTACGCCAGGGAGACCGAGGCGAGGACGAGCCCGGGTACCAGCAGCTCGTTGAAGGGGGCCTCCGGTGAGACGGAGGGTTTGATGAGGCCCCACTCGACTCCGAGGAGGAGCTGGAGCAGCAGGCCGGTGACGAAGGTCGGGATGGAGATGACGACCAGGGTCAGGATGAGCACGGTGGTGTCGACGGGGCGGCCGCGGCGCAGACCGGTGACGACACCGAGGCTGATGCCGATGACGACCTCGAAGACGATCGCGACGACGGTGAGCCGGATCGTGATGGGGAAGGCGGTGGCCATCAGCTCGGTGACCTTCTGCCCGTTGAACGCGGTGCCGAAATCGCCGGTGAAGACATTGCCCATGTAGGTGAGGTATTGCTGCCAGACGGGCTTGTCGAGGCCGAATTCCGAGCGGAGTTGGGCTGCGGTCGCCGGGTCGCACTGGCGTTCGCCGCAGAGACCCGCGATGGGGTCGCCCATCACATTCACCATGAGGAAGATCAACAGCGTGGTGCCGAAGAAGACCGGGATCATCTGCAGCAGCCGCCGGATCACATAACGTCCCATGAAGGGCTCCGGGGGTCGCGGGGGTCAGAGGCTCGGGGCTGAGGAGTGACGCGTCGGGGGGACGGGGAAGCCGGGTGGCCGGTGCCGGGAACGCACCGGCCACCCGGCCTCAGTGAGTCACTTGACCTTGATCTGCTCGTACACCGGGACGCTGAACTGGTTCAGCGACACGTCGGTGATCCGGTCCGAGTAGCCGGCGCTGCCGTTCTGGTACCAGAGCGGGATGACGGGCATCTGCGCGACCAGGACCTTCTCCGCGTCCTGGAAGGTCGAGACGGCCTTGGCCTTGTCGGACTCGGCGTTGGCCTTGTCGACGAGCCCGTCGAACTCCTTGTTGCTCCACTTGCCGTCGTTGGACGAGGCGTCGGTGTAGTACACGGGCTGGAGGAAGTTCTGGATGAGCGGGTAGTCCATCTGCCAGCCGGCCCGCCAGGCGCCGGTCAGCTTCTGCTGCGAGACCTGGCTGCGGAAGTCGGCGAAGGTGCCGACCGGGGCGCCGACGCACGCCTTGTTGTTGCCCATCGCCTTGTTGATGCTGTTGCAGACGGCGTCGACCCACTCCTTGTGGGAGCCGGTGTCGCCGTTGTACGAGATCTTGAGCTGGCCGCCGGGGATGCCGCCGCCCTCCTGGATCAGCTTCTTGGCGTTCGCCGCGTTGTACTCGCAGGGCGCGCCGCACAGCCCCTTCTTGAAGCCGCCCGCCGCGCCGAGGACCGGGGAGGTCCAGTCGGAGGCGGGAGTGCGGGTCTTCTGGAAGATCTGATCGGTGATCTGCTGACGGTTGATCGCCATCGACAGGCCCTGGCGGACCTTGACGCCGCCGGGGGTGTCCCACTTCTTGTCGTAGAAGGGGAAGGCGAGGGTCTGGATGATGCCGGCCGGGGTGTTGATGTACCGGTCGCCGAGGTCCGCCTTGACGTTCTTCAGCTGCGAGGCGGGCACGTCGTCGACGAGGTCGAGGTTGCCGGCCGTCAGGTCCGTGTAGGCGGTGTTGTTGTCGGTGTAGACCTTGAGGTCGATGCCGCCGTTCTGCGCCTTGTCGTCCCCGGGGTACTTGTCCCACTTGCGCAGGTTCATCGACGAGCCCTTGGTGTACTTGTCGACGGTGTACGGTCCGTTGCCGATCGGCTTGGACACCCAGGCGGCGTGGTCGGTGAAGAAGGCCTTGGGCAGCGGGGCGAAGGCCGGGTAGCCGAGGGTGTCCGGCCAGAGGGAGAACTTCTGCGACAGCTTGACCGTGAACGTCTTGTCGTCGACGACCTTGAGGCCGGAGAGCGTGGCGGCCCTGGCGCTGCCGGTATCGGGGTGGACCTTGCTGTAGCCGTCGATGTAGCCGAAGAAGTAGGCGTTCTTCTGATTGTTCTTCAGCTGGGCCCCGTAGTTCCAGGCGTCCACGAACGACTTCGCGGTGATCTTCTCGCCGTTGCTGAAGGTCCAGCCGTCCTTCACGGTGACCGTGAAGTTCTGGTTGTCCTTGGACTCGATCTTCTCGGCGAGCATGTTGGTGGCCGCGCCGGTCTTCGGGTCGTACCTCTTGAGCCCCCGGAAGATCATGTCGAGGACCTTGCCGCCCTGCACCTCGTTGGTGTTCGCGGGTTCGAGCGGGTTCTGCGGGTCACCCCAGGAAGAGCTCACGATTCCGTTCGCTCCACCGCCGCCACCGCTGCTGCCCCCGCCGCCACATGCCGTCGCCGCCAGGGCGACGACCACCGCACATGCGGCCCACTTGGCCTGTGTGGCTCCGCGCATGGAGTGCCTCCTCGTAGTGCTCCGTCTCACTTAGGGTCAAATATCACCGCGCAAGGGACATAACGCATATTTACTCCACCCATTCGGGCGCGCCGGAGCCGATTCGAGTGGCACTTCGCGACCGGAGAAGCTCCGGGCACGGACCCGAGAGGCACCGGAGCGATAACGGCCGCGCATCGAATACGCATCGACCGCGAGCCGACCCGATCGGATGTACGTATTCCGAGACACCGGCGCCCGTATATCGGACTCATTGCCGGACTTCACCCATTAAGTCGCGAACACGTCTTCGAAAAAGCCAAACGGAAGCAAAGCCACGCCCTTGAGAAGGTCATGCATTGGTCAAATTTCCAAAGAGCACGCCAAGGGCGTCGGACATTCATTGACCCTGCATGAATTGCGTTGAAAAAGTCCGGGTAGCCCGTAGGTGTTGCCCTGCGGAGTCCTTCGACCCTCCGGGCCAGGAGCACCATGACGATTCCAACGCCGCAAGCCGCCACCCCCGTTGAGGTGGAGGACGCGATGCCGCAGTCCATATCCGGCCCGTCCGCGGTCAAGGGCGGTGACGGCCGCTCGCCGGGCAAGATGGCCTGGCTGCGCTTCAAGCGCGACCGTACGGGCGTGATTTCGGCCTATGTGGTCATTTTCTTCTTCGTGATCGCCATCTGCGCGCCGCTGATCGCGAAGCTGTACGGCAAGGACCCGTACACGACGTACGGGTCGAACGATCCCAGCCTGCTGGACGACTTCGGTTCGCCGATGCTGCCCAACGGCGGTATCAGCGGCGACTTCTGGTTCGGCATCGAGCCCGGGCTCGGCCGGGACGTCTTCACCTTCCTGCTCTACGGCATCCGCAACTCCCTGTTCATCGCCGCGGCAACCACCTTGCTGGTGACGGTGATCGGCATCGCCATCGGCATCACCGCGGGCTACCTGGGCGGCAAGACCGATTACCTCGTGGGCCGGGTCATCGACATCCTGCTGGCCTTCCCCTCCACGCTCTTCTTCATCGCTTTCTGGCCGGTACTGCTCTCGATCCTGGTCTCCCCGGAGGAGAACACCCCGGTCTGGCTGACCGTCGTCAGCCTCATCTCGGTCATGACGGCCTTCGGCTGGGCGTCCATCGCTCGTCTGCTGCGCGGCGAGGTACTCGCCCTGCGCGAGCGCGAGTTCGTCGAGGCGGCGAGGGTGACCGGCGCCTCCCCGGCGCGGATCATCTTCAAGGAACTGCTGCCCAACCTCTGGACGCCGATCCTCATCCAGGCCACGCTCGCGCTGCCCGCGTATGTGACCGCGGAGGCCGGCCTCGCCTTCCTCGGTGTCGGTCTCAGCGACCCGACTCCCGACTGGGGCGTGATGATCCAGCGCGGATCGGACGTCTATCAGAGCGACATCACGTTCATGCTCTTCCCCGGCCTCTCGATGGTGATCTTCGTCATCGCCTTCAACCTGCTGGGCGACTCGGTGCGTGACGCACTGGACCCGAAGACCAAGCGCTGAACCGCACTTCCTCCGGCCGGGCGACGGGGCCCACCGGATCGAATGTTTCTCTCCATCGACCAGAGCAGGAAACCATGTCCCTTTCCCGCAGAAACTTCGTCATCGCCACGTCGGTCGCAGCCGGCGGTTCGATGGTCCTCTCCGCGTGCAGCAGCGGCAGCTCGGCCAAGAAGGGCGGCAGCGCCGGACACGGCGGTGCCGACAAGTACACCGGCTCGGTCGTCGTCGGCACGAAGGCCGACTCCACCGGTCCGGCCGCCGAGGTCCCGGGCGCGAAGAAGGGCGGCACGATCCGCGGCATCGCCCCGGACGACTTCTCGCACCTGGACCCGCAGCGCATCTACTTCTCGTGGAACTCCGCGGTCGGTGACCTCTTCATCCGCTGCCTCACCGGTTACAAGATCGCGGCGGACGGCACGATGAAGCTGGTCGGCGACCTCGCCACCGACGCGGGCACCATGTCCGACGGCGGCAAGACCTGGACCTTCACGCTGAAGGACGGTCTGAAGTGGGAGGACGGCAAGGAACTCACCATCGCGGACGTGCGCCACGGCATCGAGCGCGGTTTCGCCAGCTTCACCACCGAGGGTGCGGGCTACACCCAGACCGCGCTGACCGGCACGGCCGACTTCCGCTCGAAGTACAAGGGCCCGTTCGGCGGCAAGCACCTCGACTCGGTCGTGACCGATGACAAGGCCAAGACGATCACCTTCAAGCTGGCCGAGGCCCGCCCGGACCTCAACTTCACCCTGGCGATGACCTCCTACGGCGCCGTCCCGGTCAAGGGCGACACCAAGGAGAGGTACGACAAGGACCCGATGAGCTGCGGTCCGTACCGGATCAAGGCGCACTCCATCGACAAGTCGATGACGCTGGTCCGCAACCCGCACTGGGACCCCAACCTGGACTCGATCCGCAACGCGTACCCGGACAGCTTCGTCTACGAGTTCGGCCCCGAGGCCCTGCAGGCCGCCGACCGTATGATCGCCGACGACGGCGACGACAAGTACGCGGTCATGGCGTACAGCGGTGTCCCGGCCGAGCGCATCCAGAAGGTCCTCACTGACCCCGAGCTGAAGAAGCGCACCTTCAACGGCCTGCTGACCGGCATCTACTACTACGCGATCAACACCAAGCGGATCACCGACCTGAAGGTCCGTCAGGCCATCATCCACGCCTGGCCGCTGGAGCAGATCCGCAAGATCTACGGTGGCCCCTCGGCCGGTGACTTCGCGACGTCCATCCTCAGCCCCGACATCGTCGGCTACGCCAAGGACGACGTCTACGGCAAGCTGAAGAAGCCGCAGGGCGACCCGGAGGCGGCGAAGAAGCTGCTGAAGGAAGCCGGCAAGGAGGGCCAGAAGGTCGTCTACGCCTTCCCCACCAGCAACATCTACAACAAGACCAAGGTCGTCATCGAGAACGCCCTCAAGGCGGCCGGCTTCACCCCGGTCATGAAGCCGCTGGACTCCACCAGCTACTACGACCAGATCCAGCAGATCGACAACCAGTTCGACGTGATGTGGTTCGGCTGGTCCCCGGACTGGCCGACCGGCTACACGCTGATGCAGCCGCTGTTCGACGGCGGCACCATCGCCAACGGCGCCAACAACATCTCGCAGCTGAACGTCGACTGGGTCAACGAGGCGATCAAGAAGAACGTCGTCATCGCCGACCCGAACGAGGCCGGCAAGGCGTGGGCCGCCCTGGACAAGCGGATCATGACGGAGGAGGCGCCGATCATCCCCGAGACGTTCCAGCGCCGCTTCTACCTCTACGGCGAGAAGGTCGGCGGCGCGATGTTCCACCCGCAGTACTCCTCTGCCATCTTCTACAAGCTGTTCGTGAAGGCCTGACGCCGACACTCCCGAGGCGGGGCGCCCCTGCGGCGCCCCGCCCGCTCCACTCCCCCTCGTCGGCGTCTGCCAGGGAAATCCATCGCCATGTTCCGCTTCCTCATCCGCCGGGCAATCGGCGCACTGGTCATCCTGCTGATCATCAGTGTCATCACTTTCGTCCTCTTCTACGTCGCGCCCCGCGACCCAGCTCGTGTGGCCTGCGGCAAGGTGTGCACACCCGAGACGCTGGCACTGGTAAGGCGCAACCTCGGCATCGCCGATCCGCTGCCCGTGCAGTACTGGCACTGGCTCCAGGGCGTGTTCGTCGGCCGGGACTACACCTCCTTCGGACACTGCCCGGCCCCGTGCCTGGGCTACTCCTTCCACAACCGTGAGCCGGTCGTCGGCACCATCCTGGACCGCCTCCCCACGACGCTCGCCCTCTCCGTCGGCAGCGCGGTCGTCTTCGTGGTCTTCGGTGTGGGCACCGGCATGCTCGCCGCGGTCAAGCAGGGCAAGGCGCTGGACAAGATCGCTTCCTCGGCGTCGCTGATCTTCTCCTCGATGCAGATCTACATCGTCGGTGTGATAGCCATGTACTACCTCGCGGACCAGTGGCACATCCTGAGCCGTCCCAAGGAGGTCCCCCTCACCGAGGACCCGGCCGGCTGGTTCTCCGGGCTGCTGCTGCCCTGGCTGGTGCTGGCGCTGATCTTCACCGCCAACTACACCCGCATGGCACGCTCCCAGCTCGTCGAGACGCTGAGCGAGGACTATGTACGCACCGCGCGTGCCAAGGGTCTCTCCCGCCGGACGGTGTTCTTCAGATTCGCCTGGCGCGGCGCCATGGGCCCGATCGTCACCATCTTCGGTCTCGACATCGGCCTCCTCCTGGGCGGCGCGATCATCACCGAGAAGACCTTCGGTCTGCACGGCATCGGCGCCCTCTCGGTCAAGGCCGTATCCGACAACGACCTCCCGCTGATCCTCGGCGTGGTCCTGATCGCGGCAGCGGCGATCGTCGTCTTCAACATCATCGTCGACGCCGTCTACGCCCTCATCGACCCACGCGTCCGCCTCGCCTAGGGAGAGATCCAGTGAGCACCCCCTTCCTCTCCGTACGCGATCTGCGCGTGCACTTCTCCACCGAAGACGGCATGGTCAAGGCCGTCGACGGGCTGTCCTTCGACGTCGAGAAGGGCAAGACGCTCGGCATCGTCGGCGAGTCCGGTTCCGGCAAGTCCGTCACCAACCTGACCATCCTCGGCCTGCACCACCCCGACCACACCGAGATCGAGGGCGAGATCCTCCTCGACGGGCAGGATCTGCTGGCCGCGTCGGAGCGGGAGCTGGAGCGGCTGCGCGGCAACAAGATGGCGATGATCTTCCAGGACGCCCTGGCCTCGCTGTCGCCGTACCACACCATCGGCAAGCAGATCGGCGAGACGTACCGCAAGCACACCGGCGCCTCCAAGCGGGAGTCCAGGGCGCGGGCCGTCGAGATGCTCACCAAGGTGGGCATCCCGCAGCCAGACCTGCGGGTGGACGACTATCCGCACCAGTTCTCCGGCGGTATGCGCCAGCGCGCGATGATCGCCATGGCACTGGTCTGCGACCCCGAGCTGCTGATCGCGGACGAGCCGACCACCGCGCTGGACGTCACCGTGCAGGCCCAGATCATGGACCTGCTCAAGGAGCTCCAGCAGGAGACCGGCACCTCGATCATCTTCATCACCCACGACCTCGGCGTCATCGCCGACATCGCGGACGACGTGCTGGTGATGTACGGCGGTCGCTGTGTGGAGCGCGGTACGAAGAAGGAAGTGCTGAGGAAGCCCCAGCACCCGTACACCTGGGGCCTGCTGGGTTCGATGCCGAGCCTCGAAGGGCCGGTCGACGTACCGCTGTCGCCGATTCCCGGCTCCCCGCCGAGCCTCCTCAACCCGCCGACCGGCTGCCGCTTCCACCCCCGGTGCACGTTCACCGAGCAGGTCGGCGGCAAGCGCTGCGCGACGGACCAGCCGCCGCTGGAGCTGACCGCCGGGCGCGGCGCCGCCTGCCACCTCACCACGGAGCAGCGCGCCGAGTTCTTCGCAGACTTCGCCGGCACCCGGCCCAACTGACGTACAAGAGACGGGACTTCCCCACCATGAGCAGCAAAGATCCCCTCCTGGACGTCTCCGGACTCACCAAGCACTTCCCGATCAAGGGCGGCTTCCCGATCCGGCGGACGGTCGGCGCGGTGCAGGCCGTCGACGGGCTGGACTTCAGCGTCGCCGAGGGCGAGAGCCTGGGCCTGGTCGGCGAGTCCGGCTGCGGCAAGTCGACCACGGGCCGGCTGATCACCCGGCTCCTGGAGCCGACGGCCGGCACGATCTCGTACCGCGGGCAGGACATCACCCACGCCTCGCGCAAGCAGCTGGCGCCGGTCCGCTCCGAGATCCAGATGATCTTCCAGGACCCGTACGCCTCGCTGAACCCGCGGCAGACCGTCGGCAAGATCATCACCGCGCCGATGGAGATCAACGACATCAACCCCGCCGGCGGCCGTGAGGCCCGGGTGCGGGAGCTGCTGGAGACCGTCGGGCTCAACCCGGAGCACTACAACCGCTTCCCGCACGAGTTCTCCGGCGGTCAGCGCCAGCGCATCGGGGTGGCCCGCGCGCTCGCCCTGGAGCCGAAGCTGATCGTGGCCGACGAGCCGGTCTCGGCGCTGGACGTGTCGATCCAGGCCCAGGTGGTGAACCTGCTGCAGAAGCTGCAGAAGGAACTCGGCATCGCGTTCCTGTTCATCGCCCACGACCTGGCCATCGTGCGCCACTTCTCGCAGCGCGTCGCGGTCATGTACCTCGGCAAGATCGTGGAGATCGCCGACCGCGAGGACCTGTACGGCAACCCGCGTCACCCGTACACCCGGGCGCTGCTCTCGGCCGTGCCCGAGGCGACCGCCGACGAGACGCCGGCCCGCGAGCGCATCCTCCTCACCGGCGACGTACCCTCCCCGGTCAACCCGCCGTCGGGCTGCCGCTTCCGTACCCGTTGCTGGAAGGCGACGGACAAGTGCGCGAGCGAGGCCCCGCCGCTGGTACGGGTGGAGGGCAGCCGGGAAGGCCATCTGACAGCCTGCCACTACCCCGAGGACACGCAGTCCGTCGCGGCCGTCCCGAAGGCCCGTACGGCCCCGTCCGGGCCGAAGCTCGACAAGACCACCGAAGACCCCACGGCCGGGGCCTGACACCCCAGCCCCGGCCCCCGGGGGCGCCTCGCGGACAGGGACCCGATCGGTCCCCGGACGCGGGGCTCCCCGGTCCCGCGGAACCGAGCACGTGAGCCCTTTGACCCGAGCCACCTGCGAGCCCGGTTCCGGGAAAAGGAAGAAGCGCCCGGAACCGATCGGTTCCGGGCGCTTCCGCGTCGTTCGGGCCGTACTACGAAGCCGCGCCGACGATGTCCTTCTCCTCGGCGAAGTGGCAGGCCGACTCGTGTGCCGCGGGGGTGTCCGAGCCCTTGAAGCGCTCGGGGACGGCCAGCAGCGGCAGCTCCGTGGAGCACTTGTCCTGGGCCTTCCAGCACCGCGTACGGAAGCGGCAGCCCGACGGCGGGTTCGCCGGCGACGGGACGTCACCGGTGAGGATGATCCGCTCGCCGCGCTCACGGGCCTCGGGGTCCGGGACCGGGACCGCCGACAGCAGCGCCTGGGTGTAGGGGTGCGTCGGGTGGTCGTAGATCTCCGCGTCCGTACCGATCTCGGCCATCTTGCCGAGGTACATCACGCCGACCCGGTCGGAGATGTGCCGGACGATCGACAGGTCGTGCGCGATGAAGACGTAGGAGAGGTTGAACTCGTCCTGGAGCTTCTCCATCAGGTTGATGACCTGCGCCTGCACCGACACGTCGAGCGCGGAGACCGGCTCGTCGCAGATGATGATCTCCGGGTTGAGCGCGAGGCCGCGGGCGATGCCGATGCGCTGGCGCTGACCGCCGGAGAACTGGTGCGGATAGCGGTTGATGTACTCCGGGTTGAGGCCGACGACGTCCAGCAGCTCCTGGACCTTGACCCGCCGGTCGCCCTTCGGGGCCACCTCGGGGTGGATGTCGAAGGGCTCGCCGATGATGTCGCCGACCGTCATGCGCGGGTTCAGCGAGGTGTAGGGGTCCTGGAACACCATCTGGATGTTCCGGCGGACCGCCTTCAGCGCGCGGCCGGACAGCCGGGTGATGTCCTGGCCCTTGTAGAAGACCTCGCCGGACGTGGCCGTCTCCAGCGCCATCAGCAGCCGCGCGACCGTGGACTTGCCACAGCCGGACTCGCCGACGATGCCGAGCGTCTCGCCCTGGTAGAGGTCGAAGGAGACCCCGTCCACGGCCTTGACCGCGCCGACCTGGCGCTTGAACAGGATGCCCTGGCTCAGCGGGAAGTGCTTGACCAGATTGCGCACCTGGAGGATCGGTTCACCGCGCTCCACCGGGGCCTCGATCGCGGCGACCGCGGACGACTCGTCCGTGGCGTCGACGGTCACGACCTCGGTGACGTTCGGGGTGGCGTCCATGGAACCGTCCGTCTTGTCGAGCTCAGCCATGGATCGTCTCCTTCCAGAAGTGGCACGCGCTGCCGCGGCCGGGCAGCTCGCTGCCGTCCTGCTCGGACACCGGGACCAGAGCCGGAATGTCCGTGCGGCAGATGTCCTCGGCCTTGGGGCACCTCGGGTTGAAGGCGCAGCCGGACGGAATCTTGAGCAGGTTGGGCGGCAGACCCTTGATCGCGTAGAGCTCCTGACCCTTCTGGTCGAGGCGCGGGATCGAGTCGAGCAGACCGCGGGTGTACGGGTGCGCGGGCCGCTTGTAGAGCTCGTGCACCGGCGCCGTCTCGACGATCCGGCCCGCGTACATGACCGCGATCTTGTCCGCGACGTCGGCGACGACGCCGAGGTCGTGGGTGATCAGGATCAGACCCATGTTGAACTCGGTCTGGAGCTCCTTGAGCAGGTCCATGACCTGGGCCTGGACGGTCACGTCGAGCGCGGTGGTCGGCTCGTCCGCGATGATCAGGTCCGGCTCCAGCGCCAGTGCCATGGCGATCATGATGCGCTGGCGCATACCGCCGGAGAACTGGTGCGGATAGTCGCCGACCCGCTGCTTGGCGGCGGGGATCTTGACCCGCTCCATCAGCTCGATGGCCTTGAGCTTGGCCTGCTTCTTGGAGAGTCCCTGGTGGACACGGAACATCTCGCCGAGCTGGTAGCCGACCGAGAGCACGGGGTTGAGCGAGGAGAGCGCGTCCTGGAAGATCATCGCGATCTTCTGGCCACGGATCTTCCGCCGCTCCTCGTAGCTCATGGTGAGCATGTCCTGGCCGCGGTACAGGATCTGGCCCTGCGGGATCTTGCCGGGCGGCATGTCGAGGATGCCCATGATCGCCTGGGCGGTCACGGACTTGCCGGAACCGGACTCACCGAGCACGGCCAGGGTCTCGCCGGAGTCCACGCTGTAGTTCACACCGTTGACGGCCTTGGCGACACCGTCACGCGTGTGGAACTCCACGTGCAGGTCGCGCACTTCGAGGAGCGGTGCGTCGTCCGACCCCCCGGCGCGGGGCGCCGGGATGTCTGCTGTCTTGTCCTTGATGGTCACGTCGTACGCCCTCCTCAGCGCAGCTTCGGGTCGAGGGCGTCGCGTACCGCGTCGCCGAGCATGATGAACGCGAAGACCGTGAGGCTGAGCATTCCTGCCGGGAACAGCAGCGCATGCGGGTTGTCCCGGATGGCCTGGCTGCCCTCGGCGATGTCGATGCCCCACGAGATCGTCGGGTCCGCGAGCCCGAGTCCGAGGAACGAGAGCGTCGCCTCGGCCGAGATGTACCCACCGAGCGCGATGGTGGCCACGACGATCGTCGGGGCGAGCGCGTTCGGCAGGACGTGCCGGAAGAGGATCCGCGGGGTGCCGGCGCCGAGCGCGCGCGCCGCCGTCACGTAGTCCGCCTGCTTGGCGGTGATCACGGAGGCCCGCATCACACGGCAGATCGAGGTCCAGCCGAGGAAGGCCAGGGCCAGGATCACCACGTACACCTTGCGGTCGGTGAAGGCGTTCAGGACGACCATCGCACCGAGCAGGAAGGGGATACCGAAGAAGATGTCGGTGATCCGGGAGATGACGGAGTCGAGCCAGCCGCCGAAGTATCCGGCGAGCATGCCCAGCAGGCCACCGACCAGGGTGACCGCGGCGGTCACGCCGACGCCGACCAGGATCGAGGCGCGGGTGCCGTAGATGACACGCGCGTAGATCGAGCGCCCCTGGCCGTCGTAACCGAACCAGTCGGCCTGGAAGAAGTGCCCCAGCTCCGGCTTGGTCAGGAAGTGGTTGGTCAGATCGCCGTTGCGCGGGTCGGCGCCGGTGAACAGCCCCGGGAAGGCGGCTATGACCAGCAGGAGCAGCAGCAGGATCGAGGAGATCCAGAACATCGGGCGGTGGCGCAGGTCGAACCAGGCGTCACCCCAGAGGCTGCGCGGCTTGCCCTGCTCCTTGTGGCCGTCGGCGGCCGAGGGAGCGGCGGTGGCGTCCACCACCGCTTCGGTCTGGGTCTGGGTCACGTCAGGCATACCGGATCCTCGGGTCCAGGACCGCGTACAGCAGGTCGACGAGCAGGTTGATCACAAGGATGACGAGGACGAAGACCGTGACGACGCCGACGATCGTCGAACCCTCGCGCTGCTGCAGCGCCTTGAAGAGCAGGTTTCCGACACCCTGGACATTGAAGATGCCCTCGGTCACGACCGCGCCGCCGATGAAGCCGCCGACGTCCGTACCGAGGAAGGTGACGACCGGGATCAGCGAGTTGCGCAGCAGGTGCACACCGATGATGCGGCGCCGCGGCAGGCCCTTGGCCATCGCGGTGCGCATGTAGTCGGCGCGCAGGTTCTCCGCGAAGGTCGTGCGCGTCAGCCGTGCCACGTACGCCATGGAGAGCATGGCGAGCACGAAGCCCGGTAGGAACAACTGCGCGTAGTCCGTGGAGTCCTGGACGTTCGGGGCCACCCAGCCGAGCTGGTCCGCGAGGACGAAGCGGGCGAGGAAGCCGAGCACGAACACCGGGATCGAGATGACGATCAGGGTGAAGATCAGTACGCCGGTGTCGGCGGCCTTGCCGGCCCGCAGGCCCGCCCAGGCGCCGAGCCCGATGCCGACGATGATCTCGATGAGCATCGCCACCGCGGTCAGCCGCAGGGTCACCGGGAAGGACTCGGACATCTCGTCGATGACTTCGCGACCACCGAAGGTCTTGCCGAAGTCGCCCTGGAAGAGATTGCCCATGTAGTCGATGTACTGCTTCCACAGGGGCTGGTCGAGCCCGAACTCATGGCGGAGCGACGCGACCTGTGCGGGGTCTGCCGCCTTGTCTCCCCACATCGCCCGGATTGGGTCACCGGGAAGGATGTGGACCATGAGGAAAATAATCAGAGTGGTCCCGATGAATACCGGGATCATCTGGAGCAGTCGCCTTGCGACGTAACGCCCCATCATGCCTCCATGCCGTGAGGGGTCGGCGATGGCCTTCTCAGAGTGGTCTCCGCCGCGGGGTGTGGGGGGAGAGCCCCGGGGCATCGCCTACAGCCGGTTCCGCCGCTCCCGAAGAGGAGCGGCGAAACCGGCCTTCGGATCCCGATGCTTACTTCTTGGCCTTGACCTGGACGTCGGTGAAGATCGGGTCACCGTCCTGGCCGTAGACGATCTTGCCGAACACGTTCGTCGACTGACCGGAGTTGACCTTGTAGAACCACAGCGGAATGGCGGGCATGTCGTTCTTCAGGAGCTGCTCGGCGTCCTGGTACATCTTGACGGTCTCGTCGAGCGTCTTGGCCTTGTCGGCCTTCGCTGCGAGAGCGTCGAACTCCTTGTTGGAGTAGCCCGAGGTGTTGCCCGCTGCGGTGGTGCCGTACAGGTCGCGCATGAAGTTCGAGTTGACCGGGTAGTCGAGCACCCAGCCACCGCGGTACATGGACTTGACCTGCTTGTTGTCACGCGCGTTCAGGTCGGCCTGGAAGTCCGGCTTGGAGTCACCGGTGCACTCGACGCCGGTGGCCTTGCGGATGCTGTTGCAGACCGCGTCGACCCACGGCTTGTGCGACTGGTCGGCGTTGAACTGGATCGAGATCTTGTTGCCCGGGACGCCGCCACCGTCCTTGATGAGCTTCTTCGCCTTGGCCGGGTCGTACTTCACGATGTCACCGAGGGCGCCGGGCTTGTAGCCGATCACACCGCGGGCGACGAACGAGTCGGCCGGGGTACGGGTGCCGTGCAGCACGGTCTTGGTGATCGTGTCACGGTCGATGGCCATCGACAGACCCTGGATGACCTTGGGGTCGATGTTCTTGAACTGCTTGGTGTAGAACGCCGGGACGATCGACTGCACCGCGGAGTACTCCGCGTCGATGGCGCGGTCGCCGAGGTCCTGCTTGTAGCTCGTCAGCGACGTCGTCGGGATCTGCTCGATCCAGTCGAGGTTGTTCGACCGCAGGTCCGAGTAGGCGGCGTCGGCGGTGGTGTAGTTCTTGAAGTCGATGCCACCGTTCTTGGCCTTGTTCGGGCCCTGGTAACCGTCGAACTTCCGAACCTTGATCAGCTTCTTGTGGTCCCACGAGACGAACTTGTAGGGGCCGTTGCCGATCGGCTTCTGGCCGGCGGCGGCCGGGTCCTTGAAGAAGGACTCGGGCAGCGGCGCCCAGACGTCGTAACCCAGCTTGTACGCGAAGTACGAGACCGGGCCGGTCAGGCTGATCGTGAAGGTGTTGTCGTCGACGATCTTCAGACCGGACATCTTGTCGGCCTTCGGCGCACCCTTGGCCGGGTGGACGTCCTCGTAGCCCTTGATGTCCTGGAACCAGCTGGAGTTGGTCTGGTTGTTCTTGACGTTGGCCGACCAGTTCCAGGAGTCCACGAAGGACTTGGAGGTGACCGTGGTGCCGTCGTGGAACTTCCAGCCCGGCTTGAGCTTGACGGTCCACACGGACGAGTCCGCGTTGGGCGTCACGGACTCGGCGTTCACGTACGTCAGCTTGCCGGTGCCGGGCTCGTAGTCGACCAGGCCGGAGAAGATGGTGCGCAGGACACGGCTGCCCTGGCTCTCCTTGGCGTTCGCCGGCTGGAGCGGGTTCTGCGGCTCGCCGAGCTGGGCGGTCAGGATCCCGTTCGGGTCCGCCTTGCCCGAGTTCATGTCCTTGCCGCTGTCGCTGTCGTTACCACCACAAGCGGTCGCGGCCAGGGCGATGATGGCCGCTCCCGCGACCCACTTGGCGCTCTTGGCACCACGCATGGGTTTCCTCCTCATGAGTCCACTTTTGACTACAAGAAGGGCACTGGAGTGATACACCGACACCCCTGACGGTGATCGTTTCAGTGCCCCTAGTGTGCTCGTGAGTCGGCACTCCCCACAGTGCGTGACCCATTGACCCGAGCTCAATGGAGCCAACTATTAAGTACGACCGGGCTGTAAACCACACTTAAGGGGTCTCGTTTTGACAACATCGAGAAACCCCGATTGCCCGAAATCCGGACAAAGTGATCCCAGACAGACACGCTCGAAACGGACCGTTAACGCAGCTTTCGGAGAGCGACGATCGATATGCGGACGGATCGCCGATGAAATCCACTGGACAGGGGCCTGATCGGCCTGCTTGACAGCGCACCGCCGATTCTGCGTGATTGCTGATGCAACACCGGATGCAACACCACGCGCCCGGACGACCCCTCGGTCCATCGCACGACGGGGCCCGGCCTTCCGTCAACTGGCGGAAGGCCGGGCCCCGTTGTGTCGTTCATCCGGGCACGCGCGGCGCCCGGTGCCGGATCAGCGCTTGGCGCGCGACGCGGCGCGGCCGCGCTCCTTCTGGTCGAGGACGACCTTGCGGATACGGACCGTCTCCGGGGTCACCTCGATGCACTCGTCCTCGCGGCAGAACTCCAGGGACTGCTCCAGGGAGAGCTTGCGGGCCGGCACCACGTTCTCCGTGGTGTCGGCGGAAGCCGCACGCATATTGGTGAGCTTCTTCTCCTTGGTGATGTTCACGTCCATGTCGTCGGCGCGGGAGTTCTCGCCGACGATCATGCCCTCGTAGACCTCGGTGCCGGCCTCGGTGAAGATGACACCGCGCTCCTGGAGGTTAACCATGGCGAACGGCGTCACGGAACCCGAACGGTCCGCGACCAGCGAGCCGTTGTGACGGGTGCGGAGCTCGCCGAACCACGGCTCGTGGCCCTCGAAGATGGAGTGCGCGATGCCCGTGCCGCGGGTCTGCGTCAGGAACTCCGTGCGGAAGCCGATGAGGCCGCGGGACGGGACGATCCACTCCATGCGGACCCAGCCCGAACCGTGGTTCGTCATCGTCTCCATGCGGCCCTTGCGGGTCGCCATCAGCTGGGTGATCGCACCGAGGTGCTCCTCGGGGGAGTCGATCGTCATGCGCTCGATCGGCTCGTGCGTCTTGCCGTCGACCTGCTTGGTGACGACCTCCGGCTTGCCGACCGTGAGCTCGAAGCCCTCACGGCGCATCTGCTCGACGAGGATGGCCAGCGCGAGCTCACCGCGGCCCTGGACCTCCCAGGCGTCGGGGCGCTCGGTGTCCAGGACGCGGAGCGAGACGTTACCGATCAGCTCGCGGTCGAGGCGGTCCTTCACCTGGCGGGCGGTGACCTTGTGGCCCTTGCCGCCCTTGCCGACCAGCGGCGAGGTGTTCGTACCGATGGTCATCGAGATGGCCGGCTCGTCGACCGTGATCAGCGGCAGCGCGATCGGGTTCTCGGGGTCGGCCAGGGTCTCGCCGATCATGATGTCCGGGATACCGGCGATGGCGCAGATGTCGCCGGGGCCCGCCTTCTCGGCGGCCTTGCGGGTGAGCGCCTCGGTCATCAGCAGCTCGGTGATGCGGACGTTGGACATCGTGCCGTCGCGCTTGATCCAGGTGACGGTCTGGCCCTTGCGCAGCTCGCCCTGCTCGACGCGGCAGAGCGCGATACGGCCGAGGAAGTTGTCGGCGTCCAGGTTGGTGACGTGGGCCTGGAGCGGGGCTTCCTCGTCGTACTCCGGGGCCGGGACGTGCGCCAGGATCGTGGAGAAGAACGGCTCCAGGTTGTCGCTGTCGGCCGGGACGGTGCCGTCCTCCGGCTTGGTCAGCGAGGCGACGCCGTCACGGGCGCAGGCGTAGACGATCGGGAACTCGATCTGGTCCTCGTCCGCGTCCAGGTCCAGGAACAGGTCGTACGTCTCGTCGACGACCTCGGCGATCCGGGAGTCGGGGCGGTCGGTCTTGTTGATGCAGAGGATGACCGGCATCTTCGCGGAGAGCGCCTTGCGCAGCACGAAGCGGGTCTGCGGGAGCGGGCCCTCGGAGGCGTCGACCAGGAGCACGACCGCGTCCACCATCGACAGACCGCGCTCGACCTCACCACCGAAGTCGGCGTGGCCGGGGGTGTCGATGATGTTGATCGTGATCGGGTCCCCGCCGTCCTTGGGGTGATACTTCACCGCCGTGTTCTTGGCGAGGATCGTGATGCCCTTCTCACGCTCCAGGTCGTTCGAGTCCATCATGCGTTCGTCGAGGTTCTCGGCGGCGTGCGCGGCGAAGGCGCCGGCCTGCCTGAGCATGGCGTCGACCAGCGTGGTCTTGCCGTGGTCGACGTGGGCGACGATGGCTACGTTACGGATGTCGTGGCGCGTGGGCATGGGTGGCTTGCGCTTCTCTCGGATCGTGGGATCAGGCGTCTAAGTCGGTCTCAAGTCCTCGTACGCCCGCCGGGCGGACGCGCCACGGCTAGTCCAATGGTACGGGGCTGGCGCCGCCGCGGCTTCCCGGGCGAGTTTTACCGGCCTCGGGACGGGCCTGTGCCGGGTCCGTCGAGCCGGAGCGGACGGTGGTCGCACCGAGTGCCGACGAGCACGGCTGCCCTGGTGAGAACCCGCGTCCGCCTCGCGTTCCTGCCCCGGTGGCCGGTTCTTCCGGTGAATTTCACCGGTGATACGGCCGCGGCCCGGCAGGCGGCGGAGGCGGACGCGGGATCGCGCGGCTTCGGAGGTGGGGCTCCGAAGCGGAGTCTCCGAGGTCCGGAGTAAGGGCTCCGGGGCGGGGGTCTCGGAGGTGGGGGGATCGAGCGGCCACCCGGGTCAGCGGGTAGAAGCGACCTTGCCCGCCGGGCACGCCGGCGGGCAAGGGATTTGAGCCAGTTCTGAGCTTCTGGCGCTATTCTGACCTGCTACTTCTTCTTATTGGCCGGGGCTCCGGCGGCCTGCGGCTTCTTGAAACCGATGTCCTGGTAGTGGGGTGCCCCGAAGCCGAAGGCGCCGACGTTCACCAGCTTCCGGCTCGCTGCCACGAGCTGCGGACGCTGGTAGAGCGGAATCGACCCCGCGGCGGCCCAGATCCGGGCGTCGGCCTGCTTCATCAGATCACGGGCGGTGCCCTCGTCCAGCTCGGAGACCGCCTGGTCGAAGAGCTGGTCGATGTGGTCCGTGCCGACGCGGGTGTAGTTCTGCTCGACCAGCAGCGAGCCGTCGGTGGCGGGCACCGGCTTCGCGAAGATCGGGCGGTCGTCGGTCGCCGGGTAGGCGGTCGCGGGCCAGGAGTACAGGGCCAGGTCGTAGTCGCCGGAAGCGATGTGGTCCTGGAAGTAGCTCTCGTCGGAGACCTTGGTGATCTCCGTACGGATGCCGACCGATTCGAGCATCGCCGAGATCTTGTCCCCGACGCTGCGCAGCGGCTCCGACCCGGGACCGGACGGCAGGACGAAGCGCAGGGTCAGCGGCTTGCCGTCCTTGCCGAGCGGACCGTGGCGCGTGTCGGCAGCCCGCGCGGGGGCCTCGGTGCCCGCAGGGGCGTACGCACCGGCGGTGCCGCCCGGCCGCTTGTCCTGGGCCGTGACCTTGGCGGGGACGTCCTCGGAGGTGCCGGACTCGGAGGTGCCGGACTCGGAGAGGTATCCGGCCTGGCGCAGCAGGGCGGAGCTGTGGAACGCGGCGGTGGGGGCGGGGGCGAGTACGTGGGTGGGTCCGCCCGTCGGGTCGCCGTCGCCGGGCTTGTCGTCGTCGCCGACGATGTACAGGCCGTCGTCGGCGGCGGGCTCGCGCCGGTCCGCGCCGTCGCCGGTCTTGCCGTCCGTGCTGCCCGCCTTCCCGGCGGCCGGGCCCGTCCCCTTCTTCTCCGCGTCCTTCCCGCCCTTCTTTCCGGCCTCGCTGCCCGCCTTGGTGCCGTCCGACTTGCTGACCGCGCCCTCCGGCGTCCAGCCCGCGTCGGCCAGCAGCGCCTGCGCCTCCTCGGTGTCCTGGCCGCCGAGCGCGTCGCTGCTGTCCTTGTACGCGGGCTGCCCAGCCAGGGCCAGGTGGCTGCCGAGCGGCTGCGCGGGCAGGCCGAGCGGCTTGAGCACGGTGTCGACCAGCTCCTGGCGGTTCAGGGCGCGGGCGACCGCCCGGCGCACCCGGTCGTCGGCGAGCGGTCCGGACTCGCCGTTCAGCGCGAGCTGGGTGTAGGCGGGCTCCAGCGACTTGCGCACCACGTAGGCGCTCAGCCCGCCCTGCTCGGTGGCGTACGCCTTGGCGGCGGCCCGGCTCTTCGCCCTGGCCGCCTGCGCGGCGGCCGCTTCCTCGGCGTTCGAGCCGTGTGCCACGGCCCAGGAGCGCAGGGCGGCGGCCGGACCGGTCGCGGCGCCGGGTCCATGGGTGAGCTGCTGCCCGTTCGCGCCCTTGTCGCGGGCCGCCTGCACGATCCGGTGCGCCGCCGCGGCGTCGACGTCGGCCACGTCGACCTTGCCCGCGGCCAGGGCCTCGGCCCGGTCCTTCGGCGCGACGGCCCTGAAGACCAGCGAGTCGAGCTTGGCCGGGTTGCCCCACCAGCGCGGGTTGCGGACCAGGGTGACTTCGCCCGCCCGCTTGTCCACCCCGCGCAGCCGGAACGGTCCCGAGGTCGCCTTGAGGGTGGTCCGGGCTCCGTCGTTGAAGGCGTCCGGGGAGCCGGTCACCTCCTTCGGGTACAGCGGGGAGAACAGTGAGCGCCAGTCCGCGTACGGCTTGGCGAAGGTGACCCGTACCTCCAGGTCGTCCGCACCGCGCTCGATCTTCTCGATGCGGTCGTAGCCGGCGTTGCGGGCGGTCCAGAACGCCGAGTGCTTGCCGCTCAGCGCCCGCCACTGGGCAACGAAGTCGGGCGCCCCGATCTCCCGGCCGTCGCTCCACACCGCCTGCTGGTTGAGCCGGTAGAGCACCACCTGCCTGGGCTCGCGCTCGACCACCTTCGCGGACTCCAGATAGTCCGGGTTCAGCTGCGGCCTGCCGTTGGCGTCCAGCGGGAAGAGCGTCGGCAGCAGTGCGCCGGTGATCCGGGTGGTGGAGCTGTCGGCGTCCGCCTGGAAGGCGTTGAGGGTGGTGGGCACGGCGTCGATCGCCCAGTCGACCGTGCCGCCCTCGGCGACCAGGTTCCGGCCGGTGACCGCGATGTCCTGGGCGGCGATCCCGGCGGACGTGGCGCCGTCGCCGGAGCTGCAGCCCGCCAGCACGGGGAGCGTCAGCACACCCGTCGTGAGGAGCGCGAGGGAGCGGCGCTTTCGAGCTGTCTCCCGCGGGACGCCGACGTGGGACATGGCTGATACCTCCGGGGCCGGCCCGACCCACCCGTCAGAGGGTGTGTCAGATTGTGCGTTTTTGGTGGCATTTGCAGTTGATCACACTGGTTCCGTCCGTCCACTGAAGGCGCCCCCGCGCGAGCGGCGGCGCAGACACGGCGCGACGGCCCCGAACCTCACCCGTGCGGCGCAGCGGCCCCGGCTGCCGCGCCGCACGGGTGAGGTCGACCGGCCACGAGGATCGGGCCGGCCGGGAGGATCAGCCGAGCAGCGCGACGATCACCTCCGTCGTGTCCGTCTCGCTCAGGCGCGGGAAGATCTTTTCGACGCTGTTGCGGTGGGCGTCGGCGTCCATGTCGGTGATCGCGTCCGTGACGACCGTGACGTTGTAGCCGTGCTCGTATGCCGAGCGGGCCGTGGACTCCACGCCGATGCTGGTCGCGACGCCGGTGAGGACCACCTGGGTGACGCCGGCGCGGCGCAGCCGGAGGTCGAGGTCGGTGCCGTGGAAGGCACCCCAGGTGCGCTTGGTGACCACGATGTCGCCCTCGCGCGGGCCGAGCTCGGGCACGATGTCGGCCCAGTCGGCGGGCGGCTGCCCGCCGGCCCCCGCCGGTGCCTCGTTGCGGCCGGGGGCACCGTCGACCACATGGACCAGGACGACCGGGAGGCCCTTGGCGCGGAAGGCGTCGGCGAGGGTGACGGAGTTGGCGACGACGTCGGCGGTGGGGTGGGCGGTGTCCAGGGAAACGATGCCCTTCTGGAGATCGATGACGACCAGGGCGGTCTTCGGGTCGAGGATGGTGGCGGTCATGGTGGTGCTCCTGTGTGGCGTGGGCGAACGGTTCGGACGTGGGTACGTCTACGCGTGCGGGGCGATGCGGGTACGGGGGCGCGGGGTGCGGTGGGGTGACGGCCGGTGCCGGTCCGGCGGACGGCCGCCCGTCACCTCCCGGTCCGGCGGCGGAGCGGTGCCGTCACTTCCCGGTCAGCCGGTCCATCAGCTCGACGGCCTCGGCCATGGTGCGGCGATCGGCGCCGTCGAGCTCGGCCGCGATGGCCGAGGCGAGCCAGTCGTGCTTGGCGGCCCGGACCTCGGCGAGCGTCGCGGTCCCGGACTCCGTGAGCGACATCACCGACTTCCGGCCGTCGGCCGGATCGGGCGCCCGCTCGACGAGCCCCTGGCTCTCCAGCGCGCCGAGGGTCAGCCGCATGGACTGCGGACGCACATACTCCGCACGGGCCAGCGCGGCCGTGGTGGCCGGACCCTCACGGTCCAGCCTGGCGAGCACCGACCGCTGCGTCGGCGTGAGCAGACCGCCCGACGAGGTGCTGCGCAGCCGCCGCAGCAACCGGCCGACCACGGCGGCGAGCTGCGTCGCCAGCTGCTCGGCGGACGGCTCGGCGGACGACGCGGCGCGACGGTCGGCGGGTGTGGTTCCAGTCGGTTCCGGCATGCCCTCAAGGTAAAAGATGAACAGGCCACCTTGCAAGGTTGCCTGTCTATTTTTCAGCCAGGGACCGGGACGGTCTTGCTCGTCACGCGGCCCGCGATCTAGTGTGAATGCGCTTTCAAAAGAGGGTGGTACGTGCAACAGCAGGTGCTTGGGTACGGAAGAAGAAGCGGACGGTCGGTCGAGTGAGCGCCCCAACGGTGTACGACGTCGCCGAGCGGTCGGGCGTCTCCATTGCCACGGTCTCGCGGGTCTACCGCACCCCCGATTCGGTACGCGCCCAGACCCGCGAGCGGGTCCTCGAAGCCGCCCGCCAACTCGGTTACGTACCCAGCGGGAACGCCCGCGGTCTGGCCAGCCGGACCACCGGCGTGCTCGGCCTCTGCTTCCCCGACTACGCCGATCCCGACGCCGAGGCCGACGCGGAGGCGGACAGCGACGCCGACGACGCGGTGATGCTCTACTCCGACCAGATCATCCGGGGCATGGAGCGGGCGGCGCGGCGGCACGGTTACGCGCTGCTGATCGCCGCCTCGCTGGAGGGCGGGCCCGAGAGCCTCGTCGCGAAGGTCGCGGGCCGGGTCGACGGTTTCGCGGTGCTGGCGCAGACCGTGCCGACCGAGGACCTCGAAGTGATATCGCGCCGGCTTCCGGTGGTGATGCTCGCCGGCCCCCGCGAGATCGACCATCTCGACCACATCGTCGTCGCGAACGCGGACGGCGAGCGCGAACTGGCCCGCCATCTGATCGAGGACCACGGGCTGCGCAGGCTCGCCTTCGTCGGCGGCGAGGTCGAGTCGCCGGACGCCGAGGCGCGGTTCCTGGGCTTCCGGCAGGCCTGCCACGAAGCCGGGCTCCCGGTGCCGGACGCGCCCGATCTGCGGGCCGAGATGATGACGCAGGCCGAGGGCGCGCGGGCCGCGGAGGCGCTGCTCGACCGGCCCGGCGAACGGCCGGAGGGGGTGCTCTTCGCCAACGACCAGATGGCGGTGGGCGCGCTGCGCGCCCTGGAGCGGCGCGGGGTGCGGGTGCCCGAGGACATCGCGGTGACCGGCTTCGACGGGATTCCGCTGAGCCGGATCGTCCGGCCGCCGCTGACGACCGTGCGCCAGCCGATCCGTCAGCTCGGCGAGCAGGCGGTGGAGCTGCTGGTGCAGCGGCTGGGCAACAGCGGCAGCGAGCCGGTGTCGCTCATGCTCCCGGTGTCCCTGATCCGCCGCGCCAGCTGCGGCTGCGGCTGACGCGACCGGCCCGCCCGGCGGCCCCTCGGGACCGCCCGGCGCCCCTCGTCCTCAGGCCCGCCCCAGCCGCGCCCCGAAGAACCGCTGCCGGGCCGCCCGGAGCTCCGCCACCTCCGCCGCCGTGCCCTCGTACTCGAAGTGCCCCGCGTTCAGCACCTGCAACTCGTGATCACCGGCCAGCGCGTTGTGCACGGCGAACTGCCCCGGCGGCGGCACCGAGGGGTCGAAGAGCGCCGCGGCCACCAGCGTGGGCGTCTCCAGCCGCGTCGCGGCCGTGGCGGCATCGAAGTACGGCAGCACCTCGGTGACCTCGGGATGGCCGAGGCGATACTCCCGCACCGCCTCCCCGCTGCCGATGCACGGCAGGGTGAGCCGCAGCGGGTGGTTGCCGAAGGTGGGCACCGTCAGCTGCCCGGCCCCGAAACGGTCGTCCCAGGGCAGCGCCAGCGCGCCCAGCCCGCCGCCGAAGCTCTCCCCGAGGTACCCGAGCCCGGGGCCGCCCTCCCCCGGTGCCAGTTCCGGCACCAGTTCGCCCAGTGCCGACGCCGCGCACCACAGGTCCGCCACGCAGTCGCCGATGACATAGGTGTCGCGCGACTCGATGCCGTGCAGCACGTGCGCGGCGGACACGTCCGGGATGCCCGGGTGCAGTCCGCGTGACTTCATGCCCCGTACGCACGGCAGGATCGCCGCGGCCCGGGGCAGCGGCAGCGGCACGTCGGGGCCCGGCTCGTCCCGGCCGCCGTAGCCGTGCCCGATGACGAATCCGTACTCCGCCGGCCCCTCGGCGGGCAGCGCCACCCAGCCGCCGAGCCGCACCCCGCCCACCGAGGTGAAGGTCACGCCGTGGATCCGTACCCCGTCGCGCTCCTCCTCCAACGGCCCGAGCTCCGGCTCCGTGGCGACCTTGCGGGCCTCCTCGTACCGGGCCTGCCAGAAGGCGTCGAAATCGTCCGGAGCGGCGGGGGCGGGGACGCCCAGCAGGCCCTGGAGCGTGTATCCGTAAGCCGGATCGAAGGGGAAATCGTGTTCGAGCGAAGCCATGGACACGACCGTATCCGCCCCGTCCGCGACGGTACAGACCTGTTGATCACCACGGGGCCGACAGCGAAATCGGTCACATCATCCCCAATTTCGCAAACGACACACTTACCGTGCCAAGTTGAACATTCAGATGTCCAGCACGTTGCACGAGTGTGACCTAGCACCCTCTTGCGGATTCCTGAATCTCTGCCGCAGAGTGATGTATGCGCTTACAGGCAGCGCATACATCCGGATTGCTCAAGGAGGAGCCCTCCATGTCCCGCACCGCCAGAAACGCCTCGATCGGTATCGCAGTCACGGCTGCGCTCACTCTCGGTCTCACCGCGTGCGGCAGCTCCGGTGGCGACGATGTCGCCGCGGACAAGAAGCAGACGCTCACCGTCTGGGCCATGGGGGCCGAGGGCGAAAAGCTCGCGGATGTGGCCAAGGTCTACGAGAAGGCCAACCCGAACATCACCGTCAAGGTGACCCCGGTCGGCTGGGACGTCGCCCACCAGAAGCTGGTCTCCGCGGCCGCCGCCGGCACCCTGCCGGACGTGGCGCAGATGGGCGGCAGCTACATGGGCGAGTTCGCCGAGCTCGGTGTGCTGGAGCCGGTCGACACCAAGACCTTCAACGAGAAGGACTACTTCCAGTCCGGCTGGAAGCAGGGCGAGGTCGACGGCCAGGCGTACGGCGTGCCGTGGTACGTCGACACCCGCGTCCTGTACTACCGCACCGACCTGGCCGAGAAGGCCGGCATCACCAAGGCTCCGACCAACTGGAAGGAGATGCAGGACCTCGCCACGGCCTACCAGAAAAAGGCCGGAACCAAGTGGGGCCTGTCCATCCAGCCCAGCGGCCTGGACACGGTGCAGAACTTCTACTCCTTCCTGTACTCGGCCGGCGGCGAGATCGTCAACGACAAGGGCGAGGCCGTCATCGACAGCCCCGAGGCCGTCAAGGCGCTCAAGGAGTACGGCTCGTACTTCGACAAGGGGCTCTCCAACAAGTCCGTGCAGCCCGGCTACGACGTGGTCAAGGACTTCGGCAACGGCCGCGTCCCGATGTTCTTCGGCGGCCCGTGGCACGTCACCCTGCTGAACGAGGGCCAGCCGCAGCTCAAGGGCAAGTGGGCGGTGGCCAACGTGCCCGCCGACAAGTCCTCCGTCTCCATGGCCGGCGGCTCCTCCCTGGTGATCTCCAAGGACAGCGAGCACAAGGCCGCCGCCACCGAGTTCATCAAGTACCTGACGGACACCAAGGGCCAGGCCGACTGGTACAAGCGCACCAAGGACCTGCCGGCCAACACCTCCGCCTGGACCTCCGGCACCCTGGCCGACGACGCCGACCTCCAGGTGTTCAAGAAGCAGATGGACACCGCCAAGGCCTCGCCGTCGCTGTCCAACTGGACGGAGATCACCGACAAGGTCGACCAGGCCATCGCCAAGGTCACCCAGGGCAAGGCGTCCGCCGAGGACGCGCTCAAGACCGCCCAGTCCCAAATCGAAGGCCTCGTGAAGTAGGAGTCATGCGCACCATGACCTCAAAGGCCGCTCAGACGGCCAAGGTGCAGGCCGGGCCGGGGGCCTCCGGGTCCCCGGCCACCGGGCCCGCGGGTCGCCGGGGTGGCAAGAAGGCCTCGATGGGCGTGCAGAACGTGGCCGGCTGGCTGTTCTCCACTCCCTTCCTCGTCCTCTTCCTCGTCTTCATGGCGTTCCCGATCGTCGCGACGCTGGTGATGAGCTTCACCGACTTCGGGCTGCGCAATGTCACGCACCCGCTGGACGCGAACTTCATCGGCTTCGAGAACTACGTCAATCTGTTCAGCGACGACAAGTTCCTCAAGTCGCTGTTCAACACGGCGTACTTCGTGGTGATCGGCGTCCCGCTGACGATCTTCCTCGGGCTGCTCGTCGCCGTACTGCTGAACAACGGCATCGACCGGGCCCGGACCTTCTTCCGCGTCGGCTTCTACACCCCGGTGGTCACGACCATCGTCGCGGTCGCCGTGGTCTGGCGGTTCGTGCTCGACCCGAGCGACGGGCTCGTCGCGGGGCTCTTCTCCGAAGTGGGCCTCACCTCGCCCGACTTCCTGGGCTCCGAGACGCTCGCCATGCCGTCGATGATCGCGATGGCGGTCTGGCGCAACCTCGGCACGGTCATGGTGCTCTTCATCGCCGGTCTGCAGGCCATCCCCACCGAGGTGCGGGAGGCCGCGCGGCTGGACGGTGCCGGTGTCTGGCAGGAGTTCAAGGGCATCACCGTGCCCCTGCTGCGGCCGACGCTGCTCTACGCCACGGTGATCACGACCATCGGTTACCTCAATGTCTTCGAGGAGCCGTTCGTGATGACCCAGGGCGGTCCCTCGGACTCCACGCTCACCGTCTCGCTGAACATGTACCGCGAGGGCTTCAACTTCTTCCACATGGGCTATGCGAGTGCCATGGCGTATGTCCTCTTCGTAGTGATCATGGGCATCACGGTGCTGCAGCTCCGACTGCTGAAGGACAACACGAAATGAGCGCCACCAGTGCACCGGGCGCCGTCTCGACGGCGCCGTCGAAGAAGCCCGTGGACACGCCGCCGTCCGGGCCGAAGAAGACCCGCAACCCGAAGCGCGTCCTCGTCTACGTCCTGCTGTCGGTCGGTCTGCTGATCATGTCGGCGCCGTTCCTGTGGATGGCTCTCTCGGCCTTCAAGACGCAAGCGGACCTGACGGCCAGCCCGCCCGTGTGGCTCCCGACCGAGTGGACCCTGCAGAACTTCCGGGACCTGCTCGACAAGCTCGATCTGCCGCTGTACTTCATGAACTCGGTGATCGTGGCGGTGCTGGTCACCGTCTCGAACCTGGTGTTCTGCTCGATGCTCGGGTACGCCCTGGCCAAGCTGAACTTCGCCGGCCGCAACAAGATCTTCGGCCTGGTTCTCGGCGCCCTGATGGTGCCCGGCAACCTGATGCTGCTGCCGCTGTTCGTGCTGATGAGCAAGCTGCATCTGATCGACTCGTACGCCGGCCTGGTGCTGCCGTTCGCCGCCGGAGCCTTCGGGGTCTTCCTGATGCGGCAGTTCATGCAGTCGATCCCGGACGAGCTGCTGGAAGCGGCCCGGATGGACGGCGCCGGTGAGTGGTACATCTTCTGGCGCATCGTGATGCCGCTGGTGAAGCCCGCTCTGGCGACGCTGTCGATCTTCACGTTCCTGGGCTCCTGGAACAACTTCGTCTGGCCGCTCATCGCGACCAACGACCCCGACAAGTACACCCTGCCGGTCGCGCTGGCCACCTTCGCCACCGACCCCAACAAGGCGGGTGGCTCCAACGGCATGCTGATGGCCGGTTCCCTGCTGGTCGTCCTGCCCGTCGTGGTCCTGTTCATCGCGCTCCAGCGGCACTTCACCCAGGGCATCGCCACGGCGGGCATGAAGTAGCCCGCCCCGGCGGCCCCACCGAAACGTACGAGGCCACGGCCCCACACCCCGTCGGCCACACCCCTTCATCACCAGAAAGACGGTTTGCGATGACGCACACCCAGGTCCCGTTCCCCGAAGGCTTCCTGTGGGGCGCCTCCACGGCCGCCCACCAGATCGAGGGCAACAACGTCAATTGCGACTGGTGGGTCAAGGAGCACGCCGCGGGCACCCACATCCAGGAGCCCAGCCTGGACGCCTGCGACAGCTACCACCGCTGGCACGAGGACATGGACACGCTGGCCGGTCTGGGCTTCACCGACTACCGGTTCTCCATCGAGTGGGCGCGCATCGAGCCGGTCGAGGGCCGGTTCTCCCGGGCCGAGATCGCCCACTACCGCCGCATGGTCGAGGGCGCCATCGAGCGCGGCCTGCGTCCCATGATCACCCTGCACCACTTCACCGTGCCGCAGTGGTTCGAGGCGCGCGGCGGCTGGACCGCCGAGGGCGCGACCGAGCTCTTCGCGCGCTACGTCGCGGCCTGCGCGCCGGTGATCGCCGAGGGCGTCAGCCACGTCTGCACGATCAACGAGCCGAACATGATCGCCGTGATGGCCGGCCAGGCCAAGCGGGGCGACAACAGCTTCCCGCCCGCCGGCCTGCCGACCCCCGACGACGAGACCACCGAGGCCGTCATCGCCGCGCACCACGCGGCCGTCAAGGAGGTCCGGGCGATCGACCCGGCCATCCAGGTCGGCTGGACCATCGCCAACCAGGTCTACCAGGCGCTGCCCGGCGCCGAGGAGGTCACCGCGGCCTACCGTCACCCCCGCGAGGACGTCTTCATCGAGGCCGCCCGCGGTGACGACTGGATCGGTGTGCAGTCCTACACCCGGACCAAGATCGGCACCGACGGCCCGATACCGACGGCCGACGGCGTCGAGCGCACCCTCACGCAGTGGGAGTACTACCCGTCCGCGGTCGGCCACGCGCTGCGCCACACCGCCGAGGTCCTGGGCAACGGCATCCCGCTGATCGTGACCGAGAACGGCATCGCGACCGACGACGACAGCCGTCGGGTCGACTACTACACCGGCGCCCTGAACGAGGTCGCGTCCGCGATCCAGGACGGCCTGAACATCCAGGGCTACCTGGCCTGGAGCGCGCTCGACAACTACGAGTGGGGCTCCTACAAGCCCACCTTCGGCCTGATCGGCTGGGACCCGGAGACCTTCGAGCGCCTGCCCAAGCCGTCCGCCGTCTGGCTGGGCGAGATGGGCCGCACGCGCGCCCTGCCGCGCATCGCCGACTGATCTCGGCCCCCGAGCCGACCGACCTCGGCTCCCCCCGACCGGGAGCGACCTGACCGCTCCCGCCCGTACGGGAACCGGCGACACCTGACGGACGCCGGTTCCCGTACAGCAGGGTCCCCCGGACCCTGTGCCCGCGTACGGCGCCGCTCGTGTCCTGCCCTGCTCACGAGCGGCGGCGCACGCGGATGCCGTACGCAGCACGGCGCCCCGCGCCCGCAATCACGACCGACGAACGAAATCCGCCCACCGCCCACAGTCGGTGGCTCTTCTTCGAGGGGTTCTGATGGACCGTCGTACGTTTCTCACCGCAGCGGGGACAGGGGCCGCCGCCCTGTCGCTCGGAGCCGTGACCGCGCCCCCGGCGGGCGCCGCCCAGCCCGTGCGCGGCTCGCACGCCCCGTTGCTCCTGCGCTGGTTCCGCGACACGTATCGCTCGATCGAGGCCATGACGACCGACTTCGGTCTCGCCGTCGACAAGATCGATGTCAGCAAGCCCGGCGCCCCCGTCCAGTCGCGTCAGACCTCCCCCACCAACATCGGCTGCGGCCTCTGGTCGACCGTGGCCGCAGCCGGGCTCGGGGTGATCGACGACGACACCATGCGCCGCAGGCTGGAGCGCACCGTGCGGGCCGTCGAGAAGCTGGAACGCCACCACGGCTTCTGGCTCAACTGGTACGACGCGCACGACGGTTCGGTCCTCACCGAGTGGCCCGGCACCGGCGACCCGGTCCGCCCGTTCCTGTCCTCCGTCGACAACGCCTGGCTGATCACCGGTCTGCGCATCGCCGCCGACGCCTCGCCCGCGCTGCGCCCCCGCGTCGCCCGCATCCTGGCGACCGCCGACTGGTCCTACTACTACACGCCGTACGACCCGGCCGACCCGGTCGCCGGCCCCGGCCAGCTGCGCGGCGGGTTCTGGCCCGACACCGAGGAGCCCACCGGCCACCACTACGGCGCGCTCAACACGGAGCCGCGCATGGCCAGTTACCTGGGCATCGCGGACGGCTCGCTGCCCGCCGACCACTACTGGCACCTGCTGCGCACGATGCTCCCCGAGCACGAGCAGGAGCAGCACCCGCAGGGCAGCTACGTCGCCATGGACGGCGTACGCGTCTGGCAGGGGCACTACACCCACCGCGGCCGGAAGATCGTGCCCACCTGGGGCGGGTCGATGTTCGAGGCCCTGATGGTGCCGCTGTTCGTGCCGGAGGCGGAGTGGTCGCCGAGGTCCTGGGGCCTCACGCACCGCCGGTACGTCCGCAGCCAGATCGAGCACGGCATGGCGGAGGCGGGGTACGGGTACTGGGGCTTCTCCCCCGCCAACATCCCCGAGGGCGGCTACCAGGAGTACGGCGTCGACGCGATCGGCATGCAGGTCGACGGCTACGCCTCCAACACCGACCGTACGTACACGAAGGACGGCGAACCGCTGCCGCCCGCGTCGGCGTTCACCAACGGCGTGGTCACCCCGCACGCCTCCTTCCTCGCCCTGCCCTACGCACCGGACGAGGCGATCGCCAACCTGCGCGCGCTCGACCGCGACTTCGGCGCGTACCACGCCGGATACGGCTTCCGGGACTCCGTCAATGTCGGCACCGGGCGGGTCAGCGATTACCTGCTCGCGCTCGACCAGGGCATGATCGCCGCGGCACTGGCCCAGGCGATCCGCCCCGGCCTGCTGCAGAGGCCGTTCCGGACCGGCGGGTTCCAGTCGAAGGTGCGACCGCTGCTCGCCAAGGAGGCGTTCTCCATCTGAACCCCCTGGAACGTGGTGGCGTACCGGTCCGGGGCGGAGCGCTCGGGGCCCGGCCCCGGCCCGGTACGCCGCCGCTCAGTTCCAGCCCTCGCGGTACGCCGCCCAGTCGCCGTCCCGCGCGGCGAAGTCGACGTAGAGCGCGACCCCGAACCGGTCGCGGGCGCGGTCCGTGCGCCCCAGTCCCAGTCGGGTGCCCCGGACCGCGGCCGCGACCGTCTCGGCCGACTCGTGGTGTCCCAGGTCGTTCTCGTGGAAGAACGGCAGTCCCATCAGCAGATCGGTGCCCTTCGGCGTCACTTCGAGCGCGAGCGCCGTCTGCTGGGCGACATAGCCGCCGAACATCCCCTCCAGGGGCATCCAGGTGTCGTACGACATGACGGCGATCTGGTCGACCCGGCGCGCGACCTGTCCGAAGAATTCCTGCGACCACCATTTCTGCCGGCCGCTGAGCGCGCCGAGCACGCTGTGCGCAGCCGGCAGCGGGTCGATCTGGTGGGCGGCGACCGACAGTTGGGCCTTGCGCGCCCCGGTGAGCGCACCGAGGTCGTCGAGGAGCGAGAGGTAGTGGCGGTCGCCGGAGTGCAGCGGTTCCAGGTCGAAATGGACGCCGTCGAACCCGGCGTCCAGGATCTGCCGTGCCGACGCGACCACGGCGGTGCGGGACGCGGCCCGCTCCAGGCGCAGCCCGTCGGGCCCCTCGGTGGCGAGTACGTCGCCGAGCCAGGCCTGGACCCGGATGCCGGGCAGGGTGCGGTGCACGGTGTCGAGCAGCCACCGGGCCCTCGGGTAGCTCGTGGCGGGCAGGGTGCCGTCGTGTTCCAGCGGTCCGGCGTGGACGTACAGGTCCTTGATGCCCGTCCCCTCGATCCGGGCGGCGAACGCGGCGAGGTCGGCGTCGTCCTTGCGCCCGTCGACCCAGGCGTGGCCGAGCCAGATGGCGTCGCGGCCACGGGTGCGGGTGCCGTCGCCCGGGTCGCCGGAGTAGTTGAGCCGCAGGGCGACACCCGCGGTGAGGACCGGCACCACGATCACCAGGACCGCGCCCAGCGCGATCCTTCTCGGCCAGGTCCACCGGAACCGGGCCGCCCTCTTCCGTATGTCCCCGGCCATGCGCCTGATTCCCGTGAGCACGTCCGTCTCCCCCTGTATGCCGGTGTGCCGTCGCCGTACGAACGGCATCATGGCGCACTTCCCGGGGACCGATGGCGGGCCCGGTCGCCGGGTCGCGGGTGACAGAGGGTGGACATAGCCTCACAAATGTGATGCCGCTCGTGAGTCGTACCCGGATATCCATACCGGGCCGGGCCCTTCTCGCCGTGCTGATGACGGTGTGCTGGCTGGCCCTTCCCGCAGCGCTCCCCGCTCGCGCCGACGGTCCCGTCACACTGTCCCGGGACGGGCAGATCACCGACAAGGTGGGGGCGCTCGGGGACCGCAGGGACCAGGTGCGGGCCGCACTCGACCGGCTGTACGCGGACCGCCGCGTCCAGCTCTTCGTCGTGTACGTGCGGGACTTCTCCGGACGGTCCGCGCAGAGCTGGGCCGATCAGACGGCCGACCGGAACGGCCTCGGCAACGACGACGTCCTGCTCGCCGTCGCCACCCACGACCGGCAGTACGCGTACACCGTCGAGCAGGGCTCACGCCTCACCGACGCACAGCTGAAGGACGTGGCACGCACGGCGATCGAGCCCGCGCTCAGGGAGAACGACTGGGCCGGTGCGGCGATCGGCGCGGCGAACGGGTACTCCGCCGTACTGGCCGGCAAGGCCGTGCCCACCCCGGCCGTCACACCCGGGATCGCCGATCCCGGATCCGGTGGCTCCGGCGGGACGAGCGCCGTGGACCTGATTCTTCCGGTGGTCGTCGTCGGCGGGGCGGCAGTGGTGGCCGGCTACGCGTACACCCGGCGCAAACGGCGGACCACCACCCGCACCACGCCCGGCGCGAAGGGCTGGGGCCCCGCCTCCGCCGGACCGGGCGGTCCGCCGCCGACGCCGTTGCCGGAGCTCGACGCCCGCGCGAAGGAGGCGCTGGTGGAGACCGACGACGCGGTCCGCACCAGCGAGGAGGAACTGGGTTTCGCCACCGCCCAGTTCGGCGAAGAGGCCGCGGCCCCCTTCACGGACGCCGTCGGCCATGCGAAGGGCGAGCTGACGGCCGCGTTCCGGCTGCGTCAGCAACTGGACGACGCCTTTCCCGAGGACGACGCGACCAGACGCCGGATGCTGGACGAGATCATCGGCCGCTGCGCGGACGCGGGCTCTGGCCTCGACGCGGTGTCCGAGGACTTCGACCGGCTGCGCGCCCTGGAACGCGACGCCCCTCAGGCCCTGGCCACGGCCGAGGCGGCGTTCCGGGCTCTCGCCGGGCGCGTCTCCACGGCCGAGGCCGCCCTGGCCACGATGCGCGGCCGGTACGCACAGTCCGCGTCCGCGTCCGTCACCGGTGACATCGAGCAGGCCAAGGACCGGCTCCTGTTCGCCACGTCGAGCCTCAACCGGGCCCGGCAGTCGGTGGACGCCACGGACCATTCCGCGGCGGCGGTGTACATCCGGGCCGCCGAGGGCGCCGTCGACCAGGCGACCACCCTCGTCGACGCCGTGGACCGGCGGCGCCGGGAACTCGCGGAGGCGGCGGACAAGCTGCCCGGCGCCCTCACCGAGACGGAGACCGACCTGGCCGACGCGGGCGGGCTGCTCGAAGGCGCCGGGGGCGGTGCGCCGACGGCGGACCTGCGGGGCCGGATGGCCCGCGCCCGGTCGGTGCTCGCCGATGTGCGGGAGGAGTTGCGGGCCGGTCCGTACGACCCGATCGACGCGCTGCGCCGGGTGGAGGAGGCGGACGCGGCGCTCGACGCGGCGCTGGCCGGCGTCCGCGAGCGGGAACAGGGCGACCGGCGGGCGCTCTCCCTCCTGGACGGGGCGACGCTCACCGCGCGCTCGGCGATCGCCGCCGCGGCCGACTACATCACCACGAACCGGGGAGCGGTCGGCAGCCAGGCCCGAACCCGTCTGGCGGAGGCGCAGCGGCGGCTGGACCGGTCCCGCGAGCTGGCCGGGTCGAAGGATCCGCAGGGGGCGCTGGCCGAGGCGCAGCAGGCGGACTCGCTGGCCGGGCAGGCCCGGAGCCTGGCCGAGCAGGACGTGCGGTCGTACGGGAGCGGTCCGGGCGGCACCCGGGCAGGGGGCGGCGGGGTCAGCGGCGCGGTGCTCGGCGGGATCATCCTCGGCGGGCTCCTGGGCGGCGGAGGGGGCGGACGCGGCGGCGGGGGTTACGGAGGCGGGTTCGGCGGCGGGGGCCGTACGGGGGGCGGGGGGCCCGGCAGCTTCGGCGGCGGGGGCACGCGCGGCCGGCGCGGTGGCGGCGGCCGTTTCTGAGCCGGCGGCACGGATGCCGGCCCGAGGACACATACGGAATCCACCCGGAGAACCGCACTCGCACAAGGAGAGGTCCATGACCAAGCAGACCATTCTCGGCCGCGTCACCCAGCTCGCGAAGGCCAACATCAACGCGCTGCTCGATCAGGCCGAGGATCCGCAGAAGATGCTGGACCAGCTGATCCGCGACTACACGGCCAACATCTCGGAGGCCGAGCAGGCGATCGCCGCGACCATCGGCAATCTGCGGCTGATGGAACAGGACCACCAGGAGGACGTGGAAGCGGCGAAGGAATGGGGCGGCAAGGCGCTCGCCGCGAGTCGCAAGGCCGACGAGCTGCGGGCGGCCGGGTCGGGCGCGGAGGCGGACAAGTTCGACAACCTGGCCAAGGTCGCGCTCGGCCGTCAGCTCCAGTCGGAGAAGGAGGCGAGGACCGCGGAGCCGACCATCACTTCGCAGACCGGGGTGGTGGACAAGCTCAAGTCCGGCCTGGACCAGATGAAGACCAAGCTGACGGAGCTGAAGTCCAAGCGGGACGAACTCGTCGCACGCGCCAAGTCCGCCCAAGCCCAGAACCAGATGATGGACTCCGTCAAGAACATCGATGTCCTCGACCCGACCAGCGAGCTCAGCCGTTTCGAGGACAAGGTGCGGCGCGAGGAGGCGAGGGCGCTGGGCAAGCAGGAGCTCGCCGCGTCGTCCCTGGACGCCCAGTTCGAGCAGCTGGACAGTCTGGGCGACAGCGCCGAGGTCGATGCCCGGCTGGCCGCGCTGAAGACGGCCTCATGACCGCTGCCGGACAGGCCCTGGCCCGGTGGCCCGCTCAGTACATGCTCAGCAGCTGCTCGATCGAGAGTTCGGCGGCCGGCTCCCCGTCGGGCAGGGCCAGCTCGAACCAGACGGTCTTGCCGCGCGGTGTCCGCCTCGACCCCCAGGCCACGCTCAGCAGCCCGACCAGCTGGAGTCCGCGTCCGCCCTCGTCGGTGTCGCGGGCCCGCCGCCGCCGTGGCTGGACGAGTCCGGCGTCCCACACCTCGCACACCAGGGTGCGGTCGCGCAGCAGCCTGAGCCGGATCTCGCCCTCCCCGTACCGCAGGGCGTTGGTGACCAGCTCGCTGACCAGCAGTTCGGTGGTGTCCACCAGGTCGTCCAGGCCCCAGGCGAGCAGCCGGCCCCGGGCCAGTTCGCGGGCGCGGCCGACGGAGCGCGGCTCGCGGGGCAGCCGCCAGTCGCCGACCGCGTCGGCCGGCAGTCCCTGGATACGGGCCATCAGCAGGGCGATGTCGTCCTCGCCGTGCCGGGTGTCGAGCGTGGTCAGTACGTGGTCGCAGAGGTCCTCGATCGGCCGCTGCGGATCGACGAGCGCTCCGCGCAGGGCGTCGAGGCCCTCGTCGAGCGGATGGTCGCGGGACTCGACGAGCCCGTCCGTGTAGAGGGCGAGGAGGGAACCCTCCTTCAGTTCGACCTCGACCTCCTCGAAGGGTTCGCCGCCGACGCCGAGCGGCATTCCGGGCGGGACGTCGAGCAGCAGGGCGGCCTCGCCCGGTTCGACCACGGCGGGCGGGAGGTGGCCCGCGTTGGCGAAGGTGCACCGCCGGGTGACCGGGTCGTAGACCGCGTACACACAGGTCGCCAGATAGACCTCGGAGAGATCCGCCTCGCGGGACTTGTGGGCGGCCCGTGAGGGCCATTGGGAGCCGCCTGACGCGTTGCCGCCGCCGGGGGTGCCGAGTCCGCGGGCGACCTCGTCGAGCGCGGAGAGCACCTCGGCGGGTTCCAGGTCCAGGAGGGCCAGGGTCCGTACGGCGGTGCGCAGTTCGCCCATGGCCACGGCGGCCCGCAGCCCGCGGCCCATCACGTCGCCGACGACGAGGGCGGTGCGGTGGCCGGGGAGTTCGATCACGTCGAACCAGTCGCCGCCCACCTCGGTGGCCGTGTTGCCGGGAAGGTAGCGGCAGGCGATGTCGAGGCCCGCGGCCACCGGGTCGCCGGGCGGCAGGAGGCTGCGCTGGAGGATCAGCGCGCGCTCGTGCTCGCGGCGGTAGAGGCGGGCGTTGTCGATGCAGACCGCGGCGCGGGCGGCGAGTTCGGTGGCCAGTGCGCGGTCCCGCTCACCGAAGGGTTCGCTGCCCTTCGTACGGGAGAACTGCACCAGGCCGACCACCGTGTCGTGGGCGACCATCGGTACGGCGAGGGTGGACTGGACGAAGCCCCGGTCGTCGCCGGGCACGTCCTCGACGTGGCCGGTGCGCAGGGCGATGGCGCACGGCGAGTTGAACGAGAAGCGGTGCACGGAGCCGAGCTCGGGCGAGCCGGTGTCCCCGGTGGTGTCGGGCAGGGCGTCCGACACCGCGCTGGCCAGGGCGACGCGGCGCAGTTCGGCGGAGCCGCCGACGGATACCTGACGGAGCGAATCCCAGCTTCCGGGTGGTGCGTCGTCGCCGGTGAGCAGTCCCTGGTAGAGGTCGACGGAGGCGAGGTCGCAGAAGCCAGGCACGGCGACGTCGAGGAGTTCGCGGGCGGTGGTCTCCAGGTCGAGGGAGTTGCCGATACGGGCACTGGCCTCGTTGAGCAGCGCGAGGTTGCGGCGGGCGCTGGCGGCCTCGCGGGCGGCGATGTGCCTCCGGGTGACGTCGGTGGCCAGTCCGGCGACTCCGATGGGGCGGCCGGAGCCGCTGTGCACGCGGTAGAGGTTCATGGACCAGTGGCGGCTGCCGGGTTCGCCGGGCGCGGTGCCGATGATCTGGAGATCGGTGACGGACGTCCCGGTGGCCAGGACGCGCTCGATGGTGGCGGTGAGCCGGTCCGCCTCGGGGCCGGAGAGGTAGTCCTCGACCGTGCGGCCGCGGTGGTCCTCGGCCCGACCGCCGAAGACGGTGGCGAAGCGCTGGTTGGCGCGGATCACCGCGAGGTCCGTACCGAACAGCACGAAGCCGAAGGGAGATTGGCCGAATATGGCCTGTGACGCGGCAAGGTCCGTCTCGATGTGGCGCAGCGCCCGGACGTCCACGACGATGCAGAGCGCGGCCCGTTCGCCGCTCGCCGTCCCGCTCGGCATCACATAGATCTCGGCGAGCCCCCGCATGCCGTCCTCGCCCGGTATCCGGAAGGGGACGAGGCCCGTCCACTCCTTGCCGTCGAGGATCTCGCCGACTCTGCGACGGCCGTCGGTGCGCAGTTCGGCGGGCATGAACGCCTCGACCGGATCCAGGCCCACCGCTCTGTCCGCGGCAATGCCGAAGAGGCCGGCGGCCCGGCGGCTCCACTGCTCGATCAGGCCATCGGGGCCGATCGAGAAGGAGGCGACCCTGATGTAGTCGTAGATCGAGCCAGGCGGGCTGCTCTGCCACACGATCTCGCCCGCTGTCCCAGGTATTTCGCTCACGCGACCGTCCCCTCCAGCTCACACACCGGACCGGTCCTGCCCGCAGTATTCAGCACTCCGGCCCCAACCGACACGGCGTTCACGATCACAGCACGGTCTCAGTCCCTTTCAGCCAGCTTCTGGCCGACCCCTGGTGATCGCTGTCCGTCCCACTCCACTCCTAACCAGGCAGGGCCAGCTCGAACCACACGGTCTTGCCGGTCTTTCCCCGACGGGTCCCCCAGCGGCGGGCAGAACACGCCACCAGCTGCAGTCCCCTGCCCCCTTCGTCCTCCGGTCCAGCCATACGTTCGGTGGGCGGATCCGGAAGCGGATCGGAGACCTCCACGAGCAGTCCCGGGTGTGCGGCGGGGCCGTCGCCGTTGAGATGAGGGCGCACCAGCCGTACGCCGATGGGGCCCGATGTATACCGCATCGAGTTGGTCACCAACTCGCTGACCAGCAGAACTGTCACATCCCCGACGACCGAGTCGAGCCCCCAGGCACTCAACGCCTCATGGACGGCATGCCGCGCCGATCGCACGGCGCCCGGCACAGCCGGGAAGGTCCACTCGGCGCAATCGCCTCCACTGTCGATCACGCCGACCACTTCCCAAGACCCGCAGCGGGGAACACCCTGTTTACAAGGGTTATTCAGCACATACCCGATATTTGGGGTGAACTATCGCCAGGAACGACACGTGGGGCGTACGGGTGTACGGCCGCGCACACGAACAGATGTGTACAGAGAGAAGGGCGCACAAGGCGATCGGCACGCGCCGCCGTCATGGCGTTCGCCCCGGTCGACCGCCTGCCCAGCGCGCCCCGTACGTACCGGCACCGCACCCGGCCCGGACATGGGTTCTGCTGCTGGTACCCGCGATGCCGTCGGCCATGCAGCGGGAACCCGGCGATGATGGCCGCGGAGCGGCGACGGCGGCGGCCTCCGGAGCGCAGCCCGGCCTCTCCCGCCTTCCCGAACTGCCGGACCGGGTAGGCGGATCGGGCCTCCACATCGCCTTCACCGGAACCGGCACACCCTCAAACACGCCGGTTCCGGGGCCCGTTGCGGGATGTGGTTCCGGTCGCCGGGCGACGGGACGGGGGCGACCCGGACGGGGACGGCTCAGGCCAGCGCGCCGGCGGCCTTGAGGTCGTCGAAGAGCAGTTGGTCGACCGGCGGGACGAGCGATCGGTCGGCGTAGGAGAACCAGGCCATCTCCTCGATCTCGCTGCTGGCGGCCAGCGTCCCGTGATACTCACCGGCGTAGCAGCTCATGCGCACGACCACGCCGTCCGGATGGCCGTGCGCCTGCGCTTCGTACGTACCCATGTGGGACACCGTCGCCGGGAGGATGGCCACGGTCAGCTCCTCCTCGACCTCACGCAGCAGGGTCTGCAGGTCGGTCTCCCGGCCCTCCCGCTTGCCACCGGGGATGTAGAAGACGTCCTTCCCTCGTGGTCGTGCGCAGAGGATCCTGCCGTTCTCCACCCGCACCCATGCCACCGTGTCGATCAGGACCGACATCATTCCGCCTTCGTTCATGTGCAACCCGGTCGGACAGGACCTTAGCGGGGCGGAAGCCGCCTGCCGGAACGCCCTCACAACCGCAGGACCGGCGGGCGACCGGCTCGGGTGACGGAGCACGGCGACCGGCTCGGTGAACGCAGACCCGGTCGCGCGCCGGAGCGCGACCACCGCCCGCCGCGCTCCTCGCGGTCGCTCTACGGCCGGGTGCTCCGCCCGGCCTGCTCCACCCAGTAGAGCTGCTTGTGCCCGTGTTCATCGAGCTTGTCGGCGATCTTCTGGGCCTCGCCCTGCGTGGCGTATCTGCCGACGCGATAGCGATTGCCGTTGTCGTCCTGCCTTATGACCAGCCACGGGAGAGCGGCACCGCTGTCGCTCATCGCGTCCCTCCCCAGCATCGCGCCCCTCCCTCGAACGTCGTGCACGTCACTAAAGATCCCCAGGAAACCGCAGTACGCATATGCCCGAGCGTACGCCTGACCTTCACGCAACGGATACGTAATTACACAAAGAGATACCGATCCGGCCGACAAGGGGGGCGCACCCAGCTGGATGCGCCCCTGTGTCAGTGCCGTCCGCCGCCGCTACCCCGCCTCCGGCACCGCGATGGTCGAGGCGCCGATCGCGAGGTCGGCGAGACAGGTCGGCGAGACAGGTCGGCGAAATAGACGATCCCGCCGAGTGCGCTACCCGCGACCGTGGCCGGCGACCAGCGCCGGAAGGAGTGCGGCGCGTACGTCCGTCGTCGCCGGCTTCCCGCCCGTCGTCCGGTGTGCGGGTACGGATCCGACGGCAGGAGCGGTACATGACAACCTATTGCGGCCGGTGATCGCCCTTCGGTTACGGGAACCGGCCGGGCGTCAACGTGCCGTCACCGGCGCCGGACGGCGCCTCCGCGCACCGGTCACCTGACCGGAAGGTGATAGGCGATCCGGAAGCGATCGGCGGGCACCACCACGTCCGCCGTCTCGACCGCGCGACCCGACGCGTAGTACGTACGCTCGATCACCATCACCACATGACCCGGCACGCCGCCGAGCGCCAGGAGCTCCTCCGCCAGCCCCGGGCGCGCGCCGACCTGCTCGGCCACGTTGTCCACGACGACATCGATCGCGGCCATCCGCTCGACCACCCCGCAACCGCCCAACGGGCCCTCCTCCGGCAGCATCACCGGTGTACGCCCCGTCACGGCGAGCGGCTCCCAGGAGGTGGAGAGCATCATCGGCTCCCCCGCCTCACGGAAGGTGTATGCCGTCCGCATCACCCGGTCGCCGGGCTCGACACCCAGGCGCTCGGCGATCTCGGCGCTCGCCCCCTCCTGTTCACTGCGGGACTCCCACGTCCCGCGCACTCCCTCCGCCGTCTGTTCCTGACGGAACGGACTGGCGCCGGCCGCGGACCGGTAGCCGGAGCGGGCAATCCGCCGCGGGACGGGGCGCTCACGCACATACGTGCCGGAACCGGAGCGCCCCTCCACCAGGCCCTCGGCCATCAGCACCTTCCGCGCCTCCAGCGCGACGGTGTCCGAGACTCCGTACTCCTCGCGAATACGGGCCTGCGAAGGCAGGCGCGTATGCGGCGGCAGCGCACCATTGACGATCTTCTCTCTCAGATCGCTTGCAACGCGCAAATACGCGGGCTGCTCACCGAAAGTCACAGGCCACTCCCAACAGATTGACAGTCTGCAACAGCCTGACAACCGTCGGTTGCGAACCGCAAGCACAGGCCAAAGATTCACCCGAAGTGATGATTCGCCTTGCCCTCATACATATCCGGCTGCTGGCCACCAGAAGGATCTCAGCTCTTCTCACGCCTCATCCCCTCCTCCGGTTGGCCGCAACCGCATTCGGCCCCACGGAGGAGTGGGGCGACCGCCGAAGCAGCCGCCCCACCTCTCCGACGCGTCACGGACGCATCGTCATCGAACCGTCGTCGCCGGGACTGTCGCCTCCGTAGCCGTCGCCGCCGGGACCGTCGTCGTCGGAACTGTCGTCATCAGAACTGCAGGCCCCAGGAGTTGATCTTCCCGGTGTCCCCCGCCGCATTATCGGCGACCCGCAGCTTCCAGGTGCCGTTGGCCACCTCCGACGAGGCGTTCACCGAGTAGGTGGTGTTCACGTCGTCGGCGCTGCCACCGGTCCCGTAAGCCTTCAGGTTGTAGACCGAACCGTCGGGCGCGACCAGGTCGATCTTCAGGTCGCCGCTGTAGGTGTGCGTGATGTTCACGGGCACGCCCAGCGTGGCCGGCGCGTTGCCGGTGACACCGGTGACGGTGATCGGCGACTCGACGGTGGAGTTGTCGCCGATGGCGTAGCTCGTCGTGCTCTCGAACTTCTTGCCGCCCGGCGGAGTGGTGGTGCCGCCGCCGACGTTCAGCAGCCGGTTCGGTGAGCCCGTGCCCGGGTTGGTCACCACTCCGGTGCTGGCCGCGGCGACCAGTCCGGCGGAGACCTGTGCCGGGCTGTCGCTCGGGTGGTCGGCCAGGTGGAGGGCCGCGGCGCCGGCCACGTGCGGGGTCGCCATCGACGTACCGGAGATGGTGTTGGTGGCGCTGTCGCCGGTGTTCCAGGCCGAGGTGATCGACGAACCCGGGCCGAAGATGTCCAGCACGCTGCCGTAGTTGGAGAAGCTGGAGCGGGCGTCGGTACTGGTGGTGGAGCCGACCGTGATGGCCTCGGTGACCCGCGCGGGGGACTTCGTGGAGGCGTCGGTGGACTCGTTGCCCGCGGCGACGGCATAGGTGATGCCGGACGCGATGGACTTGCGCACGGCGGCGTCGAGCACCGAGTCCGCCCCGCCGCCCAGGCTCATGTTGGCCACGGCGGGCTTGACGGCGTTCGCCGTCACCCAGTCGATGCCCGCGACGACCTGCGCGGTCGTGCCGGAGCCGCTGTCGTCGAGGACCCGGACGGCGACGATCTTCGCCTTCTTGGCCACGCCGTACGCCGAACCGGCGACGGTGCCCGCCACGTGGGTGCCGTGGCCGTAGCCGTCCTGCGCGGTGTTGTCGTTGTCGATGGCGTCGTAGCCGTAGGAGGCCCGGCCACCGAAGTCGCTGTGGGTGATCCGCACACCGGTGTCGATGATGTACGCGGTGACACCCTCACCACCCTTGTCGGGGTAGGTGTAACTCTGGTTCAGCGGAAGGGACTTCTGGTCGATCCGGTCGAGTCCCCAGGAGGGCGGCGAGGGCTGGGTGCCGGTGACCCTGAAGGTCCGGTTCTGCACCACGGACTCGACGGCCGGGTCGGCGGCGAACTTCTTCGCCTGGCCCTCCGAGAGCTCCACCGCGTAGCCGTTGACGGCGGCACGGTAGGTCTTCTTGATCTTGGCGCCGTACTCCTCGGCGAGCGCCTTGCCCTTCGCGGAACCCGCGTCGGCCGCCGATTCGTCGAGCGTGACGATGTAGCTGCCGCTGATGGTGCCCGGGGCGCCCGCGTTCTGGATCCGGCCCTCCGCCGCCGGCCCGGACGCCGAGGCGGGGAACACCGCCGCGCCGGAGAGCGCGAGGGCCGCACCGGCTATGACACTCGCCGCGGCGATTCTTCGGCGTGCGTGGGGGGTGTGCCGCGTCACTGACATGTGGGGGTCCTCCTCGATTGCGGTGCTCTGGTGGGGGGGGTTCACGTGCGGTCGAGACGGAACAGGGGCCGGACGGCATGAGCATGACAATCAGCTGCTGCGGGTTCCACACTGTCCACGGCCCTGCCGACAGCGAAAGATTGACCGATTCTTGGAAATCGCACAAGGGTGTGTTGAGCTCCGCAATACCTTCGCCACGGGGCTGCCACACGCCTGACATGCTTACGGGCATGCCCGCATACATCTGCCCGCAGGACGGCACCCGCGCCGAGACCACCGCTCTCACCTGGTGCTGCCCGGTCTGCCGCGGCCCCTGGGACCTCGAATTCGAAGCCGCCGGCGCGCTCTCGCTCAACTCCCTGGCCGGGCGCGTCAATTCACTGTGGCGTTACGAGGAGGTGCTGCCCCTCTCCTCGCCCGCGATCACGCTCGGCGAGGGCCGCACCCCGCTCGTCCCGCTCACCGGCACGGTCTCGGCCAAGCTCGACTTCCTGATGCCGACGCTCTCCTTCAAGGACCGCGGCGCGGTGATGCTCGCCGAGCTGGCCCGTCGGCTGTCGCCCGAGCGCGTCGTCGCGGACAGCAGCGGCAACGCCGGCACGGCCGTCGCCGCGTACTGCGCCCGTGCCTCGCTCCCCTGCACGGTGTACGTCCCCGAGGGCACGTCCCCGAAGAAGACCGAGCAGATCCGGGCCCACGGCGCCCGCCTGGAGATCGTCCCCGGCGACCGCGAGGCCACCGCGGCCGCCGCCCGTGCCGCCGCCGACGCCCCCGGCACCTTCTATGCCTCGCACGTCTTCAACCCGTACTTCCTGCACGGCACGAAGACGTATGTGTACGAGATGTGGGAAGACCTCGGCGGCCGGCTTCCGGACGCCATCGCCGTACCGGTCGGGAACGGCACCCTTCTCCTCGGCGCGGCCCTGGCCACCGCCGAACTGCACGCCCAGGGGCTGATCGACCGGCGCCCGGCGCTGATCGCCGTACAGGCCGAGGCCGTCTCCCCACTGGCCGCCGCCTTCCGCGCCGACGCCGACGGACTGCCCGACACCCCGGCCGGCCCCGCCGCACCCACCCTCGCCGAGGGCATCGCCATCCCCCGCCCGCCGCGCGCCCGCGCCATCCTGGCCGCGGTCCGGGAATCGGGCGGCACCTTCCTCACGGTGACCGAGGATCAGATCCGTTCCGCACAGCTGGATCTGGCCGCCCGCGGGTTCTACGTGGAGACGACGGGCGTCGCCTGCTGGGCCGCGGTCGGCGGCTGGACGGACCGGAGCGTCGTCGTCCCCCTGTGCGGCGCGGGTCTCAAGACCGGTCTCGCGACCTGACGGAGCAGTCCACCGGCGTCCGCTGCCACGCCTGCCGCCCCGTCAGCCGTTCACCCCGCGTGCCGCGCACCGCCACGTGGCAGGCGCTTCCCTACCTTCGTACGGTGAGCCTCTCGCGCAATTGTCTCCTCACGTCCCTCGCGCCCCTCGCGCCCCTGGTCGCGGGCGCCCTGATCGCGTCTCCGAGCCCCTTCTCGTACGCGACGGCGCCTCCTTCCGCCCCTTCCGCCCCCTCCGCTCCTTCCGCCCCTTCCACGGCGACCACCGCCTGCGGCCGGGACACCGATCCCTCCTGGGCCCCGACATCCACCCGCTTCGGCGAGGCAGCCGGCTACGACCCCTACACCGGCAACGGCTACCTGGGTCACCGGGTGCCCCCCGCGGGCGCCGGATACGCCGTCTCGGGCGAGAAGACCGGCTGGCCGCTGTTCACCCCGCGCTACGACGGCGCGTTCGTCTCCGGCCTGTTCGGGCGCGACAAGGATCTCGCCGCCGGCCGCGAGGTGGTCGCCGCACTGCCGAGCTGGACCGACCTCGACGTACGCGTCGGCGACGAGACCTATGGCTCCGACACGCCCCCCGGCCGGATCTCGCACTACCGTCAGACGCTCTTCCTGCGCTGCGGACTGGTGCGCACGTCGCTGCGGTGGACCACGACCGACGGGCGCGCGACCGACCTGACGTACGAGGTGCTGGCCGACCGGTCCGATGTGCACACCGGTGCCGTACGCCTGCGCATGACACCGCACTGGAGCGGCACCGCGACCATCACCGGCCGCCTCGACCCGAGGGGCGCGCGCCGGCTCGATCTCGACGACGACGGAACGTTCCGCACCCGGGGCACCGGCACCACGGGCGCGATCGTCCAGACCGTGCGCTCCGGAGCGCCGGGGGCCGGAGCGCCGGGGGCCGGAGCGCCGGTCGCGGCGCGGAGCACGCACCGGGTGCGCGACGGGCGTACGTACACCTTCGAGAAGTACGTCGGCATCGACACCGCGCTCACCTCCCCCGCCCCCCGCGACGCCGCCCGCGACGCCGCCCGGCGCGCGGCCCGGCGTGGCTGGTCCGGGGTGCTCACCGCGAACGCGGCCGCCTGGCGGCGGGCATGGGCGGCCGACATCTCCGTACCGGACAGCCCCGAACTGCAGAAGTGGCTTCGGGCGGCACAGTACGGACTACTGGCCTCCATCCGGGCCGGTTCGCGCGACAGCATCGCACCGGCTGGTCTGACCAGCGACAACTACGCCGGAATGGTGTTCTGGGACGCCGAGACCTGGATGTACCCGGGGCTGCTCGCCACCCGCCCCGAGCTGGCCCGCCCGGTCGTCGAGTACCGCTACCGCACCCGCGACGCCGCCCGCGCCAACGCCCGGAAGCTGGGGTTCCAGGGCCTGTTCTACCCGTGGACGAGCGCGAGCGGGGGCGATCTGTGGTCCGAGTGCCAGAGCTGGAACCCCCCGCACTGCGTCACCCAGAACCATCTTCAGGGCGATATCTCGCTGGCCGTCTGGCAGTACTACCTGGCGACCGGGGACCGCGACTGGCTGGCCGAGCGCGGCTGGCCGCTGCTCGAAGGGATCGCCGACTTCTGGGCCTCGCGGGTGACCGCCGACGACGACGGCGGCTACTCGGTAAAGGATGTCGCGGGCCCCGACGAGTACAGCAACGGTGTCAACGACGGAGTCTTCACCAACGCGGTCGCGGTCATCGCCCTGCGCAACGCCACCCGTGCGGCGCGACTGCTCGGACACCCCGCACCGGCCGAGTGGGCGCGGATCGCGGACGGCCTGCGCATCCCGTACGACCCCGCACGGAAGCTCTTCCTCCAGTACGCGGGCTACAACGGCTCGACGATCAAGCAGGCCGACACGGTGCTGCTGATCTACCCGCTGGAGTGGCCGATGGAGCCGGGCGCCGCCGCGTCCACCCTCGACTACTACGCGGAGCGCACCGACCCGGACGGCCCGGCCATGACCGACTCGGTCCATGCGATCGACGCGGCCACGATCGGGGAGCCCGGCTGCGCAACGTACACCTATCTCCAGCGTGCCGTCCGCCCGTTCGTGCGCGGCCCGTACGCCCTCTTCAGCGAGGCCCGGGGCACGAAGTCGGGTGCCCAGGACCCTCTTTCGGGCTTCCCCGCCGAGGACTTCCTCACCGGGAAGGGCGGGTTCCTCCAGATCTTCACGCACGGTCTGACGGGCCTGCGGCTGCGGGAGGACGGGGTACGTCTCGATCCGATGCTGCCGCCGCAACTGGGCAGCGGCGTCACACTGACGGGCCTGCGCTACCGGGGCCGCACGTACGACCTCGCGATCGGCCCCCGGACGACGACGGTCCGGCTGACCTCCGGCGCCCCCTTCACCATCCACTCCCCCGCAGGCCCCCGCCTGCTCACCCGCACGCTCGCACTCCCCACCCGCCGCCCCGACCTCGCAGCGACGACCGACGCGGCCCGCTGCCGCCCGGCGACGGCGACATCGGAAGCCCCCGGCCTGTACGCGGCCGCCGCGGTGGACGGCAGTCAGGCCACCGCCTGGTCCCCGGACGGCGCGACGGGCGCACTGACGGTGGACCTGGGGCGTACGGGCGCGGTGACCGCGGCCGAACCGGAGTGGGCGGACACGCGCCCCTCCTCGTACCACCTGGACACATCACCCGACGGCACGTACTGGCGGCCGTACCGTGCGGGGGCGGTGGCCCGCCTGGTACGGCTGACGGTCGAGTCCGATGACGCGCAGAAGCCTGCGGGCGTACGGGAGTTGAGGATCACGCAGCCGTAGCCGGGCGGGCGTACGAGACGCCGACCGCGGGCGTGGGCGCGGGCGCGGGCGTGGGCGTGGAACCTGCTGCCGAAGCCGTAGCAGCGGCCGAGCAGTTCCCCCGATCGGCTGCGGCCCCGGCGCCTCAGCCCTGCGGATGGAAGTAGCCGGCGCCCTTCTCGATCAGATGCGAGGCATAGGCCCGCCCCAGGGCCGGCTTCCCGCGGTACATGCCCACGTAGCCCTGCGCACTGTCGACCACGACCGGGCGCGCGAAGCAGGCGAACTGATTGCGCTGCTTCTCCTCCGCCCACGCCATCGCGGCCGGATCGATGCGATCACTGACGAGAACGGGGAAGGCCGCGACACCGGTCTGCATCCCGACGGGCAGACCGCCCTTGTTCTTCTTGGCGTACGCGAGCACCTGCGTGGTGAATGTGTCGATGACGGGCACGGTGACCTCGGGCACGGCGGCGGCCACGGTGAACAGATGCAGATTGGTGGCCGCCCACCGCATCCGGAAGTCGGCCCGCCGCCCGACGAGGACCGGGACTCCGGACCAGTCCTCCCAGCGCGGGGCGCAGGCATCGGCCGCCAGTCGGCTCTCGACCGAGACCAGGTAGTTCCGTATCGACTCTTCGCTCATGGCCGAGATTGTCCACGGACCGGCCCGGTTCGTGGAATACGGGGCGACGGACATCCTGCGCACCGGCCCCGGGCGCGCGCCGCCTCCGGCGGACCGTCAGCGACTGCTGCGGTGGCCGTTCCCCGGGCTCGCGGTGAGACGGGCGCCCGAGGGTGCTCGCGGGGGCCTGCCCTGGAGGCGCGCGGCCAGCTTCCGGATCGCGGGGAGCCTGGCGCGCAGCGCATCCCCGGGACAGTTGGTGGCGAAGCCGTCGCGGTGGCCGGAGATGGCGTCGAACTCGGCCGAAGTGCCCTTGGCGTAGCGGCTCTTGCCGTTCGTGGAGGTGAGCCGCACCTTGTCGGCGGCGTCGATGCCGCTCAGGCCGAGCTTCCATGCGGCAAGGGCCGCGATGGCGTGTTCCATGGCTGCCGGTACCGATGCCCCCGCTCCGAACGTACCGATCGCCGCGATGCCCGCTGTGCCCTGGTTGAACCCGAGGGTGTGGGAGCCGACGACGGGCCGGTCGGCCCCGCCGGCGCGGCCTTCGTAGATGGTGCCGCACTTGTCGACGAGGAAGTTGTAGCCGAGGTCGCCCCAACTCCGGTCACGGGTCTGGCCCGTATACAGATTGCGCAGGGTACGGGGGACGTTCGCGCAGTCGTAGCCGTTGGGGGTGTCGGTGTGATGGATGAAGACCGCCCTGACGCCTTCCGCGTAGTGGGCCCGAGGGTCACGTTTGGTCTCGTCGGCCCGCCACTGCGCACGGGACACGATGGCGGGCCGGGGCACCGTGCGGGGCAGGACCATCGACGTGGCCCCGAGGGCCGGGAACGGCCGCCCGATGTCGACGTCCGGCACGGCCGGCTGCGCGACCGCTTCGGGCTGCCATGCGGATAGGGACCCTTCGGGAGTCGTGTCGCGGACGGCACGGACCGTCGCCACTCCGGCAGGGGCCGCCAGGAGGGGAAGCGCCATGGGAACCGTGACCCACAGCGCTATTCGGTACAGACGCACAGGGAAAACCTTCTTCGTCTTTCGCCGGGATGTCGGCGGGAGCGCGTATGCCCACAGCTTTGCGGCGACAGGTTTCCGGCGCGCGCCGGGTTAGTGCAGACAGGCGAGCACGACGGCACATCACCCAACTGCCGCACGGAGCACGACGACAGCACGCGGCGGAACGTGAGGCATAGAGCTCCCACCCGCGAAAACGTGAATTGCAAGGAGGTCATCCCAACCCCGTCCAGCGCGGGAGGGCCATCCCCGCACGGGAGCCGCAGGCGTCACGGCGGGGCGGGGCGAGACGTTGCCCGACACCCACCGACTGACCGGGACTCTACGGGCGCTCACCGGCTTCGGACATGAGCTCGTCCAGAGCCTCTCTTGCGAGCGGGACGAACCGCCGGTGCATGTTCTCCAGGTGCGTGGCCGTCTCGGCAGCCCCGGCCTGATACCGCTCGTTCACCGTGTCGCTCACCGGCCCCTCGCTCAGCTCGATCAGGTACTGAACAGGCGGGCCGATGTGCTGGTCGACGGCTTCGGCATACTCCGCCGCGGCCTCAGCCACTGAAGGCGGCCCTTCGAGCTGCACCGTATGGGCCGCCCGCAGAGTCGCCCGTACCGCATCGATGGCCGCGCCGCGCCTGACGTCATAGCGCTGCTGGTCAAAGGGGTCGAGAGTCAGCCGTGAGAGTTGCCAGACAGCGCCCTGCGCTTCATGTGCCGCGTCCATCAGGCCCTGGTAGGCGGCTTGTCTGCGCTCCCTCCGCCACTTTCGATGCTCGACGCGGAGTTCTCGAAGCTGGGTGCGGTCCTGTGCGCCCTCTTGGCGTATCTGCTGCCGTTCAAGTGCCTCATCTTTGCGCCGCTCCGTTCGTGCCGTGACAAACGCCGTCAATCCGCTGCCCATGAGGGTGCCGACGATCGCGATCACCGTGGTCATCAAGGTGTTCCCCATGGAGCGACAGTGTGAAGTACGGCCCACTGCCTGTCTCCGATCACGGGGCAACCGACGCGGCAATGAGGCGCGGGTCCGGAACCAACAGGGCAACCATTGCCCGCCCCGGCGAGGGCCGGCTCCCGTCCGGCGGCCCCGTCCCAGGCCCGCAGGCCCCGCACCGCCACCGCCACCGTGATAGGTCAGCCGCTACACATTGAAGCGGAATGTCTGCGGACTGATCCTGACCTGCGGCGGAGCCCATCCAGGGCTCTGACCTGGTATTTCCCGGTTGGCACGCGTTGGCTCCCGACGGCCGTTTACGGGTGTCCTGCGGACTGGCTGCGGACTAGCCGGGGGCTCCGAGGCTGCGAAATCCCTGGCACACCGGCGGGGCCTGCAAGGAGACTGCGCAGGTGAGCGACTCCTACCCCTGTCCCTGCTGCGGGCACCGCGTGCTGGACGCGATGCCCGGCTCGTACGAGATCTGCCCCGTCTGCTTCTGGGAGGACGACGGGGTCCAGTTCCGCTGGCCCACCATGGCTGGCGGGGCGAACGAGGTCTCCCTGATCGAGGCCCAGCGCAACTACCAAGACTTCGGCGCCTGCAACGAGCACGGCCGGCGGTTCGTCCGCCCGCCGGCCGAGGACGAGCCGCTCGACCCCGCCTGGCACCCCGTCGATCTGACGAGGGACTCCTTCGAGGACTGGGAAGCCGAGGACCGCGCCCCGTGGCCCGACGACCGCTCGGTGCTCTGCTGGTGGCTGCGCACCTTCTGGCGTCGCGATCACCCGGCGGCATCATGACGTCCCCCGTCGAGGCCCTCGTCCAACAACTCAACGGAGATGACGACGCCTCGTACGCCGCCGGGGAATGGGCGGCGATGGCCCTTCAACAACGAGCGCGACCACTTGCCCCCTTCGAGGAAGAAGCTGCCTCTCGACTCTCGGCCGTAGCTGCAGGCACGGCCCGAACGAACCCAGTAGCCTCTCACGGACCTGCGAGCGGCTCGGCAAGTCCATCCAGCTTCGCCCGCAACCGGCGGATCTCCACCTCAGCCGTCATCAAGCCCAGTGCGATGCTGTCTGCCTGGTCCCGAGTCAGTGAGCGGCCTCCCGGCTTCGCCTGCACTGCCAGAGACTCGGCAAGCTCCTGACATCTCCCGACGTCGTGGACAAGCACCCCCACCTGCTGTTCCAGGTTCACTGCCAAATTGGGCGCCGGGTCGGTGGCAGGGACACTTTCGAGACTCGGAGGCTGAACCTCATCCGGCGCCGGATGGGTCGGCGCGATTTCGGGCGACCGAACAGGACCGCTCCTTGTTTCAGGTGCCGGCCGCTCCTCGCCGGGCACCGCCATCGCACCGTTGCCGACCACCGGGCGAGCGGACTGCGCGGTTGGCCGCGGCGCAGCGGAGTTGACCCGTGGTTTCGGCACCCCCCGCCCACGAACTCCCGCCTCTTTGGGGAACTCTCGGTTGAACCACGCCCGGTTCATCGGTTCCAGCAGGGGTTCGCCAGTTGCCGAGACCTTCCGCGGGCGACGGTCCCCCTCGTCCATCGCAGCTGCCAGCTCCCGCAGGGCACCCACCGCCTTGCGGCGGTTGTTCCGCATGGCCATCAGGTTGTTCTTGACTGTCCGCCGGACGCGGTCCGCCTTGGTTCCGTCGTCGTCAGTCTTCTGCCCGGTCAGCGATCCCCGGTCCGCGTCGATGATGTCGAAGGCTGCGAGCCAATGTGCCGCCCGGAAGGAGATGAGTTCCTCGAATGCCTCGTCATCAGTGTCCGCCTGGGCAAGCAGCTCCGGCAACCGCCGGTCCGAGGGATTGAGACCGTCTCGGACATCGCCCAGCTGGAAAACCTCCGCGATCCGCGGGTTCCACGGGCTTGGAAAGCTCTCCGAGGTCATGGCCGACCAGACCCGCGCCCTCCGGTTGGCCTCCGGAGCACTAAGTTGGGACGGCGGCGCCTCGCTGAGTGCCCGTCGGATCAGCAACCGCTTGCGCCGCTCCACCGGAAACAGCTCCCGGAGAAGCATCATCGAACGGATATCCCGCCGCTCCGACACCGTCGCATCCGCAGGCAGTCCTGGCAGCCCCGCAATAGGCACGCCTCCTGACAGAACCTCCGCGACCCTTTCGTCGAGCACTCCCTCAGCCACGTACATTCCGAGCACGCTGCGACCGAGTGCCCGTCCTCGGTCGTTCGGGGTGAACTCCAGCGGCATATGAACGTGGTCACGCCGATTGCTCATCTGTGCGATGCGGTAGAGCCTGCGCGGTGCCGAGGTGCCCACGACCAGGTGGGACTCCACTACCGCGAGCCTGGCAGCCTGCACGGCACGGGAGTCGTCGTCAGGATCGGCAGGGCTCATGGCCACGGAGTGCGATGCGTATTCCTCGTTCAGTAGGTCGGAGAGGCGCGTGAGCCAGTCGTTCGGATCAAAGACGACGTCTTCCCCGCTCCCTCCGATCTTCTTGACCGGGACACCGGCGACCACATCGGCGGACGAGAGCCGGAAAATCTCGTGGCGCCGCTGCGTCCGGTTGTTGCCCCGGACCGCCATCCACTGCCAGTGCTCGGCCGGATGCAGCGGACGTCCGTCCCGACCCTGTAGCGGTGCTTCCTTGATGAGGATGTGCTGCGCGACGTAGAGGCCCGGCTCCAATTGCCCGTTCAGGATCAGGTCCTGCCTGAGATCATAGGCACGGTGGCCTTCCCGTTCGCGCAGCGCCGACGCAGCCTTCTCCAGATTCGCGACCAGTGACTCGCGGTTCTCGGCCACGCTCTCCACGGCCGCAAACTCCTGAGTCGAGCCGTCAGCCACCTGCTGGACGTAGGGACGCACTGCGGACAGCGAGCTCTCATCCTCCCGCGCCGGTGCCGGATTGGCAGGCGAGTGCCACAACGAGCTGATCCGCTCGTTGTGTTCCCAGACACTTCCCCCAGCGCCGTGCATCCGCACCACTGCGATCAACATGTCCCCTGCATCGGTATGGAGCCGCCGCAGGGCATCTGGCCGCCACATCCGCATCCCGACCTGCTCGGTCAGCATGGACTCCGGATCGACCACGAAGGGGGCGAAATTGAACAGCGCCTCACGCGGAACGTTCACCCCTGGGGTATTCAGACCCGCTTCCACCCATTTGCGCTGCATTTCCAAAGAGGCAGGGCGCGGAAATAGCCCCGCCTGAGCGTTCTCAACCACTATTTCTCCCCATTAAATCGCCGGACTTACCGAGACCACTGCCGGAGAGATCGAGCGCACCCTTGAGGCCTTCCCTTTTCCAAGCCAACCCATCCCATCAGGCGAGTCCGTTGAACCCATGCTTACGCGCCACGTTAGAAATACGAAGCCGATGCCATAAAATGAACGAAAATGACCGATTGCAATTGAATATTGAGCGCACCATGCAAGAATCTATCCATCTTCAATGACATATGTGGACTTGGATACGCAACCCTGCACTCTTGCGCTAGAACTTAGAAATCCCAACGCGACTTCACGCGCCAAGCAGTCGACCCGACAAGGAACTCCGCCGTGACACCCCCGCCGCAGCCGATCAGCCCAGCCGCCTACGGAGCCCTGGCCGGCGCGCTCAAATCGATCTTCTGGTACAAGCGTGACCTCGAACGATTCATCCGCTTGTGGGCTACGGACCACCCTTCGCTGCTGGCCCACATGGACTTCAGCGGCTACAAATGGGCCACCGCAGATGAGTTCGTGGACCGGTTGATGGCAAATGAACGCCAATACCGCGACCTTTCATTTCGGATGATGGCGGAGATTTCTCAACTGACGAGTTTCCCTGCATTGAAACGGCACGAGAGCGCCGAATCATTGATCGCCGAAGCAAGGGAAGCAGTCGACCATCTCAGGGGGCTGGTGGACCGCCAGCGCGTTGCCCACGAGCAACAGTCGCAGTTCGATGATGAGCTTCTCACGTACCGCGCTGTGGTGGAGGCCCAGCATGGCTTTGAAGCTAAGCTTGCCGCTCTTGGAGAACGCTTCCTCGAACTGGAGCGCATGGATAATCGCCAGCAGGCAGGCAGGCTCTTCGAGCCATTCCTGAATGACGTATTCAGGCTGTTCGACATGGAACCGCGCCTGGCATACAGCCTGGAGTACGAGCAAATCGACGGCTCGCTCACCTTCGACACGGACGACTACATCGTTGAAGCCAAGTGGTGGCAGGAGGCGATCCAGCCCCACCACCTCTACAGCTTCAATGAAAAGGTGAGGCGGAAGGGGAAAAATTCGCTTGGAATCTTTATCAGCGTAAATGGATTCACTAGCGGAGCCCGAGAAGCGTACAGGGAGAGTACGCCGTTCCTGACGATGGAGGGGCTCGATTTCTTCTATGTTCTCGACGGGCGCCTCACGCTCGACGAACTTTTGCGACGCAAGAAGCGTCACGCAAATGAGACCGGAAGCTGCTACTTTCCAGCCACAATGTTCCCGGGTGAATAGCCGAAACAGCCCGTCTCCGTCAAGCCAGAGTCGACGGAAGGCACTGCACCCTAATGCCACCCGTCAAGTGACACCTGGGAACTGCCGTGCAGGTACTGATGGAGAGCACTGGCAGTTGTGTCGACAAAGGCGTCCGGGATGGCGTTGGCATCGACCCAGCGAACCTGGGAGTGCTTGCGAGGTTCGCGGTTTTCGGGTTCGCCGGTCCATTCGTGGGTGGCGAAGACGACCGTGAGGAAGCCGTTGGGGGCTTCTACGCCCCAGGCGCCGTGGATGATGTGGGCGACCTTGAGGGACTCCGGCTTCACGGTGAGGCCGGTCTCCTCGTAGAGCTCGCGGACAGCGGTTTCGGTGATGGGCTCGCCTGGTTCGCTCTTGCCGACGGGGAGGTCCCACATGCCTTGGGCGAACTTGGCGTTCTCGCTGCGCTGGAGGAGCACGACGCGGTTGGTGGCCTTGTCGTGGACAATGACGGCGGCGACCAGCAGGGTCATCGATTCGAGCGCCGGCTTGAGGGCCTTCGGCTGGTCGTCGGTCTGCTGGGTCACAGGGTTCCTTTCGTCGGGTGGGTTGTTGGGCATGTTAGGCGAGGGCCTCCCGAGCACGGCGGGCGAGATCTGCGGCGCCGGGGACGCGGCGGCGCTGGTAGATCGCGAGCGTGGAGCGGATCGAGGTGATCGCCTTGCGGGTGCGGTCGGAGGTCATGCCCTCCATGAGGACGAGGGCCTGAGTCCAGGCCGCGACCGCTTCGTCGGCTCGGGCCTGGGCGGCGAGGCTGTCGCCGAGGTCGGCGTGGGTGAGGGCGTGGACGCGCTTGTACTTCTCCGGGTCCCAGCGGGTGAGCGCGTCGCGGTGCTGCTGTTCCGTTCCGATGTGGTCAGCGAGGTCGGTCAGCGTGCGGGCGGTGTGGCTGGCCACGGTGCCGGCGGCAGGGCCGCTGACGCGGGAGAAGCTGGGCTGGGGCCCGTCCTCGCGCAGGAGTGCGTCTTCAGCGGCGAGAAGAGCGCGGGCGGCCAATGGGTTCTCGCCGACGGCTGCGTAAGCGCGGGCGTGCGTGATGTGGAGGAGCGCTTCGGTCTGGCCGTCCACGTGGCCGAGGCCACGGGCGAGGGCGCCTTTGACGAGGTCCACGCAGTGGTGGGGTTGCTTGAGGCTGAGGGACTGGTGGGCGAGGGCGCGCATCATCCAGGCCGCATGGCCGTGGGGGTCGGCTTCGCAGGCGAGCTGGTAGCCGACCTGGTAGTAGCGCTGGGCGGCGCCTTCGTGGCCGAGGTCGTGGTGCTTCCACCCTGCGAGGTAGGCGAGTTCGGCGACGGCGCCGAAGGCGGCCTGGCGTAAGGCTTCTGTGGGGAATCGGCCGCGCAGCATAGGGGCTGCCGTGTCGGCGAGGTACGCGGTGACTGTGGTCAGGCCGTGCCCGCCGCCGAGCCGTTCGTCGGCGGCACTGAAGGCCGCCGTGATCTGCCGTACGACGTCGATGTCGTCGCTGCCGACGAGGGAGCGGGCGGTGCGGGCACGGAGCATGCGGGAGGTGGCTTCGTGGTCGTGCAGGAGCGGCATGGCGACGCCGGCCGTGGTGAAGGCGGCGATGGCAAGAAAGCGGCGGCGTTCGACGTCTGCGCGGCCGAGGTCCGTTAGCGCGGTGACGGGGTCGGTGTCCGGTGGCGGCTCCGCGTCGGGTGAGTGGAGACCGAGCTCGGTTCGGGTGACGACGCGTCCCAGCCGCCGGGAGAGGGCTTCAGCAAGGTACTGCCCTGCCTGGCCGGACGGCGCGCGTGCACCACTCACCCAGTGGGAGATGGCCGACTTGTTGGTCTGGAGCAGCTCGCCGTTCTCGGCGGCGATGCGGCGTACGTCCTTGGCGAGCGCGTCGTACGTGCACCCGGCGGCGTTGATCGTGTCGCGCAGGCGGGAGTTGGCGCTGGTCGGTGCCGACACGATCGCCTCCGCTCCGGATCCGTAAACCGCGTATACCGCTTGACCTCGGTCACACCGTACCCACTCTGCGTAGCGGACGGTTCACTTATCGACAGCCGCCCCACTCACGGCACCGTGGGTCGGGCGGCCCCCAAGTTCCGTACGCCCTGCCGGGTTCGGGCATTCCTGTGCCCCTGCCCGGACGATCAGAGAGGGAGACACGGTGACCACCATCGACACCGCGACCATCACGGTCGAGCTGCCCGACGCCTTCGACCCGCGCTGGAACCGCCTGCCCGGCATCCAGGTGGACGGTCGGCGCATCACCATCGACCCGGGCGAGTACTTCTTCCGCTTCGAGTCCAGCACCTGGCTCGTCGCCGACTGGGAGTTGGTGAAGGCGCAGCTCCTCGACGTGGACGAGACGACCGGGAGCGCGGTCGAGCAGCTCGCGCTCGACTTCATCAAGAAGCACGGCGAGTCCACCTCCGACGCGGCCCGCGTGCTGGCGACGGCGTACGGGGTGTACTCGTACCTCTTCCGCGAGGAGCACCTGGCCGGCCTCGGCCTGCCGCAGATCACTGCCGATCATCTGCGCATGCTGCGCGAGGCGGCCACGTTGATGGCGCTCAACAAGGTCGAGCTGGACGGGCACATCTCCAACGTCGGCCCGTGCTGGTTCTTCCCCGCCGCCACGTCCGTCGTCTTCGACCTGGGCGACGAGACGGGCGGAATGCTGGACGAGGTCTACCACGGCGGCTGGTTCAACGAGCACCGACGGATCGAGTCCATCAAGTCCCACGCCGCGCTCGGCGGCCGGCTCGTGCACGGCTGCCAGTCCGTGCCGGACCAGTCCGGCGGCGTGGTCGCACCCTACGGTGCCTCGATGGCGAACTTCCGTGACGACCTGGCCGAGTTCAAGGCGGGCTGGATCGAGCAGGTCTACGCCCACCGCGTGACCGCAGCCGAGTAGCCCCGCCCCCAGTACGGCTTCGGGGCGGGCCAGCTCGCGCCCGCCCCGGAGCCCACCAGTCCCCTGGAGACCCCCATGACCCAGAGCCTGTCCGCCACCCTGCTGGACGACCTGTGCACCCTCGTCGGCAAGCCCCTCCCCGAACGTACCGAAATTCGCGTCTGGGGCATGTCCGGCGTCGAACGCGTCACCTTCCCCGACGGCACCACGGCCGTTTTCAAGTACGCCAAGGAGCCCTTCGACCGCGAGGCCCAAGCCCTGCGGGCGGCATACCAGCGCGGCCTCCCGGTCCCCGCCCTCCACGCCACCGCGATGCAGGACAAGTGGCTCGGGATGCTCATGGACGACCTCGGCACCCCCGTACGGGACGCAGACGACCTCGACGGCGTCGCCGCCGCCGTCATGCTCCACGCCGCCCGCCCGGCGGGTGGCCTGCCCCTCCTCGACGGGGCGGGCCTCGCAGCCCTGCCCGGCCGAGCCCTCGATCACCTCCAGCGGCTGCGGAAAGCCGACCGCTGGACGGACTGCGACGACGTCGAGACCGCGCTGGGGAAGATCTCCGCCGCGGCCGAGGCCCGTGTCCAGGGTGCGACGCTCGACCCGTTCGGTTGGGTCCACTCCGAGTTCCACCCCACGAGCGTCCACATCGGGGAGAACGGCTGGCACCTTCTCGACTTCGCACGCGCCTTCACCGGCCCCGGCCTGATCGACCTCGCCTCGTACCACGGCACCACCGACGTGCCGAGCCGCTTCCGACTGCGGGTGTTCCTGGAGCAGTACGTCACCGCCGGCGGTCATGAAGACGCCCTCGCCGCCCGGGGCGGCCTGGCCGCCGAGGCATGGGCACTGGGCTGGCACCGCATGTGGGCCGTGGAGTGGTTCATGGAGCAGGCCATCCGCTGGATCGACGACCCGGCCAAGGACCCCGCCTACATCCCCGTCGTCCGCCGCCACCTGAACGACGTGGTCCAACTCCTGGAGGTCTAGGTGATCGCCCAGGTCTCCCCCTGGTACGCCCACGCAGCCCAGCGCACAGCCGCCGCCCCCGCGCACGCCCTCACCGCACCGGCCCGGATGGAATGGAGCACCCACGCAGGCATCGGTCCCGGCGCCGAGATCCTGGGCCGGGACCTGTGCGGCAAACGCGTCCTGGAGCTGGGCTGCGGCCCCGGCCACAACGTGGCCCACCTCGCGAAACACCACCAAGCCCGCACCACCGGCGTGGACCTGGTCGGCCTCCAGGTACGCCGGGCCCGCTCCCACTACGGCCACATCGACGGCGCCACCTTCGCCGCCGGCCACGCACTGCACCACCTGCAGGCCACCGGCCGGACCTTCGACGCGATCTACTCCGTCTTCGGCGCCGTTGGCCTCGTCGCCCCCGAGCTCCTCCTCGCCGCCATTTCCCGACGCCTGAAACCGGGCGGTGTGCTGGCCTTCTCCGTCCCTCACCCGGCACGGGCCGGAAGACATCCATCCACGGACGACCGTCCGCGCGAGGACTACGTCACCATGCCCGACCGCACCCGACTGCCCCTCGCACGATGGGAGTTCGACGCCCGCCGCTGGAACGCCCACCTCTCCCGGACCGGCCTGCGCATCACATCGGCGCTGGAGCTGCGGCACCCGCGCCGCGACCCTTGGCCCACCACCCTCCTGATCACCGCCCGCAAACGCTGACCGACGGAGGCACCGATGCCCCTGCCCTACCTGCTCCTGGACATCGACGGCGTCCTCATCCCGTTCCCGGCGGCCGACGGCAGCACCCCGCCCACCCACGTCCGCCACACCGTCCTGCCCACTGGCCGGCACCCGGACAACCCCGTCCCCATCTGGCTCAACCCCAGCCATGGCCCGCTGCTCACGGACCTCCTGGCCAGCAGCCTCGTCACCCCGGTGTGGTGCACGAGCTGGCGCAGGGACGCCACCACGATCATCGGGCCTCTCCTGAGGCTGCCGGACTTCCCCCACCTCGACCTCCCCCGCCCACAGATCACCACCAGCCACCCCAACGGCTACCTCTGGAAACGCGACCACGTCGACCCCTGGCTCGGCAGAGCACCCGCCGTCTGGATCGACGACGACTTCACCTCCCTCGACCACACCTGGGCCGCCGAACGGACTGCCCGCGGCCACCCCACTCTGCTCCTCCATACGGATCCGTACGTGGGCCTTCAATCGGCCCACGTCGTGACGGTCCGGGAGTGGGCCTCCCTTCGAGGGTGGCCACGGGATCACCAGAGGCGGTGTAGCAAGGCGGGCTCGTCAGGCTCCAACCCCAACCCAGCACGGTAGAGGTGAGCAGAGGCGATGAAGGGTGACGAGGGATCAGTTTCCCCAGCACCATCCCAGCACGGGAAAAAACCAGGGGCCCGACTCCGAAGAGCCGGACCCCATCTGACCTGCATGCTCGCCAGGCCGCCAACGTGGTGCCCAGGTCACCCGCTCACACGTTGAAGCGGAACTCCACGACGTCCCCGTCCTGCATCACGTAGTCCTTGCCCTCCATGCGGGCCTTGCCCTTGGCGCGGGCCTCGGCGACCGAGCCGGTTTCGATCAGGTCCTCGTAGGAGATGATCTCCGCCTTGATGAAGCCCTTCTGGAAGTCGGTGTGGATCACACCGGCCGCCTCGGGGGCCGTGGCGCCCTTCTTGATCGTCCAGGCTCGGGCTTCCTTCGGACCCGCCGTGAGGTAGGTCTGCAGGCCCAGGGTGTCGAAGCCGACGCGACCGAGGGTGGCCAGGCCGGGCTCCTCCTGGCCCATGGACTGGAGGAGTTCCAGGGCCTCGTCGTCGTCGAGCTCGATCAGCTCGGACTCGATCTTGGCGTTGAGGAAGATCGCCTCGGCGGGGGCGACCAGGGCGCGCTGCTCGTTCTTGAAGTCCTCGTCGACCAGCTCGTCCTCGTCGACGTTGAAGACGTAGAGGAAGGGCTTGGTGGTCAGGAGGTGCAGCTCGTGGAGGAGCTTGCCCTTCTCGGTGCCCGCGGTGATGCCTGCGGCGAAGAGGGTCTGGCCCGACTCGAGGATCTTCTGGGCGTCCTCGACCGCGGCGAGGACCGCGACCTTCTCCTTCTGGAGGCGGGACTCCTTGGTGAGGCGCGGGACGGCCTTCTCGACGGACTGGAGGTCGGCGAGGATCAGCTCGGTGTTGATCGTCTCGATGTCGTCCTTGGGCGAGACCTTGCCGTCGACGTGGACGACGTTCTCGTCCTTGAAGGCACGGATGACCTGGCAGATCGCGTCGGACTCGCGGATGTTCGCGAGGAACTTGTTGCCCAGGCCCTCGCCCTCCGAAGCGCCTCGGACGATGCCGGCGATGTCGACGAAGTCCACGGTCGCCGGGAGCAGGCGCTGGGAGCCGAAGATCTCGGCCAGCTTGTTCAGGCGGGCGTCGGGGACGCCGACGACGCCCACGTTCGGCTCGATCGTGGCGAACGGGTAGTTGGCCGCCAGCACGTCGTTCTTGGTCAGGGCGTTGAACAGGGTCGACTTGCCGACATTCGGCAGGCCGACGATTCCGATCGTGAGCGACACGTTGGCGACTTCCTGAGGAGTGAGGAGGTGGGCGGGAACGCTGCGGGCCCGGGTGGGCCGATTCTCCAGTTTACGGGCGGGGGCGACCGGGTACCCACGGGTCCGGTCGGGCGCCGATCCGGTTCCCGTTCGGCCGTGTGGCATCGAACTCATCCCCTAGGTCGCCCAAAGGGCGTGTCCCGCACCTGTTTCCTCCCGCCCGGCGACCTACGTTGTCCCGGTGGAGCAGCACAGGACACGTCCCCCGCAGCGCAGGCAGTCTCGCCAGGCCCCGCTGTCCCCGCAGGGCACCATCGAGGAGACCGCGACCGTCTACCGGGTGGTGAGCCCGCCGGAAGGCCGCTCCCGTCCGGTGCCGCCCGTCGTGCTCGCGCTGCGCAGGCTGCCCAATCCCCGGCTGACCGGCATCGGGGCCGGGCTCTTCGCCGCCGCCACCATGTTCGTACTGGCCTGCCTCGACCTGCTGGTCCTCGACGGTTCGGCGGTGGTGTTCGGTGTGCTGTTCCTGCCGGTCTGCGCGCTGACCGCGCTGTGGGTGCGGCCAGCGGACCTGGTGACCGCGCCGATCATCGTGCCGATCGCGTTCGCCATCGGTGTCATCCCGATCGCCGGTGGCACGGGCGGCTTCGGCGGCCAGACCATGGCGGTCGTCACCGCGCTCGCCGTGCACGCCGGGTGGCTGTACGGCGGGACACTCATCGCCGGGCTCATCGCGACCGTACGGAAGGTACGGCTGATGCGTCAGCGGCAGCGCCGCACGCTGCTCGCCGCACAGGCGGCGCGCGCCTCGCAGGGACCGCGCCGCCCGCAGCGGTGAACGGGGCCGCAGGGCATCACGGGCCGTAGGGCATCACGGGCCGAGTACGCCTAGTGGCCTGCGGCCGCCATCGCCGCGCCCACGATGCCCGCGTTGTTCTGCAGTTCCGCCGGCACCATCTCGGCCCGTACGTGCTCGATCAGGGGCAGGAACTTGTCGGCCTTGCGGCTGACCCCGCCGCCGATGATGAAGAGCTCGGGCGAGAACAGCATCTCCACATGGGCCAGGTACCTCTGCACCCGGTGGGCCCAGTGGTGCCAGCTCAGGTCCTCGTCCTCCTTGGCCTTGGTGGAGGCGTGCTGCTCCGCGTCGTGGCCGTTCAGCTCCAGATGGCCCAGCTCGGTGTTGGGGACGAGTCGGCCGTCGACGAAGAGGGCGCTGCCGATCCCCGTACCGAGCGTCAGCACGATCACGGTCCCCTTGCGGCCCCGGCCCGCGCCGAACGTCATCTCCGCGACGCCGGCCGCGTCCGCGTCGTTCAGCACGGTGACGGGGAGGTTCAGCCGGTCACCGATCAGTCCGCGGGCGTCGGCGTCGATCCAGCCCTTGTCGACATTGGCCGCGGTACGGGTGACACCGCCGGTGACGACGCCCGGGAAGGTGACACCCACCGGGCCCGACCAGTCGAAATGGCCGACGACCTCGGCCACGCACTCGACCACGTCCTTGGGCGTGGCCGGGTGCGGTGTGAGTACTTTGTGGCGCTCCTGCGCCAGGTCTCCGCGGTCCAGGTCCACGGGAGCGCCCTTGATCCCGGATCCGCCGATGTCCACGCCGAAGATCTGCATGCAGTCCACGGTACGGGCAGGCGGCCCGGCCCACTTCCTGGAACGCCCCGATGCCCGGGGGCTACTTCTCCGAGAGCGCGGCGGCCTCGGCGCGCAGATCGCGGCGGAGCTCCTTGGGCAGCGAGAAGGTAATGGACTCCTCGGCCGCCTTCACGATCTCCACGTCCTCGAAGCCGCGCTCGGACAGCCAGGCCAGGACGCCGTCGACCAGCACCTCGGGAACCGACGCGCCGGAGGTGACGCCGACCGTGGAGACACCCTCCAGCCAGGCCTCGTCGATCTCCTCGGCGAAGTCGACCAGATGGGCGTCGTTCGCACCGGCGCCGAGGGCGACCTCGACCAGGCGGACCGAGTTGGAGGAGTTCTTGGAACCGACGACGATCACGAGGTCGGCGTCCGCGCCCATCTGCTTCACCGCGATCTGGCGGTTCTGCGTGGCGTAGCAGATGTCGTCGCTGGGCGGCGAGATCAGGAGCGGGAACTTCTCCTTGAGCGCGCCGACCGTCTCCATCGTCTCGTCGACGGAGAGCGTGGTCTGGGAGAGCCAGACGACCTTGGACGGGTCGCGGACCTCGACACCGGCGACGTCCTCGGGGCCGTCGACCAGCGTGATGTGGTCGGGGGCCTCGCCGGAGGTGCCGATGACCTCCTCGTGGCCCTCGTGGCCGATCAGGAGGATGTCGAAGTCGTCCTGCGCGAAGCGGACGGCTTCCTTGTGGACCTTGGTGACCAGGGGGCAGGTCGCGTCGATCGTGGCGAGCTTCCGCTCGGCCGCCTCCTCGTGCACGGTCGGCGCGACGCCGTGCGCGGAGAACATCACGATCGAGCCCTCAGGAACCTCCGCCGTCTCCTCGACGAAGATCGCGCCCTTCTTCTCCAGGGTCTGTACGACGTACTTGTTGTGAACGATCTCGTGGCGCACGTACACCGGGGAGCCGTACTGCTCCAGGGCTTTCTCCACGGCGATCACGGCACGGTCCACGCCCGCGCAGTAGCCACGGGGAGCGGCGAGCAGGACGCGGCGAGGTGTCGTAGCAGTCATGCGACCCATCGTAAGGCCGAGTCGAACGCGCGGAAGATCGGCCGGGTGGCGAGACTGATCCGTACGCGACCCAGGGAGGGCTCATGCCGGAGAGCGGCGGCAGCAGCGGCAGCGGCAGCGGCAAGGGCGGGGTCGTAGGCGCGGAAGGGGCGGAGGGGGCGCACCAGGTGGGCGGCAGGCTGCGGCGGACGCTCGGCTTCCGGGATCTGGTGGTCTACGGGCTCCTGTTCATCGCGCCGATGGCGCCCGTCGGTGTGTTCGGCACGCTCGACGCGAGGTCCGACGGCGCCGTCGCACTGGTCTATGTCGCGGCGACGGTGGTGATGGCGTTCACGGCGTTCAGCTACGCGCAGATGGTGCGGGTCGCCCCGTTGGCGGGTTCGGTCTTCGCGTACGCGCGCAAGGGGCTCGGGGAGGGGCCGGGGTTCATCGCCGGGTGGATGGCGATGCTCGACTATCTGCTGATCCCGGCGGTCGCCTATCTCTTCTCCGGGATCGCGCTGAACGCGCTGGTGCCGTCGGTGTCGCGGTGGGTGTGGACGGCACTCGCCGTCGTGGTCACCACACTGCTCAACCTCTGGGGCGTGCGGGCCGCCGCCCGGGTCGGCTTCGCGGTGCTCGCGATGGAGACCGTGGTGCTGCTGGTGTTCCTGGTGTCGGCGGTGGTGGTTCTCGTACGGGACGGGGCGCAGCGCGGGTGGCTGACTCCGCTCACCGGTGATTCCGGCTTCTCCGCGACGGCGGTGCTGGGGGCGGTGTCGGTGGCCGTGCTGTCGTATCTGGGCTTCGACGCGATCGCCTCGTTCGCGGAGGAGGTGACCGGGGGCTCGGCGAAGGTGGCGCGGGCGCTGCTGTTCTGTCTGGTGCTCGCGGGTGTGCTGTTCGTGGCGCAGGCGTATCTGGCGGCGCTGCTCGAACCGCTGACGTCGGCGGAGCTGGCCGCCGATCCGGCCGCGCAGGGGTCGGCGTTCTACGACACGGTGGACTCGGCGGTCGGGAGCTGGCTGCACGACCTGGTGGCGGTGAGCAAGGCGATCGGGGCGGCCTTCGCGGCGCTGGCCGGGCAGGCGGCCGCGGGACGGCTGCTCTTCGCGATGGCCAGGGAACGGCGGCTGCCCTCGGTGCTCGCCCGGGTCGACCCGCGGTCCGGGGTGCCGCGGCTCGCGATTCTGCTGGCCGCGACGGTGACGCTGGTCGCCGCGGTGTGGGCGGCCCGGCGGGCCGACGGTCTCGACCATCTGGTGTCGGTCGTCGACATCGGCGCACTGACGGCCTTCGTGCTGCTGCACGCGTCGGTGGTCGGCTGGTTCGCCGTGCGCCGGATGGAGGGGCCGCCGAGCTGGTGGCGGCATGTGCTGGTGCCGGTGGTGGGTGCGGGGGTGCTGATCGCGGTGATCGTGGAGGCGACCCGGAGCGCCCAGGTGGTGGGGGTGTGCTGGTTCGGGGTGGGGCTGGTGGTGCTGGCGTTGCAGTGGGGGCGGCGTACGGCCTGAGCCGGGAGTGGCCGGGCCGGGGTGGCCTTCGTCGTGGCCGCCCGATTGTCGGTGGAGGCGGATACGCTCGCTCGCATGGCTCTCCAAACGTCCGCGGAAGCTCCGCTGCCCGTAGGTGATGTGTCGCGGCTCATCGGGGGCTGGATCGACCGGCTCGGGGCGGTCTGGGTCGAGGGGCAGATCACCCAGCTGTCGCGGCGGCCGGGCGCCGGGGTGGTGTTCCTGACGCTGCGCGACCCGTCGCAGGACATCTCGGTGAGCGTGACGTGCTTCCGGCAGGTCTTCGACCGGATCGCGGATGTGGTGACGGAGGGCGCGCGGGTCGTCGTCCTGGCCAAGCCCGAGTGGTACGCGCCGCGCGGCCAGCTGTCCCTGCGGGCCACGGAGATACGGCCGGTCGGCATCGGCGAGCTGCTGGTCCGGCTTGAGCAGCTGAAGAAGTCGCTGGCCTCGGAGGGGCTCTTCGCGCTCGACCGGAAGAAGCCGCTGCCGTTCCTGCCGCAGCTGATCGGGCTGGTCTGCGGGCGGGCGTCGGCGGCCGAGCGCGATGTGCTGGAGAACGCCCGGCGGCGGTGGCCCGCGGTCCGCTTCGAGGTGCGCAACGCGGCGGTGCAGGGCGTCCACGCGGTGAATCAGGTGGTCCAGGCGGTGAAGGAGCTGGACGATCTGCCGGACGTCGACGTGATCGTCGTGGCGCGGGGTGGCGGCAGCGTGGAGGACCTGCTGCCGTTCTCGGACGAGCAGCTGATCCGGACGGTGGCCGGGTGCCGTACGCCGGTGGTGTCGGCGATCGGTCATGAGCCGGACTCCCCGCTGCTCGACCTGGTCGCGGACCTGCGCGCCTCCACACCGACGGACGCGGCGAAGAAGATCGTGCCGGACGTGGGCGAGGAGCTGGACCGGGTGCGGCAGCTGCGCGACCGTGCGCTGCGGTCGGTACGGGGCCTGCTGGACCGCGAGGAGCGGGGGCTGGCGCACGCCTTGGGCCGGCCGTCGATGGAGCACCCCCGGCAGATGGTGGACGAGCGCGCGTCGGAGATCGACGCGCTGATCGGGCGGAGCCGGCGGGTGCTGGGTCATCTGCTGGACCGGGCGGATTCGGAGCTCGCCCACACCCGGGCGCGGGTGGTCGCGTTGTCGCCGGCGGCGACGCTGGAGCGCGGCTACGCGGTGCTGCAGCGGGCCGACGGCCATGTCGTGCGGGCTCCCGAGGATGCGGGGGCGCCGGGCGATGTGCTCCGGGCGCGGGTCTCGGGCGGCGAGTTCGCCGTGCGGGTGGGCGAGTGACCGCCCCCGGTGGCGGGGCGGGCGGGCCCGGAGGCGCACCGGCACGTGCCGAAGGTGCGCCCGCAGGTACGGACGGACGAGATCACAGGCTCCCGGTGGGCCGGAACGTAGGGTGGGGCGCATGACGGACGACGCGACTACGACGGCCGGTGCCACGGGCACGCTCGGCTACGAGCAGGCCCGCGACGAGCTGATCGAGGTGGTGCGCCGCCTGGAGGCGGGCGGTACGACGCTGGAGGAGTCGCTCGCGCTCTGGGAGCGGGGCGAGGAGCTGGCGAAGGTCTGCCGGCACTGGCTGGAAGGTGCGCGCGCCCGGCTGGACGCGGCCCTGGCGGGTCCGGCCGACTCCCAGGAGAGCGGTACCACGGCAGCCGACAACGGCTGAGCCCGCTGTGGAACGAGTCACCCCGTTCCAGTTTTAGTTGAAAGTTAACCTACCTCTCGGTTACCGTGGTCCGCGTTGCTCGATCCACGTGTACATCCGGAAGGTAATACGCACGATGTCCCTCGCTCTTGACCCCGCCGCCCAGGACCTCCTCTTCCGTGAGGCCCGCACCGCCAACACCTTCTCCGACGAGCCGGTGACCGAGGAGCAGGTCCAGGCGATCTACGACCTGGTCAAGTACGGGCCCACCGCATTCAACCAGTCGCCGCTGCGCGTCATCCTGGTCCGCTCCGACGACGCCCGCGCGCGCCTCGTCAAGCACATGGCCGAGGGCAACCAGCCGAAGACCTCGACCGCCCCGCTGGTCGCGATCCTGGTCGCCGACAACGAGTTCCACGAGGAGCTCCCGGCCCTGATGCCGCACTTCCCGCAGGCCAAGGACGCGTTCTTCTCCGAGCGCCCGGTCCGCGAGTCGTCCGCCGCGCTCAACGGCGCCCTGCAGGCCGCCTACTTCATCATCGGCGTCCGCGCCGCCGGCCTGGCCGCCGGCCCGATGACCGGCTACGACGCCGCGGGCATCGAGAAGGAGTTCCTGGACGGCGACCACAAGGTGCTGATGGTCGTCAACATCGGCAAGCCGGGCGAGGACGCCTGGTTCCCGCGTCTGCCGCGTCTCGCCTACGACGAGGTCGTCACGACCGTCTGACCGTCGCCACGCGCATGCGGAAGGCCCTGGAGCACTCGGTGCTCCAGGGCCTTCTCCGTGTGTCCCGGCGGCGGTCAGGGCGACGCGTCACAGCGGGGGGCAGGCCGCCACGCACCGACAGCGGCAGGGCGGCACGCACGGCGGCCTCAGGACGTCTTGAGCGCGGCGGCCATCTCCGCCAGCCTTTCCGGCGAGGCGGAGCCCGTGACCACCGTGGTCGAGCCCTCGTCGTGGCGCACGAGGGCGTCGTACTTCGAGCCCTCCCAGTGCTGCCAGGTCTCGCCCGCCACCTGCTGCGTACGCCCGGTGTTCTTGGCGTCCTGGCTGACCTCGGTCACGTACTTCTTCGTCGGGGACGTGGACTGCTCCACCGCGACGTACTTGCCCTCCGGGTCGAGGAAACCCAGGTGCCAGCTGTTGCCCGCCTTGCGGTCGTAGCTGACCGAGGTCGGCTTCCACTTCTCGGTCAGTCCGTCCGGGGCGACCACGGGGTACGGCGCCGCGCGCCGCGCCGTCAGAAGCTCCACCCGGTAGTCGACCGCCTTGACCGGGTTGGCGTTCTCGTCGTGCGGAACGAAGATGTAAACAACCCCTGCCGCAGCGGAGATGACCGCCATCGACAGGAACATGTCCCGCACTGTCTGCTTGCCTCGCTTGCTAGCCACGGGTCCATGGTCGCACTAGGCCCGATGGGCCCGACCCGGGGGCAGCCGCTCATAAGTGACCCGGTCTGCTCATTTTGTCGACCTGACGATAGAGTCGCAGCACCCTCTTCCGGTCGTCGCCGTACAGAAAGGTGCGCTCCGATGTCCGAGCATCATCTGCCGTCTCAGCTCGAGGTCTCCCCCGAGGCCCCCGACCGCAACCTCGCCCTGGAGCTGGTCCGGGTCACCGAGGCCGCCGCCATGGCAGCCGGGCGCTGGGTGGGCCGCGGCGACAAGATCGGCGCCGACGGCGCCGCCGTGAAGGCCATGCGGACCCTCGTCTCCACCGTCTCGATGAACGGCATCGTCGTCATCGGCGAGGGCGAGAAGGACGAAGCCCCCATGCTGTTCAACGGCGAGCGCGTCGGCGACGGCACCGGCCCCGAGGTCGACATCGCCGTGGACCCGATCGACGGCACGACCCTGAACGCCAAGGGCATGCCGAACGCGATCGCCGTACTGGCCGCCGCGGACCGCGGCGCCATGTTCGACCCGTCGGCCGTCTTCTACATGGACAAGCTGGTCACCGGCCCCGAGGCTGCCGACTTCGTCGACATCAACGCCCCCGTCTCGGTGAACATCCGCCGTGTCGCGAAGGCGAAGAACTCCGCCCCCGAGGACGTCACCGTCGTCGTCCTCGACCGCCCGCGCCACGAGGGCATCGTCAAGGAGATCCGCGAGACCGGCGCCCGGATCAAGTTCATCTCCGACGGCGATGTCGCGGGCTCCATCATGGCCGCCCGCGAAGGGACCGGCGTCGACCTGCTGATGGGCATCGGCGGCACCCCCGAGGGCATCATCTCGGCCTGCGCCATAAAGTGCCTCGGCGGCGTCATCCAGGGCAAGCTCTGGCCCAAGGACGAGGCCGAGCGGCAGCGCGCGCTGGACGCCGGGCACGACCTGGACCGGGTGCTGTCCACCGACGACCTGGTCAGCGGCGACAACGTGTTCTTCGTCGCGACCGGCATCACGGACGGTGAGCTGATGCGCGGCGTGCGGTACCGCGCGGAGACGGCGACCACCGAGTCGATCGTCATGCGGTCCAAGTCCGGCACCATCCGGAAGATCGACTCCACGCACCGGCTCTCGAAGCTGCGCGCCTACAGCGCGATCGACTTCGACCGCGCGAAGTAGGTCCGGAAGCGGAAGAAGCCGGTCCCGGTCCCGGAACCGGTCCCGGAAGCAGAACGCGAAGAGGCGCCCCCCATGTGCGGTGGGGGCGCCTCTTCGCGTAGCCGCCGTCGAGGCAGTGCGCGCGCGAATGCCGGTCCGCACGGACCCGGGCCGTACGGGCCCCGGTCAGCCCGCCGCGGCGATGCGGCCCGTCGCGGCGGAGGACGCGGACGAGGCCTTGAGCTCCATCTCGCGCCGCCTGCGACGGGCGAGCACCACACGGCGTTCGGCGGCGGTGAGACCGCCCCACACCCCGTACGGCTCCGGCTGCATGAGCGCGTGCTCCTGGCATTCGATCATCACGGGACAGCGTGCGCAGACCCGCTTCGCGGACTCCTCGCGCGCGAGTCTGGCAGCGGTCGGCTCCTTCGACGGAGCGAAGAACAGCCCGGCTTCGTCCCGGCGGCACACCGCCTCCGAATGCCAGGGGCCGGCCTGGTCCTCCCGCGCGGGAGTGCGCTGGGAAGGGACGGCGGCGACCTGCAGGGGCTGATGCGGCAGTTGCAGCACGGTCTACTCCTGACGACGGCTTCGCGAGCGAGAGACGATGCAGCATTCCCTACCCGCTGTGCGCGCGCCCATGCACTGAGTGGCACCCGGCCCAGGGTGCGGAATTGCGGCCGCCCAGGAAATTGGCTTGTTTTCGAAGGCGTTAGCAGGGGCCGGCAGGGGTTCGCGGGAGCTTTCGCGAGTTCTCGGCGGTTCTCAGTAGTTCCCGGTAGTTCCCCGTACCGCCCGGGGGCCCGGCGGAGAGCGCTCGCCGCCCCTATCCGAGGTATTTGCGCAGCCGGTCCTGGAGATCCGCGATGAACTTCCCGCGCTTGGGCTTCGCCTCGACGCTGCCGAACACGGAATAGCCGTTGACGACGACCACCGGTGCTTCGGGGTCGGCGGATTCCAGGGTGGCGACTTCGAAATTACCGAAGACACCCGTGCCACTGCCGCGCAGCGAGATGTTCTCGGGGACCTTGACGTCGACACTCCCGAAGATGGAAGTCGCGTTGATGACTGTGAGTCTCTGACCGAAAAGCGCCTCGGTCAGATCGACCTCCACGCTGCCGAAGAGCGCGAAGGCGTTCGTACGGCCGCCGACCCGCCAGCGGCCCTTGCGGGTCGAACTGCTGAAGATCGCCACCAGGTTGTCGGCGGGGCCCGTGGGGCCCTCGTGGCCGTAGGCGCCGGGGGCGGCGGCCGAGCGGGCGGTGCCCGGCGGCGCGGGCAGATCCCGTACCAGCGGTTCCAGCTCGCCGACGGTCTTGGCGCGGTAGACCGCGTCGACCCGCTCGGCGTGCTCCTCGGCGGTCAGCCGGCCCTCGGCCATGGCTTCCCGCAGGATGTCCGCGATCCGGTCGCGGTCCGCGTCGGAGGCGCGGATGCCGGCCGGCTCCGCCGGGGCCACTGGCTGCTGGGGCTGCTTTTCGAGGTCCACCGACCCAGCGTACCCAAACGCGATAGATCGCGACTAGCCCCTGCCCCGCCTCCGCCGTGTCGGCCGCCCCCGCCTTCGGGGACGGCCGAACTGAGCCTTACCTCACAACTTCGGCACCCGTGCGGCGTTCTACCCTGGTGGGTGCGCTGCCCAAGGGAGGCCAGCCGCCGTCTGCCGAGTGAGGAATGGCCGTAATGCCAGAGTTTGCGTACTCCGATCTGCTCCCCCTGGGAGAGGACACCACGCCGTACCGTCTGGTGACCTCCGAGGGTGTCTCCACCTTCGAGGCCGACGGTCGTACGTTCCTCAAGGTCGCTCCGGAGGCGCTGCGCACCCTGGCCGCCGAGGCCATGCACGACATCTCGCACTATCTGCGCCCCGCCCACCTGGCGCAGCTGCGGCGGATCGTGGACGACCCCGAGGCGTCGTCGAACGACAAGTTCGTCGCGCTCGACCTGCTGAAGAACGCGAACATCGCCGCGGCGGGCGTGCTGCCGATGTGCCAGGACACCGGCACCGCGATCGTGATGGGCAAGCGCGGGCAGAACGTCCTCACCGAGGGCGGTGACGAAGAGGCGCTGTCGCACGGCATCTTCGACGCCTACACCGAGCTCAACCTCCGCTATTCGCAGATGGCTCCGCTCACCATGTGGGAGGAGAAGAACACCGGCTCGAACCTGCCCGCCCAGGTCGAGCTGTACGCCACCGACGGCGGCGCGTACAAGTTCCTCTTCATGGCGAAGGGCGGCGGCTCGGCCAACAAGTCGTTCCTCTTCCAGGAGACGAAGGCTGTGCTGAACGAGGCCTCCATGATGAAGTTCCTGGAGGAGAAGATCCGTTCGCTGGGCACGGCCGCCTGCCCGCCGTACCACCTGGCGATCGTCGTCGGCGGCACGTCGGCCGAGTTCGCGCTCAAGACCGCGAAGTACGCCTCCGCGCACTACCTGGACGAGCTGCCTGCCGAGGGCTCCCCCACCGGCCACGGCTTCCGGGACAAGGAGTTGGAGGAGAAGGTCTTCGAGCTCACGCAGAAGATCGGCATCGGCGCCCAGTTCGGCGGCAAGTACTTCTGCCACGACGTGCGCGTCGTCCGCCTCCCCCGCCACGGCGCCTCGCTGCCCGTGGCCATCGCCGTGTCCTGCTCGGCGGACCGCCAGGCCACCGCGAAGATCACCGCCGAGGGCGTCTTCCTGGAGCAGCTGGAGAAGGACCCGGCCCGCTTCCTCCCGGACACCACCGACGAGCACCTCGACGAGGCGGGAGACGTCGTACGGATCGACCTCAACCGGCCGATGGACGACATCCTCGCCGAGCTGACCAAGTACCCGGTCAAGACCCGGCTCTCGCTGACCGGTCCGCTGGTCGTGGCCCGCGACATCGCGCACGCCAAGATCAAGGAGCGCCTGGACGCGGGCGAGGAGATGCCCCAGTACCTGAAGGACCACCCGGTCTACTACGCGGGCCCGGCGAAGACGCCCGAGGGGTACGCCTCCGGCTCCTTCGGTCCGACGACGGCCGGCCGCATGGACAGCTATGTCGCGCAGTTCCAGGCGGCGGGCGGCTCCAAGGTGATGCTCGCCAAGGGCAACCGGTCCAAGCAGGTCACCGACGCGTGCGACGCGCACGGCGGTTTCTACCTCGGCTCGATCGGCGGCCCTGCCGCGCGCCTCGCGCAGGACTGCATCAAGAAGGTCGAGGTCGTCGAATACGAGGAGCTCGGCATGGAGGCGGTCTGGAAGATCGAGGTCGAGGACTTCCCCGCGTTCGTCGTCGTCGACGACAAGGGCAACGACTTCTTCACCGAGCCCGCCCCGGCACCGACGTTCACCAGCATTCCGGTGCGGGGCCCGGGTCTCGCCTGACCCGCCGCCCCGTACGGGGCACGCATGACGTCACGGCCCTGCGGGGCGTTCCGGCCGGGGCGCCCGTGCGGGGCCGTTCTCATGTCTCCAGCAGGCCCGACGTCGCGACCAGATAGCCGAGTTGGGCTCGGCTGTTGCTGCCCAGTTGCTCGGAGACCCTGCGCACGTGCTCGGCGACGCTGCGGCGGCTCATGCCGAGCCGCCGGGCGATCGACTCGTCCGTCTCGCCGCCCACGACCGCCTGCAGGATGGTCCGTTGCAGGTCGGAGGTGACGACCGGGGTACGCAGCGGCACCCGTTCCGGGCGGACCGGGACCGCGCGGGCCCAGGCCTCGTCGAAGTGCCGGGCCAGGAAGCGGACCAGGGACGGGTGCTGGATGCGCAGGGCCCGGTGCGGCTCGTCGGAGAACGGGACGAACGCGAGGTTCCGGTCGAAGACGATGATCCGGTCGGCGACCTCGGCGAGCGTCCTGACCTCGGCGCCCTCGGTCGTCACCCGCTCTATGTGGGCGAGCGTCGTGCGGTCCGAGCGGACCGTGTGCTGGTAGATGGTCCGCTGCCGGATGCCCCGGCGCAGATTGCGCAGATCCCTGGGCAGCGACTCCTCCAGCACGTGCACGGGACGGCCGCCGCCCGGGTGGGCGGTGCGGACCTCCTCGCGGCAGCCCGCGACGCCCGCTTCGAGCGCCTTGCCGATGACGCCCTCGCCGGAGAGCCGGGTGAGGGCGGACGGTTCGAGCCGGTGCGCGTCGGCGTACAGGCCCTCGAACACACTCAGTGCGGCGCGGGCCGAACGCAGCGTGCGGCGCTCCCGGGCGATCGTCGCCTCGATGGGCCCGAGCACATCGAACGAAGCGGTCTCGGGCGGTACGGGGATGAGGCGCCCCGGTGCATCACGGTCCGCCACCATCAGATGCAGGGCGCTCAGGCAGCCGGGCACCTCGCCCGCCGGAAGGTTTCCGTCCGTGAGCGCGCGCCGATAGGCCGCGAGGGCCGAGTCACAGACGCGATCCGGCGACGATTCGCGGCAATCACACGCCCGTGGTCCGGAATGATCGCCCTTCACAAGCATGCAGATTACATTCGTGCAATCACGCGGTCATGGGTGAGCACGAACGCTCGGTGAGTATGGGCCGGTGACGCAGGACATCGAACAGGCGGACGGCCGACCGGACCACGCATCGGATACCGATCCGGCCGGCCGGGCGCGCGGGGAGCGCGGGGAGCGCCGCTATCGATTCCTCGTCGCGGGATACGCCCTGTCCTCGTACGGCACCTTCCTGAATATGGTGGCGCTCAATCTGTTCGTCTACGAGACGACGGGCAGGGCGCTCGCAATGGGCCTGTTCATGGCCGTGCGTCTGGGGTCCGGCTTTGTCGCCGGGCTGATCGCCGGGGGCCTCCTCGCACGGTTCGCCGCCAAGAGCCTGATGCTGTGGACGAATGTGGCGCAGGCGGCGGTGATGCTGCTGCTGGTCTTCGCGCCCGGGGGGATGCGGACGGCCGCGTTGATGGCCGTTTCCGTGGTGGTCGGCGCCTGCGGAACGCTTTTCATGGTGGCGCTGCGGAGTTCCATTCCCGAGATGGTCGGCGACGACCGGCGGCCCTGGGCGAACTCCCTTTCCATAACGGGGCGTTCGCTGGCGATGGTGGCAGGTTTCGCCTCCGCGGGCGTGGTGGTCTCGCTCGTCGGCTACACCGCCGCGTTCGTGGTGGACATGGCCACCTTCGTGATCTGTGCCGTGACGGTGGCGCTGCTGCCGATCCCGGGCGGGGGCGGAGGAAAGGACGCCCGGCCGGATTCGGAGGGGGATTCCGGCCGGGGTGCGGAAGAGAAGAGGCGGACGGGCCGGTGGCGGCGGCCGGGCGCGTTCCTCGCGTCGGCCGCGGTGCCCGGTCTCGGTCTGATGGTGGTGCTGCGCAGTGTGGACGCCTTCGGTTCGTCCTCCCACAACGCCGCGCTGCCGGTCCACTCCGCCGCACTCGACGCCGCGCACCCCGCCGTGTTCGTCAGCGCGTTCTGGTGCCTGTGGGCGCTCGGGAACGTCGCCGCGCAGCAGGTGATCCAGCGGTACGTCAGGCGCACCGGGCGGACGGTGGGCGCGCCGGGCTTCGGGTACGGCACCTGTCTGATGTCCGGGGCCTTCATCCTGGCGTTCGCCGGGTTCCCCTGGGCGGCGACCACCGTGATCGCATTGGTGGCCGGGGCGGCGGACGGGCTCACGGAGGTCTCGTACACCTCCCATCTGCAGACGCTCCCCGCCGATCTGCGCGGTCATGCCTTCGGGCTCTCCGCGACCGTCGAGAACCTCGGGTTCGGCGTCGGCATGATCCTGGTCGCCGCAGCACTCGACAGGTACAGCCCGCTGACCGTGGTCGGCTGGTCGCACGGGGTGGCCGTCGTGGTCGCCGTGGTGTTCCTCATCAGGGTGACCCGGACGCGTGGGCGGACCGGCGTCCCCGCCGCCCGCTCCGGCGCCGATCGCGGTGGGCCGGTGCGGTGACGATTCCCTACGGCGTTATTCAGCCAATCTTGCGGCGGTCGGCGAGGGGCCGGGCGCCCTGCGCGCCGTCCCGCACGCTCGCGGCACCGGGGCACGCGAGCCCGGCGTGATCCAAACGGGAGACCCTGGCCCGTCATCGGCGCGGCCGGTCCGGCACCGCCGCTTTCGCGCAGCGGGCCGCGCGACGGGCTTGCGCCCTACCGGGCCGCTTTGGTGGGTTGTCGGACGTTCCCGAGGCGCTCCGTCACCCCCCGTCTCGAACACCGCCCGCGCCGCACCGCACCCAGCGGCCCGGCGCGGGTTCCTCCACCCTCACCGTCGAACACCGGAAAGGCGGACGCCGAATGACGCCGCTTCCCCACCGCAGCCACAGCGACGACCTGCTGTCCTTCATCAGCACCAGCCCTTCCCCGTACCACGCGGTGGCCAGTGCCGCCCAGCGCCTGGAGAAGGCCGGCTTCCGTGAACTGCGGGGCACGGACGACTGGACGGGCACGACCGGCGGCAGCTTCGTCACGCGTGGTGGTGCGCTGATCGCCTGGTACGTCCCCGAGGGCGCCCCGGCGCACACCCCCTTCCGGATCGTCGGCGCCCACACCGATTCGCCGAACCTGCGGGTCAAGCCCGCTCCCGACACCGCCTCCGCGGGCTGGCGGCAGATCGGTGTGGAGATCTACGGCGGCGTTCCGCTGAACACCTGGCTCGACCGCGATCTCGGCATCTCCGGGCGGCTCGCGCTGCGTACCCCGGGCGGCGGAACCGGCTCCCGGCTCGTCCGGATCGACGAACCCCTTTTGCGGGTGCCCCAGTTGGCCATCCATCTGGACCGTACGGTCAACGAAGGGCTCGCGCTCGACCGGCAGCGCCACCTCGCCCCGGTGTGGGCGCTCGGCGCCCACGAGGAGGGCGCGCTGCTGCGCCGGGTCGCGGCGGCCGCCGAGGCGGACCCGGACGAAGTGCTCGGCTGGGACCTGATGCTGCACGACATCCAACCGCCCGGATACCTGGGCGCGGACCGGGAGTTCGTGGTGTCGGCCCGGCTGGACAACCTGGTGTCCGTGCACGCGGGCGTCACGGCCCTGACGGGTGCGGCGACCGCGGCCGACGGGCCCGCCTACATCCCGGTCCTGGCCGCCTTCGACCACGAGGAGGTCGGCAGCGGTTCGGAGACGGGTGCGCAGGGCCCGCTGCTGGAGCGGGTCCTGAGCCGCTCGGTCACCGCACGCGGCGGCAGTCCGGAGGACTGGTCCCGGGCCCTGTCCGGTGCCTTCTGCGTCTCCGCCGACATGGCCCACGCGGTGCACCCCAACTACGCGGAGCGGCACGACCCGGATCACCGTCCGCTGCCGAACGGCGGCCCCGCGCTCAAGGTCAACGTCAACCAGCGGTACGCCACCGACAGCACCGGCATGGCGGTGTTCGCGTCGGCGTGCGAGCGGGCGGGCGTGCCGTGGCAGCCCTTCGTCTCCAACAACGCGATGCCGTGCGGTACGTCGATCGGCCCGATCACCGGGGCCCGGCTGGGTGTGCCGACGGTCGACGTGGGGGTGCCGGGGCTGTCCATGCACTCGGCCCGCGAGCTGTGCGGGGCAAACGACCCCGGCCATCTGGCCGCCGTGCTGGGCGCGTTCGTGACGTCCGGCTGAACTGCGCCGACCGGCCCGGAGGGGGCGGGACGGCCTCGGCCGCCCCGCCCCCTCCACGCGCTGGTGGAACGGTCCCGCTACGCGAACCGCTGCTGCGCGCCGCCGTCGCAGCTCTGGAGCTTCAGTGGCTCCTTCGCCCCGGCCAGCGTCAGGCAGAGCCCGGTCGAGGCCGCCGGGCGCAGGGTGCCCGACTGGCTCACGAACTGCTGGTTGGCCGCGCCCGAGCAGTTGTACAGGATGAGCGTGGCGCCCGCCTTGTAGTCGGCGCCCGGCACGTCCAGGCACCGGTCGTGGCTCAGCGCCGTACGGAGGGTCTTGGTGCCGGAGTCGTACCACCAGCCCTGGTTGCGGCCGCCGTGGCAGTCCCAGCCGCCGACCTGCGTGTCATTGCGGGTCACCGAGCCGGGGACGTCCACGCAGGTGCCCGTGGCCTCGTTCTTCAGGGGCTTGAAGAGGTCGTCCCACGCCCCGGCCTGCAGGACCGGCTTTCCGGTGCTCGCCGGGTCGGCGCAGCTGGCCTCGCGCAGGTTCGAGTTGTAGATCTCGGTCAGGCAGGACGCGAAGGCGCCGTGGCCTCTCTCGTTCGGGTGGAAGGACTGCCGCAGGGAGTTGGAGTCCGGCGGGAAGTGCCCGAGGTCGATGTAGAGACCGCGGGCCCAGGTGGACTCGCTGCAGACCTCGTGGCCGTGGAAGAGCCGGGAGTTGTCGAGGTAGACGGCTCCGGTGTCGGCGGCGGCCTTGCGCATGCCGCGCTCGAAGGCGGGCACGGCGGTGTTGCGGCCCCAGGCGGCGTCGGAGTCGTATCCGGCACAGCCGCCGGGAAGCTTCCCGGGGAAGTCCGGGTTGTCGTAGAAGTCCGGGCCGATGGGGCTCGGGTAGCCCATGACCACGAGCTTGTAGTCGCTGTCGCCGTAGCCGGCCCCGGACATGACGGTCTTCAGGTCGCGCACCGTCTTCTCGACCTTGGGGACGAGTCCGTCGACGCGCGCCTGCCAGCCGCCGTCGTACTTGGGCTCACAGGTGCCCTGGGAGAGCACCCAGCGCGTGACGCAGTCCGTCATGACCGGGCCGAACTGGAGGTCGTCGTTGGCACCCGCGACGAGCACGATCATCTTGATGCGGGTGTTGCGGGCCTTGATGGCGAGGTTGTCGCTCTGCACGAGTTCGTCGGCGTACTGCTTCGAGCCGCCGATCACGATGTTGCCGGTGTACGCGCCGGAGCAGGAGACGTTGTACGTGACGTCCGCCGGGATGCCGGTGCGGTGGATGGCCGAGTCGGGCGAGCGGTGGCACCAGTTGTCGGGGCCGTTGGTGCCGGCCTCGTACGTGCCGACGCCCTCGCCGGAGATCTCGCTGTCGCCGAGCGAGATCAGCCCGGTCTTGCGCTCGGCGAGCGGGCGCTCGGCCGGGTCGCCGTACAGCCGGGTGGCCTCGGCGGCGCGGATGGCCTCCAGTTCCGGCGAGAGGGGGGTGGATGCGGTAGTGCTGGAACCGGACCGGTCCGCCGCGCCGGCCGGTCCGGCGGCGGCCGCCATGCCGCCGAGTGCCGCCGCCATGGCCGCGGCGGCCGCGACCGTACAGCGAAGTCTGTGCCTGGTGCGCCTCATTGCGCCTCCCCGGGTTGTGGTTACCCCCGGTATTTACTGGTCGGTAGCCAACTTGGGAATAGACAGAACAAGACAAGTGCTCAACTTTTTCAGGAGGTTGAACGATATGGACGAGTCACAGGCCGGTGCGCAGACCCCGGCGGGCGGCACGGATTTCCGCGTCGAGCACGATTCGATGGGCGAGGTGCGGGTGCCCGCGGACGCCAAGTGGCGGGCCCAGACGCAGCGCGCGGTGGAGAACTTCCCGGTCTCCGGGCAGCGCCTGGAACGGGCCCACATCGAGGCCCTGGCCAGGATCAAGGCCGCCGCCGCCAAGGTGAACGCCGAGCTGAAGGTGCTCGACCCGGAGGTCGCCGCGGCCATCCAGGAGGCCGCCGCCGAGGTCGCCGAGGGGCGCTGGGACGACCACTTCCCGGTCGATGTCTTCCAGACCGGCTCGGGCACCTCGTCCAACATGAACACCAACGAGGTGGTGGCCACGCTCGCCACCGAGCGCCTGGGCCGCGAGGTCCATCCGAACGACCACGTCAACGCCTCGCAGTCGTCCAACGACGTCTTCCCGTCCTCCATCCACATCGCCGCGACGGCGGCCGTCACCGGCGACCTGATCCCGGCGCTGGACCATCTGGCGGCCGCCCTGGAGCGCAAGTCCGCCGAGTTCGCGACGGTCGTGAAGTCGGGGCGTACGCATCTGATGGACGCCACGCCCGTCACCCTCGGCCAGGAGTTCGGCGGCTACGCGGCACAGATCAGGTACGGCGTCGAGCGGCTGCGCGCCTCCCTCCCCCGCCTCGCCGAACTGCCCCTGGGCGGCACGGCCGTCGGCACCGGCATCAACACGCCGCCCGGCTTCTCCGCCGCCGTCATCGCCGAGGTCGCCCGCGCCACCGGGCTGCCGCTGACCGAGGCCCGGGACCACTTCGAGGCGCAGGGCGCGCGGGACGGGCTGGTGGAGACCTCGGGCCAGCTCCGTACCATCGCCGTCTCGCTCACCAAGATCTCCAACGATCTGCGCTGGATGGCGTCCGGGCCGCGCACCGGGCTGGCGGAGATCAGCCTCCCCGACCTCCAGCCGGGCTCGTCGATCATGCCGGGGAAGGTGAACCCGGTCGTTCCCGAGGCCGTGCTGATGGTCGCCGCCCAGGTGACGGGGAACGACACGACGGTCGCCGTGGCGGGCGCGGCGGGCAACTTCGAGCTGAACGTGATGCTTCCGGTCATCGCCAAGAACCTGCTGGAGTCGGTGCGGCTGCTGGCCAACGTCTCCCGGCTGCTCGCGGACCGCACGGTCGACGGGATCACGGCGAACGTGGAACGGGCCAGGGAGTACGCCGAGTCCTCGCCGTCCGTCGTCACGCCGCTGAACAAGTACATCGGCTACGAGGAGGCGGCGAAGGTCGCCAAGAAGTCCCTCGCGGAGCGCCGGACCATTCGCGAGGTGGTGCTGGACTCGGGGTACGTCGAGCGCGGCGACCTCACCGTGGAACAGCTCGACGAGGCCCTAGACGTGCTGCGCATGACTCACCCGTGACTAAGATCCGTCCATGGCAGGCAAGGGAGACATCGAGCACTGGGCGCCGGGTGATCAGATCCTGTGGCGCTACCGCCGCAACGGCGCGCCGAACGGGTCCGGGGCGCCGGAGCGCGCCCCGGACCCGTTCCACATCTGCCGCCCCGTCACCGTCGTCCAGGACACCGACGAGCTGCTCGCGGTGTGGGTGGCGCCGGGCACCGAGTGCGTGAAGCCGGTGCTGGCGAACGGCGAGGACGTGCACGCCGAGCCGCTCACCACCCGCTACACCGCCCCGCGCACCACCGCCCGCTCCACCTGGCTGGGAAACGGCGTGCTGAAACTCGCCCGGCCCGGCGACCCCTGGTCGGTCTGGCTCTTCTGGGAGCCCGTCTGGCAGTTCCGCAGCTGGTACGTGAATCTGGAGGAACCGCACACCCGCTGGCAGGGCGGCGTCGATTCCGAGGATCACTTTCTCGACATCTCCGTCTACCCGGACCGCAGCTGGGTCTGGCGCGACGAGGACGAATTCGCCATGGCGCAGCGGGCCGGTCTGATGGCCCCGCGGACCGCGCAGCGGGTGCGGGAGGCGGGCCGTGCGGCCGTCGAACTGATCCAGGACTGGGGCGCTCCGTTCCGGGACGGCTGGGAGGACTGGCGGCCCGATCCACAATGGCGGGTTCCCGCGCTTCCGGATGACTGGGACCGCACCCCCTCGCATATGCCGTCGTGAGACCCTTGATGCACCCCAGGGGGACAAACGTAGGATCGTCCTCCGGAGCGCCGCTCCGCCCCAACCAGGAGGCGCGGCACCGGACCTGACCACAAGTCAACGCACGAGCACCACGCACTGCATGAGCTGTATGAGCCACATCAGTCGTATGAATCGTATGAACCACTACGAGGGGGTGGAGACGTGCTCGCTGTTGCCCGCCCCGTCGCCGGAAACGTTGTCACCGAACCAGCCCGCAGACATCCGGTTTCAGCCCCTCGTTCCGGGGCATCCGGTGACAGCCGTTGTTATCGCCGCTCTTGCCGGGGCACAGTAACGCCCCACGAGGTGACTGCCTCATACAACCGGCCCGGACGGACGGAACCCCACGCGTGACGGAGCATCCCACCTCCCACGAAGGCCGGCAGCCTCTCGCCGCCCGGTCGCAGGAACGCACCCGGCCGCGGCAGCAGGAAGCCGCGCCGGCCGCTTCCCCTGCCGCCGCCGCGATCCCCAACCCGGCCGCCGCGCCGGGGTCGGGACCCGGCCCGGCTCCCACGGCGAGCACCGGCCCCGCGGGACTCGACCCCCAGGCCGCGGCCCGTCGCGAGGGCGACCGGCTGCGTTTCGTCGGGGCCGCCACCCGGCGGATCGCCCGCGGCATAGACCTGGACGAGATCGTGCTGGGCCTGTGCCGGGCCAGCGTGCCGACGTTCTCCGACGCCATACTGGTCTACCTCCGCGACCCGCTCCCGGTCGGCGACGAGCGGCCGGTCTCCCCCTTCGTGCTGCGGCTGCGCCGGTCCGACCGGCTGCGGCTGGCCGAGGAGGAGACGGAGGGCTCGCCGGAGACCGAGCGCCTACGGCTGCCCGTCATCGATCCGCACGGCGATCTGACGCCCGCGGCCGAACTGTGCGAGGTCCGCTCGGGTGGCGCGCTGGCCGAGGTGCTGCGCGGGGTGCGGCCGGTCTTCGGGGACTCCGCGGCGGCCCGCGCCGCGCTGCCCGAGCTGCTCGGCGCCGGCCGGACCGTGCCCACCGGACACCGTGCGATCCTCGCCCCGCTGCGCGGACGGCGGCGGGTCATCGGCGCCGCCGTCTTCCTGCGCGGCACGGAACGGCCGTCCTTCGAGTCCAACGACCTGCTGGTCGCGGCCCAGCTGGCGACGCACACCGCGCTCGGCATCGACAAGGCCGTGCTGTACGGACGCGAGGCGTACATCGCCGACGAGCTCCAGCGCACCATGCTGCCCGACTCGCTGCCGCAGCCGACCGGCGTCCGGCTCGCCTCCCGCTATCTCCCGGCCGCCGAGACGGCCCGGGTCGGCGGCGACTGGTACGACGCGATCCCGCTGCCCGGGAGCCGGGTCGCCCTGGTCGTCGGCGATGTCATGGGCCACTCCATGACGTCCGCGGCGATCATGGGCCAGCTGCGCACCACCGCGCAGACCCTCGCCGGGCTGGACCTGCCGCCGCAGGAGGTGCTGCACCACCTCGACGAGCAGGCGCAGCGGCTCGGCAGCGACCGCATGGCGACCTGCCTGTACGCGGTGTACGACCCGGTCGCGCACCGGATCACCATCGCCAACGCCGGGCATCCGCCGCCCGTCCTGCTCCATCTCGGCGGCCGTGCGGAGGTGCTGCGGGTGCCGTCCGGCGCCCCGATCGGCGTCGGCGGGGTGGACTTCGAGGCCGTCGAGCTGGACGCGCCCGCGGGCGCCACGCTGCTGCTGTACACCGACGGCCTGGTGGAGTCCCGGCTCCGGGACGTCTGGACCGGCATCGAGCAGTTGCGCGAACGGCTCGCCGCCACCGCCCGGCTGACCGGCCCGGACCATTCGCCGCCGCTGGAGGCGCTCTGCGACGACGTCCTGGACATGCTCGGTCCGGGTGACCGGGACGACGACATCGCGCTGCTCGCCGCCCGGTTCGACGGGATCGCGCCGAGCGATGTCGCGTACTGGCACCTTGAACCGGAGGAGACCGCTCCGGGCCGGGCCCGCAGGCTGGCCCGCCGCGCGCTCAGCCGCTGGGGGCTCGACGATCTCTCCGACTCGGTGGAGTTGCTGATCAGCGAGGTGGTGACCAATGCGGTGCGCTATGCGGAGCGGCCGGTGACGCTGCGGCTGCTGCGCACCGACATCCTGCGCTGCGAGGTCGGCGACGACTCCCCGCAGCTGCCCCGGCAGCGGCGGGCGCGTGACATGGACGAGGGCGGTCGCGGCCTGTTCCTGGTGAACCGACTGGCCAGGCGGTGGGGGGCGACGCGCCTTTCGACCGGCAAGGTGGTCTGGTTCGAGATGCCGACCCGGGGCCAGTAGAAGGGTCGGCGGAGGGCCGGGCGGAGAGCCCGGAACGGGCACGGGGCAGAGCCCTGCACGCGGGGTAGCGAAATGTTGCCGACCTCCTGTCGGCGGGTTTGACTTCAGTCGTGAACGAGACGACCTGACCGAAAACCCCACCGACGGGAGGACGCTCGTGTCCGAGGAATCAAAGACCAGGAACACCCCCTACACCACGAACAACGCCGGAATCCCGGTGGAGAGCGATGAACACTCGCTCACTGTCGGAGCCGACGGACCGATCCTGCTCCAGGACCACTACCTCATCGAGAAGATGGCCCAGTTCAACCGTGAACGGGTCCCCGAGCGAGTGGTCCACGCCAAGGGATCCGGCGCGTACGGCACCTTCAAGGTGACCAATGACGTCAGCCAGTTCACCAAGGCCGACCTGTTCCAGCCGGGCAAGCAGACCGCCATGCTCGCCCGCTTCTCCACGGTCGCCGGCGAGCAGGGCTCCCCGGACACCTGGCGGGACCCCCGCGGATTCGCCCTGAAGTTCTACACCGAGCACGGCAACTACGACATGGTCGGCAACAACACGCCGGTCTTCTTCGTACGTGACCCGATGAAGTTCCAGGACTTCATCCGCTCGCAGAAGCGCCGCCCGGACAGCGCGGTGCGCGACCACGACATGCAGTGGGACTTCTGGACCCTGTCCCCCGAGTCCGCGCACATGGTGACGTGGCTGATGGGCGACCGGGGTATCCCGAAGACGTACCGCCACATGAACGGCTACAGCTCGCACACCTATATGTGGGTGAACGCGGGCGGCGAGCGGTTCTGGGTGAAGTACCGCTTCAAGACCGACCAGGGCATCGACTTCTACCCGCAGGACGAGGCCGACCGGATGGCCGGGGTGGACGGCGACGTCCACCGCCGCGACCTCTTCGAGGCGATCGAGCGCGGCGACCACCCGAGCTGGACGCTGTACGTCCAGGTCATGCCGTTCGACGACGCGCCGGACTACCGCTTCAACCCGTTCGACCTCACGAAGGTGTGGCCGCACGCCGACTACCCGGAGATCGAAGTCGGCCGGATGACGCTGAACGAGAACCCGGAGGACTTCTTCGTCCACATCGAGCAGGCGTCCTTCGAGCCGTCGAACCTGGTGCCCGGCATCGGTCCGTCGCCCGACAAGATGCTGCTCGGTCGGCTCTTCTCGTACCCGGACACCCACCGGTACCGGATCGGCCCGAACTACGCGCAGCTGCCCCCGAACCGTCCGCGGTTCGGCCGGAACTCGTACGCGAAGGACGGCCCGATGCGGTACGAGCCGGCTCGTACGGGAGCGGTCTACGCACCGAACTCGTACGGCGGTCCGGCCGCGGACACCGAACGCTACGGCGATCCGGCGGGCTGGGCCACGGCGGGCGAGATGGTGCACGAGGCCTACAAGCTGCATCGCGAGGACGACGACTGGGGCCAGGCGGGCACGATGGTGCGCAAGGTCCTGGACGACGCGGCGCGCGAGCGGTTGGTGGGCAACATTTCCGGCCATCTGCTAGACGGTGTGAGCGCCCCGGTCCTGGAGCGGGCGCTGCAGTACTGGCGCAACGTGGACAAGGACCTCGGCGACCGGATCGCCAAGAAGGTCAACGGCGGCTGACACCGCCGTACGCGGAAGACACGGGTCAGGGGCGGTGCCGGCCGGCACCGCCCCTGACTCACGCGTTCACCGCTCCGTCATCCGCTCAGTGGCTGAGCGGGTTCTTGTCGGCGCTGTTCTGGCCGGGGCGCCCGGAGCTCAGTCCGTCGCCCGGCTGGCCCGGGGACTGGCTCGGCGGCGGCACGTCCGGCGACTGGCTCGGCGGCACGTCGGGCGACTGACTCTGCGACTGGCTGGGCTTGTCGCTCGGGCTCTGCGAGGGCTCGTCCGGCGGCTGGGAGGGAGTCGTGTCGGTGCTCGCCGACTGCGAGGGGCTCGCCGGCGGTGTGCTCGGTACGGTGACCTCGCCGCGCTCGACATCCTCCAGGTCGAACTGGGCACTGGAGCCGCCGCCCAGCGCGCCGAGGGTGTAGTCCGCCCAGATCTGCGCCGGGAAGCCGCCACCGTTGGCCCGGCCGGAGTTGGCCGTGCCGGTCAGGCTGACCTGGCCACCGCCCTCCTTGGGCGATTCGCCGAAGAGCGCGACGACCGTGGTGAGCTCCGGGGTGTAGCCGGCGAACCAGGCCGACTTGTTGTTCTCCGACGTACCCGTCTTGCCCGCCGCCTCGTACGCCGAGGTGTTGGCCGCCCGGCCGGAGCCGCTGTCCACCACGCCGGTCAGGACGGAGGTCACGGTGTCGGCGGACTTGCGGCTGATCACCTGGCTGCCGACGCCCTCGACCGGCTCGACCGTCCGGTCGCGGTGCTTGGCCGACTTCACGATGAACGGGGTGACCTTCTTGCCGTGGTTGTCGAGCGTGGCGTACGCGCCCGCCATGTCCCAGGTCGAGGCGTTCATGGTGCCGAGCGTGATGGCGGGGCGCTCGGGGAAGTTCTCGTCCGGTACGCCGAGGGCCAGCGCGGTCTTCTTCACCGCGGGCGGGCCGACGTCGACGACCATCTGCGCGAAGGCCGAGTTGATCGACGCGTTCATCGCCTTCTGCACGGTGACGCTGCCGTAGCTCTGGTTGTCCTCGTTCTCCGGGGCGAACGGGGTGTCGCTGCCCACCACGGGCCGCTTGCTGGTGCCGTCGTAGCGGGTGTTGACACCGATCAGGTCGCCGTCCTGGGTCTTCGACCCGTTCTCCAGCGCGGAGGCGAAAACCAGCGGCTTGAAGGTGGAGGCCGGCTGGTAGTCCCGGCGGGTGGCGTTGGAGAAGTAGTGCTGGGTGTAGCCCGCGCCGCCGTACATCGCGACGACGGCGCCGGTCTTCGGGTCCACCGAGGTGGCACCGGCCTGGACGGTCGCGTCGACCTTGTTGTTCTTGCGGTCCAGCTTGGACTCCAGCTGGCGGTCGACGGACTGCTCCAGCTCCTTCTGCCGCTTCTTGTCGATGTTGAGCGTGAAGGTCCAGCCGCCGGCCTGCCGCATCTCCGCGGTGATGCCCTGCTTCTCCAGCTCCTTGTTGGCCGCCTCGACGAGGTAACCGGTCTGGCCCTCCATGCCCTTGGCGGGCTTGGGCTTGTCCGGGTACGGGAACGTGAGCTTGTCGCGCTCGGCCTTGTCGAGCCAGTGCATCTCGACCATGTTGTCGAGCGTGTAGCCCCAGCGCTCCTTGACCAGCTTCTTGCCGGTCTCCGTCGCGGACTGCCAGTCGTACTGGCTGGGGGCCTGGAGCACGGAGGCCAGATAGGCGCCCTGGGAGACGTTGAGGTCCTTGGCGTCGACCCCGTAGTAGGCCTGTGCGGCGGCCTGGATGCCGCTCGCGCCCCGCCCGTAGTAGCTGGTGTTGATGTACCCGGCGAGGATGTAGTCCTTGCCCTTCTTGTTCTCGATCTTGAGCGAGATCACCAGTTCCTTGAGCTTCCGGCTGATCGTCGGGTCCTGCGTCAGGTAGTAGTTCTTGACGTACTGCTGGGTGATGGTCGAGCCACCCTGCTTGCCCTTGCCGCTGAGGGTGTTGATCAGGCCGCGCGCGGTGCCCTTCAGGTCGACGCCCTTGTCGTCGTAGAACGACTTGTTCTCGGCGGCGACGAAGGTGTGCTGCACCTCCTTGGGCACCTCTGCCAGGTCCACGATCTGACGGTTGACCCCCTGGCCGGTCCGGGTCAGCAGTGTCCCGTCGCTGTACTGGTAGACGTTGCTCTGCCGCTCGGCCAGGGCGTTGGCCTTCGGGATGTCCACGTACATGTAGAGCGCGACGAAGGCGCCCATGATCAGCAGGCAGAGCCCGAAGAAGGCGCCCAGCATCTTCTTCCAGGTGAAGAGTCTGCGTATGCCGCCGCTCTTCGCGGCCCGCCGCGCTCCGCGCCGCTGGGCTCGTCGCGCATCCGCTCGACCCATCGCTGTTTTGCTCCTGTTTCTCTGCTCGACCCGATCCGCTCAGCCGAACCAGCTAACACCGTCGGCAAGGACAAAAAGCGAGCGTTGCGGTCTTTTACGGGCGTGACAATCAGCACCCGTTCCCAAGGGAACCGACTCATGAAGGGTGCCCAAGGTTGCGAACACAGGTAATGTGTAATCACATTGCTAGCACCGAGTCAGTCTTTCGAAACGGGGGATTCCATGCCCGACCACGGCAATCCGCACGATGTGGCCACCCTTGCCGCCGACCTCACACCCGACGCCCCGCAGATGCCCGAACCGCAGGTGAGGGAGGTGACGGCGCACAGCATCCCCGGCGGCCTCGGCCTGCTGCTGACCGTGCTGGGGGTGATCGTCGGCATCGGCCTCGCGATCATCGGCGGCGTCGTCGGCTCGAACGGGAACAACGGCCTGGGCGTCCCGGTCTGCATCTTCGGCGTCCTGCTCGTCATCGCCTCGTTCTTCTGCATGACGGGTGTGAAGATGGTCGCACCGGGTGAGGCCCGGGTGATCCAGCTCTTCGGCCGGTACGTCGGCACGATCCGCGCCGACGGGCTGCGCTGGATCAACCCGCTCACCAGCAGCCGGAAGATCTCCACCCGGGTCCGCAACCACGAGACCGCGGTCCTCAAGGTCAACGACGCCTACGGCAACCCGATCGAGCTCGCCGCGATTGTCGTCTGGAAGGTCGAGGACACCGCGCAGGCGCTCTTCGAGGTCGACGACTTCCTGGAGTTCGTCGCCACCCAGACCGAGGCGGCCGTCCGGCACATCGCGATCGAGTACCCGTACGACGCTCACGAGGAGGGCGGCCTCTCGCTGCGCGGCAACGCGGAGGAGATCACCGAGAAGCTGGCCGTGGAGCTCACCGCCCGGGTGCAGGCCGCCGGCGTACGGATCATCGAATCGCGCTTCAGCCATCTCGCGTACGCCCCCGAGATCGCCTCCGCGATGCTCCAGCGCCAGCAGGCCGGCGCCGTGGTCGCGGCCCGGCAGCAGATCGTCGAGGGCGCGGTCGGCATGGTCGAGATGGCGCTCACCCGGATCGCCGAGCAGGACATCGTCGAACTCGACGCGGAGCGCAAGGCGTCCATGGTCAGCAATCTGATGGTGGTGCTGTGCGGTGACCGCGCGGCGCAGCCGGTCCTGAACACGGGCACTCTTTACCAGTGACCGAACAGACCCCGGCGCGCCGGACCCCGCCGCAGCGCAAGCAGATGCTGCTGCGGCTGGATCCGGCGGTGCACGACGCACTGGCCCGCTGGGCCTCCGACGAACTGCGCAGCGCGAACGCGCAGATCGAGTTCCTGCTGCGCAGGGCGCTGGCGGAGGCGGGCCGCCTGCCGGGCACGGCGCGTCCGATCCCCCGCCGGGGCCGGCCCCCGAAGGACGCGTCGGGGCCGTCCGGCGACTGAGCACCGGGATCCGGGGGCGGGACCCGGGTATACACCGGGGGTATACACGCCGTGTACAGTGCTCGGCATGTCTATCGGCCACACCCTGCTCGGGCTCCTGGAGTCCGGCCCCCGCCACGGCTACGACCTGAAGCGCGCGTTCGACGAGAAGTTCGGCCACGACCGCCCCCTGCACTACGGCCAGGTCTACTCGACCATGTCCCGGCTGCTCAAGAACGGCCTCGTCGAGGTCGACGGCGTCGAGAGCGGCGGCGGCCCCGAACGCAAGCGGTACGCCATCACCGAGGCCGGGATCACCGATGTCGGCACCTGGCTCGCACAGCCGGAGAAGCCCGAGCCGTACCTCCAGTCGACGCTCTACACCAAGGTCGTCCTGGCCCTGCTCACCGGCCGCAGCGCCGCGGCCCTGCTGGACACCCAGCGCACCGAGCACCTGCGCCTGATGCGCATCCTCACCGACCGCAAGCGCAAGGGCGACCTCGCCGATCAGCTGATCTGCGACCACGCGCTCTTCCACCTCGAAGCCGATCTGCGCTGGCTGGAACTGACCGCCGCCCGGCTCGACCGCCTCGCCGTGGAGGTGGGCGCATGATCCCCGACGGCTCCCTGCTCAGCGCCGACCGCCTGCACAAGACGTACGGCCAGACGCCCGCGCTCGACGGCGCGTCGTTCTCCATCCACCCCGGCGAGGTCGTCGCCGTGATGGGCCCCTCCGGCTCCGGCAAGTCGACCCTGCTGCACTGCCTCGCCGGAATCGTCACCCCCGACCAGGGCACGATCACCTATGCGGGCCGCGAGCTCTCCGCCATGTCGGACGCCGAGCGCAGCGCCCTGCGCCGCGCCGAGTTCGGCTTCGTCTTCCAGTTCGGCCAGCTCGTCCCGGAGCTGACCTGCGTGGAGAACGTCGCCCTGCCGCTCCGCCTGGCCGGCGCCAAGCGCAAGGAGGCCGAGCGCACCGCCCGCCACTGGATGGAGCGGCTGGAGGTCGACAACGTGACCGCCAAGCGCCCCGGCGAGGTCTCCGGCGGCCAGGGCCAGCGCGTCGCCGTGGCCCGTGCACTGGCCGCCTCCCCGAAGGTGATCTTCGCGGACGAGCCGACCGGCGCCCTGGACTCCCTCAACGGCGAACGGGTCATGGAACTGCTCACCGAGGCGGCCCGGTCCACCAACGTCGCCGTGGTCCTGGTGACCCACGAGGCGCGGGTCGCCGCGTACTCCGACCGCGACGTCACCGTGCGCGACGGCCGGACCCGCGACCTGGAGCACGCCGCATGACCCTGCTCGACCACAAGAAGGCACCGGCCGCGGCCCCGCTCCGGCCCGCCGGGCCCACCGGCATCGCCGCCTGGCTCCGCGACCTCGGCCTCGGCATCCGGTTCGCCGCCGGCGGCGGGCGCGAGGGCTGGGTCCGCACCGTACTGACCGCCGTCGGCGTCGGCCTCGGTGTGGCACTGCTGCTGACCGCCGCCTCCGTACCGAATCTGCTCGAAGAGCGTTCCGCGCGCGACCAGGCCCGCGTCGAGAGCCGCATCCCCGGCGGCCCCGACGCACAGGCCGAGAAGTCCGACACCTCGGTACTCCGGCTCAGCAGGGAGACCGAGTACCACGGCCGCAGCATCAGCGGCTATCTGATGCGCGCGGACGGCACGCACCCGGTCGTCCCGCCGGGCGTCGCACGCTTCCCCGGCGCGGACGAGATGACGGTCTCCCCCGCGCTGAAGAAGCTGCTGGACTCCCCGGAGGGCCGCCTCCTCAAGGAGCGGGTGCCGTACCGGATCACCGGCACGATCGCCGACTCCGGCCTGGTCTCACCCGGGGACCTGCTCTACTACGCGGGCAGCGACACTCTGACGTCCGCCGACGGCGGCCACCGGATCGCCGCCTACGGCAACCCGGAAGGCGGCAAGGAGATGCCGCCCATCCTGATCGTGCTGATCATCATGATCTGCGTGGTGCTGCTGGTGCCGGTCGCGATCTTCATCGCGACGGCGGTGCGGTTCGGCGGCGACCGCCGCGACCGCAGGCTCGCCGCGCTGCGCCTGGTCGGCACGGACATCCGGATGACCCGCCGGATCGCGGCCGGCGAGGCCCTGTTCGGGGCGGTCCTCGGCCTGCTGATCGGTGGGGTGCTCTTCCTGGTGGGGCGTGGCTTCGTCGGTCACATCGAGATCTGGAACGTCAGCGTCTTCCCGTCCGACCTGGTGCCCTCCGCCGCGCTGACGGCACTGGTCGCCCTCTCTGTTCCGGCGGCTGCGGTGCTGGTCACGCTGGCCGCCCTGCGCTCGGTGGTGATCGAACCGCTCGGCGTCGTACGGGGCGGCCGCAGCCGCAGGCGCCGCTTCTGGTGGCGGCCGCTGATGCCGGTCGCGGGCCTGGTGGTGCTCCTGCTGAGCGACAAGGTCGAGCCGTACGCCACGGTCAACCCGTACCCGATCGCGGGCGGTGCCGTGCTGGTCCTGGTCGGGCTCGCGCTGCTGCTGCCGTGGCTGGTCGAGGCGTGCGTGAACCGGCTGCACGGCGGTCCGGTGCCCTGGCAGCTGGCCACCCGCAGGCTCCAGCTGAGCAGCAGCGCGGCCTCCCGCGCGGTCAGCGGAATCACCGTCGCGGTCGCGGGCGCGGTGGCGCTGCAGATGCTGTTCGCCGCGGTGGGCGACGAGTTCAACAGGCTGACCGGGCAGGATCCCTCGCGGGCCCAGTTCTACACGTTCTCCGAGAAGGTCGACCCGGAGGCGGCCACCCGGACCATCCAGGAGTTCAAGGCCACCAAGGGAGTGACGGCCGTCATCGGCAAGGTCGAGGTGTACGTCACCCGGCCCGGCAAGTACCCCGAGGACAAGGTCCAGCCGACCACCAGTCTCATCGTCGGCGACTGCGGAACCCTGCGCGAGCTGGCCCGGATCGGCTCCTGCACGGATGGCGACACCTTTGTGGTCCACCCCAGGAACGACAAGGAGATGTCCGACTGGGTGGACCAGACGGCCCGCAAGGGCAAGGAGGTCGAGATCGACCCGGGCGCCGGCCGGAAGCCGATGCGGTGGACGCTGCCCGCCGACTCCCGGACGGTCGTCGCCCGCCACGATCCGCTGGGCGAGGACTCCTGGGGAATCATGGCCACCACCGGCGCGGTCGACCCGAGCAAGCTGCCGGGCGCGACGACCCAGACGCAGATCCGGGTCGACGAGAGCGTCGAGGACGTCGCGGAGTACGTACGGAACACCGCGGCCCGGATCGACCCCGGGATGCGGGTGGCGTCCCTCAAGTCGGTGGCCCGTGACGAGAAGTACGCCAGCGTGCAGCGCGGCCTCCAGGTCGGCGCGACCATGACGCTGCTGCTGATCGCCGCCGCGATGCTGGTCTCGCAGCTGGAGCAGCTGCGCGAACGCAAGCGCCTGCTCTCGGTGCTGGTCGCCTTCGGCACCCGGCGGTCCACCCTCGCCTGGTCGGTGCTCTGGCAGACCGCCGTGCCGGTGCTCATCGGGCTGTTGGTGGCCGTGGCGGGCGGACTCGGCCTGGGCGCGACCCTGATCGCCATGCTCGACAAGGAGGTCACCGACTGGTGGCTGTTCCTGCCGATGACCGGCGCGGGCGCGGCGCTGATCCTGCTGGTCACGCTGGTCTCGCTGCCGCCGCTGTGGCGCATGATGCGCCCGGACGGCCTGCGTACCGAGTGACGGAGCGGACGGAGCAAGGGGTGCGGTCCCGAGGGGCCGCACCCCTTCAGTCGCTCCGCGTGCCGGTCGTCACCCGGACCGGCAGCGCCGCCATCGCCCCCCGCAGCGCCACCGCGAACTCCTCGAACTCCTCGTGCCGCGCCGCCCCCGTCCGCATCCCCAGCGCCACCCGCCTCGACGGCGCCGGCTCCGCGAAGTACCCGGTGGCCAGCGCGTCGTTGCGGCCGGTCTCGACCGTCACCGCGGTCCGCGGCAGCAGCGTCACACCGAGCCCGCCGGCGACCAGCTGGACCAGCGTGGAGAGCCCGGCCGCGGTCGTGGTGACCGGCGCCCCTTCCGTGCGCCCCGCCTCCCGGCAGATGTCCAGGGCCTGATCGCGCAGGCAGTGCCCCTCGTCGAGCAGCAGCAGCGGCAGCTCGCGCAGCGCCTCGCGCGGGATGTCGGCACGCCCGCCCAGCCAGTGGTCCTTCTCCATCACCAGCACGAAGTCCTCGTCGAAGAGCGGGAGTTCGGTCACCCCCGGCACCCCGAGCGGCACGGCGAGCAGCAGCAGATCGAGCCTTCCCGCGGCCAGCCCCTCCAGCAGCGAGGAGGTCTGCTCCTCGTGCACCTGGAGGTCGAGCTCGGGGTAGCGCTCGTGGACCAGCCGCAGCACGGTCGGCAGCAGATACGGGGCCACGGTCGGGATCACACCGAGCCTGAGCACCCCGGTGAACGGCGCCCGGACCGCCTCGGCCTCCTCCATCAGCTCACCGACGGCCTCCAGCACCGCGCGGGCCCGCACCGCGAGCCGCTCCCCGGCCGGCGACAGCAGCACCTTGCGCGTCGTACGCTCGATGAGCTGGACACCCAGCGCCTCCTCCAGCGCCGACACCGCTCCGGAGAGCGCCGGCTGACTCATCCCGATTGCTGCCGCCGCGTCCCGGAAGTGCAGATACTCGGCGACGGCCACGAAGGCGCGCAGCTGCGACAGGCTGGGCTGTTTGGGCCTACTGCCCTGATTGCTCTGCACCACTGATAGGCACCTCCGATCATCACAGCCGAGTGTAGCTATTTCCGTGATCAATGCACTCTGCGCCAAGGTGGATGGACGAGGTGGCCGCCGAGCTGGGCGTCACCATCACTCGTCGTTACAACGACAACAACACCCCGGCCAGCAACCCGCACATCACGCGCAAGGACTTCGAACAGGCGCTGGTCGATCTTGAGAACGGCACCATCCGGGGCCTGCTCTTCTACCACGCAGACCGATTGGTCCGGCAGGAATACGATGCGGCCCGAATAAACCGGCTCTTCCAGCTCAACCCCAAATATGTGGGTCGGGCTGTTGCGGGCGGTACTGATTTGTCCACTCAAGAGGGCCGGTCGATGCTCACCATCCAGGCCACCATGGGCGGCATGGAGGTGTACAACACCAAGCGCCGAGTCGCCCGAAAGAACAAGGGACTGGCTGAGCGCGGACACATGCACGGAGCCCCCCGGCCTTTCGGTTGGGACGAGGACCGTAAGACACTCCACGCGACCGAGGCCGAAGTCCTCCGGAAGGCAGTGCTCGCAATTCCCGGCGGCCTCACGGTCGGCGAAGTCCGCAAGCAGTGGATTGACCTCGGGTACGAGCCCACACGCAATAAGAAGAACACCGGCACGCAGGCGCTCCAGCACAGCACTGTCGAGGCCCGTCTCGTCAAGCCGCGCATCTGTGGCTACAGGACTTACCTGCCCCAGTCCGAGCGGCGTGACTCCAAGAAGCCGTGGATGCCGGATTTTGTCGTCCACAAGGACGGCAAGCCGGTAATGGGCGACTGGGAAGCCATCGTTTCCCCCGAAGAGTGGCAAGCCTGCGTCGCCACCATCGAGGAGCGAAAGACGGCCAGGTCCGAAGGTCGGGCGGCACACACCACCTCGGCCAAGTACCTCCTTTCCGGGATCACCCGGTGCGGAAAGTGCAGCTTCCCCCTGATGTCTAACCAGTACTCGAAGGGGACCACTTCCTACGAGCGGTACGGCTACCGGTATGCCTGCCTCACCACGCTCGGCGGGTGCGGTGGCGTCACCCGAGTCGGCCCCCCGGTGGAAGAGCTGGTCGAGGAAGCCTTCCTCCTGGAGGTCCGACGGAGCCTCGGCATGGTCGTCAAGGAAGAGGATGTCGACGAGACGAAGCATGACGTCCGGCTCGCCGAGATTGACCAGGAGATCGAAGAGGTCAACGAGCGGCGCAGGGCGAAGCGCATCAGCATGGGGACGGCACTCGACATGATCGAGGAGCTTGAGGGCGAGCGCGACGAGCTGAACCGGCAGCGCCGCCAACTGGTCGCCGCGAAGGTCCGTAGGCAGAACGCTTCCCCTTCCCTCCTGGAGGAGTGGAAGGGGTACACGGTCTCGCAGAAGAAGGCCCGGCTCCGTGAGTCGGTCCGGGCCGTGATGGTTCACCCCGCGGGGCGTGGGCGGAAGTTCGACCCGTCGCTGATCGAGGTCGCCCGGGTCGAAGACGAGCAGTGAACACCAGAAAACCCCCCTCCCAGGCGGGAGGGGGGTTTTCCACTCTTCCTTGGTCATCATTGGATGACGGTCTCCTCCCCACCACCGCCCCGGGTCAGCCAGACAATGCGGGCAATACCAGTGGAACGAATCAACTTAGACAATCACGGCATGGGGCTCGGGTTATGCAGAGCGTCGCCCCCTGGCAGCTCGGCCAGTCCGCGAACAGGAGACAGTTAGCCTCCGCGTGCGTCTCGATGCAGGTCCCGTAATCGGTTCCCGACGGGGTATCGGAGAGGCAACGTGGGCACCCGCCAGCAAGCCAAGACGGTCCTCCCGGAGGGCTGCCGTTGTACCCCGCCGCTGCAAGTCGTCGGTCCGTCCCCACCAGGACGGCCCCCACTTTCGAACGTAGGCAGTCACCTCGCCGCGCAACCGCCTGTGCAATACCGAGGAAGTAGTCATCCCAGTCCGGCCTTACTCGCTTCGCGTGCTTGTGGATGACGCCGTGCCTCGCCTTCGGTGACCTCCACGGCACCGGGGTGCATCTCCCGTATCCAGTAGTCCTGCACCATCTCCTGTGCGAGGGAGTGGGGGACGCCGTGGGAGACGGCTTCGGTGTAGATGGTCCCGGCGACGCGGGCGAGCATCAGCGACCACTACCGGCCGAATTTGCCCTCTTGACGCGGAAGACCCTCCGGAGTGAGGTCCGTGCAACAAGTCGCAACACAGTCGACACGGGAAGCCACCATGTCCCTACAGTTCTTTGGCAAGGACCCCAACACCGACGATGACCACTGCCCTACGGTCTGGGTGGACGACGAGAAGGCTGAACTGCTCTTCCAGGGCTGGGACGCCGACGAGGCGACCCAAGCCAAGTGCCTGGAGTACGGCTCCATCCCCGACACCGAGACCATCATCCGTATCCCGGCACGCATGGTGTCGCAGATCAGGAAGGCGTGCGATGCCGCAGAACGCGCAGCCTCAGCAGGAGCGACAGGAGCCGGCACCGCCGAGCTTCGCTGAGGTCATCCAGGACACGGAGCGCTCCGCGGTCCACCTGGAGATGCGTGACGCGTACTTCGACAACGAGCGCTTCGCCGCCTGGCGTGATGGAGAACGGGTCAACTGGGAGGACCGCGCCTCGTGGTGGCGCGGCTTCCACGATTTGGTGGCCCGGGCCGTTGCCCGTGGCGTCGTGATCCGCCGCCTCCGTGTCGTCAGTGAGCCCGTTTCGGAGTACATCCGCTGGGAGCACTACGTGACCCGGGCCAACGTCGAGGCCGGCGAGCAGGTCCGTTGGTTGCCCCGGCGTCTCGCCACGAGTCTGCACTTGCCCGGAAACGACTACTGGCTTTTCGATGAGCGGCTGGCCCGCGTCCACCACTTCGCAGGCGACGGTGCCCTGGTGGAAGACGAGTTCAGCACGGAGACGGGGCTCCTCAAGGGCCTCTCCGATTCCTTCGAGACCTTGTGGGAGCACGGGATCCCGCATAGCGAGTTCCACGTCTGATCCGCGCACGTACCGAAGCAGCCAGCTCATGTCATCGTCTCCGTCCTCCAGCGCCCAGGCAGCCAGAGAGCAAGTCGCCCGGCGGCTCGCAGATCTCCGGCGTGACGCCGGCCCGACGATGCAGGAGCTGGCTGATCGGTGCCACTGGAACAAGGCCAAGACCTCCCGTATCGAGGCCGTCAGGACCACACCCTCAGACGCTGATATCCGGGCCTGGTGCCATGCCCGCGACGCGAAGGACCAGACGGCCGACCTCATCGAAGCGTCCCGGTCGGCCGACTCCATGTACGTGGAGTGGCGCCGGACGCAGCGCACAGGGCTGCGAAGAGGCCAAGAGGCGAGTGTCCCCCTCTACGACCGCACCAAGCTCTTCCGCATCTACTGCGTGAAAGTCCTCCCCGGTCTGCTCCAGACCGGGGGCTACGCCAGGGCTCTGCTGTCCAGGATCGCGGACTTCCGGGGTGTGCCTGACGATTCGGCCCAGGCTGCTGCTGCCCGCGTGGACCGGTCGAAGGTCATCCGCGACGGCCGGCATCGCGTCGTACTCCTCATTGAGGAAGACGCTCTGTACCACCGCATCGGCGACGAAGACGTGATGAGAGGCCAGCTCCACTACCTACTCACGACCATGTCCCTCCCGGCTCTCTCCTTGGGGATCATCCCTCGTGCGACTCCACGCCACATGTGGGGCATCGAGACGTTCACCGTGTTCGACGACAAGAGGGTCCACGTCGAGCTGCTGGCGGCCAAGGTCACTGTGACGACGCCCAGCGAGGTCGAGATCTACTTGCGTGCTTGCACACGCCTGTCCGAGATGGCCGTGGTCGGTGCCCGAGCCAGGGCTCTGATCCAGGAAGCGATCCACTCCCTCGGATAACCCGCCTGCAACAGCGTGCAACAAGATGGAATCTGGCCTCCCGCAATACCTAACGTCATCACAAGCCCACAGGACGCAGGGACAAGTGATGGACGGTCACCTATGACTACTGCCGCGGAAAAGAGGACCCCGGACGAAACAGCCCGGTGCATCGCCAAGAATGCGGTCCCGGATGTCACCGAGGCACTTGAGCTGATGAGGCTCCAGGGCCCCGTCGAGGTCGGGGACGTGCAGGACGGGGACGGAACCGTGCTCATCACTCTCCGCTCGGGTGACGCCTACGAGTTCGCGCGCTGGGTACGTATGCGGGCCCCGCGGAAAGAGACCTCGGGCCGTAGTCATGGCTGACAAGGGGCCAGTCGGATACCACGACAGCGTCGAGACGCCGGCCACCATCCGCGTTGGCGACCTGGTCCTTCACGACCGCGTGTACTTCGCGGTGGCGGACATGGTCTCGGCGCGCAACGGCGCCAAGATCCTGCACTTCCACGATCGCGAACCGCTCCTGGTCGAGGGCCCCATCAAGATCTTCAGGCAGGTGGAGTGCACGGTTTCGCTCGGCGAGATCGTGTACAGCCGCACCTGACCCACAGACACCGTCCCTGCCAGCAGGCCCCCGTACTGCTATGGGGACGGGCAAGGCCCCCGCCCCCGGTGAGCCTGGCAAGACCGTCCGGGGGCGGGTTGCAAGTGCACGACGGCGCGGAGAACGAATCTCCGCTCAGTCCAGCACCAGGAGGACTATTTCCATGGACGGAAACCTCTACGCACTGGCCGTACCCGAGAGCGCCGCGTTCGAGCAGTACTGCGGAGGCAACCTCGGCGGCTCCAACGAGACGTGCGTCTCCTTCGCGGCCATCCCCGGCGCGGAGTCCTCGTTCGTCGTCCGCGACAGCAAGCCGGAGGGAGCCGGCAAGGAGCTGCGCTTCACCGAGGCGGAACTCGACGCGTTCGCGGCGGGCTGGGTCAAGCAGCGGGGCCTGACGGTCTAATCTGCCGCCGAGTTCCAGACGGGCAACGTGCCTCCGACGATGACCGGCCACTGGTTGATGAAGAAGAGCCAGGTCTCCGCTGACCGCACCTGGACCGACCTCGGTATCGCGCTGGCCTGGCTGACGAAGAAGTACGAGGAGAGCCCGCCCTACGTACGAGCGGACGGGCTTCAGGCGTACAGCCGGCGATCGAAGACCCCGCATTCCGGAGGGTGGTTCTGCCTGGCGATCTCCTGAGCACGGCGAGCCTCGCCAATCGTGTGCAGGAGACCCGGCAGGCACTCATGGCGTACCTCGAAGGCGTTGACGTGGACCAGCTCGCGCCGGCCGTGCGGAAGGCCGCCATCACCGAGCTGGAGTACACCACCTGATCGGAGGCTTCGTGGCCTCCGCCCGGAGTGAATGGATGAACCGCAGCGCCCCGCCTCAGCCGCGACAGATGAGGCGGGGCCACCGTGCTTACGACAGCACCAACACGGCGGGGGTGACGACCTCGGCCACCGTCTTGTCGATGGCCTTCCCGGCGACGTCTTCCGCCTTGCGCGGCTTGGTGACGTCGGCCGTGGTGGTCACCGCCTCATCAGTGACGGGGGCGACTGCCGTGACCTCTACCTGTGCCGGGTCCTTCTTGGTGGCCTTGCTCGGGTCCTCCACGGTCAGCAGCATCTCGACGCCGTCCGTCTGCGCCTGGTCCTCGGTGTAGGCCGCCGTGAGCACGGCGCCACTTCGGCTTCTTCGTCGAGGGGTCGAGGATCGTGTAGACGGCGAGGGTGTTGTCCTTGGTCATGAAGGCCGTGGGCTCTAGGCCGGGGACGGACCTCTTCCTAACCTCATCGACGATGGGGGCCGCCCATGTCGGAAGGTACTTCCCGGTGCCGGGCACCATCTGGTCGACCAGGTCGCGGACCTTGCTCTTCTTCGGCTTCTTCGCCTTCTTAGGCTTCTTCGTTTTGGAAGGCTTCGCCTTGGGGGCCGCTTTCTTGTGCGGCGCCTTCGAGACCTCCGGGCCAGAAGTACCCGTCGGGTGCTTCGCGGGGCCCAGGCCCTTGCCCTCGGATTCCGGTTGTGCGGCCTTCCCCTGTCCCACGTGGGAGAGTGCGTCAGCATTCGGGCTGCTGGTGGACTGCTCCTCCGGGGTTCCGTTGAAGGGCTCGATCCCGGTCTCTACCAGGACATCACTTTGATCAACGCGTTCGTGGTCGGAGCCGTCGTCCTGGAAGTCGTTCACCGGCGGGCGGTCGGTCCGGGTGATTCCCGGCTCGTCTCCCGCATGCCTGTCGATCATGCCGCCAGCGAATGCGATAGGCACTGCGGAGAAAAGGGCCACATACCCGACCAGGGCAGCAGTGGGCAACGACTTCAGACGGCTCCTACGCACAACACCTCGGGGCGCGGTGGGCATGCGCCTCAAACCCAAACACGGCCAAAAGGGTGATCTTGCAGCGGGGCCCAACCGGACAGTAGGGCTCCGGAAACCGTAATGAACGCAATCCGCCCCACCATGACCCACCCCGGCGGGACCGCAAAATGCGGCCCGCTCTGTTCATCCTGGGGAGGGGTCTCAGAGCGGGCCGCTGCATTGAGTATCCCACGCTTAACACTGATCGCCCGCCTCGATCAATCCGTGCGGCGTGACCGATTTCCGTGATCAATGGGGCATGTGGGATTGTGCTCAGGTCCAACCCCAAGCAACACAGGAGTGCCCAGAATCATGCTGACCGTCGGTGACAAGTTCCCCGAGTTCGAACTGACTGCTTGCGTCTCCCTGGAGAAGGGCAAGGAGTTCGAGACCATCACCCACAAGACGTATGAGGGTTGGAAAGTGGTCTTCGCGTGGCCGAAGGACTTCACCTTCGTGTGCCCCACCGAGATCGCCGCCTTCGGCAAGCTGAACGAAGAGTTCGCCGACCGTGACGCCCAGATCCTCGGCTTCTCCGGTGACTCCGAGTTCGTGCACCACGCCTGGCGCAAGGACCACCCGGACCTGACCGACCTGCCCTTCCCGATGCTGGCCGACTCGAAGCACGAGCTCATGCGTGACCTCGGCATCGAGGGCGAGGACGGCTTCGCCCAGCGCGCCGTCTTCATCGTCGACCAGAACAACGAGATCCAGTTCACGATGGTGACCGCCGGTTCCGTGGGCCGTAACCCCAAGGAGGTCCTGCGGGTCCTGGACGCCCTGCAGACCGACGAGCTGTGCCCGTGCAACTGGACCAAGGGCGAGAGCACCCTCGACCCGGTCGCCCTCCTCTCGGGCGAGTGAGCTGACAGCGACATGGCACTCGACGAACTGAAGGCCGCCGTTCCTGACTTCGCCAAGGACCTGAAGCTGAACCTCGGTTCGGTCATCGGGAACAGCGAGCTGCCGCAGCAGCAGCTCTGGGGCACCGTCCTCGCCTGCGCGATCGCCTCGCGCTCGCCGAAGGTGCTGCGCGAGCTGGAGCCGGAGGCGAAGGCCAACCTCTCCGCGGAGGCGTACACCGCCGCGAAGTCGGCCGCCGCCATCATGGCGATGAACAACGTCTTCTACCGGACCCGGCACCTGCTGTCGGACCCCGAGTACGGGACACTCCGGGCCGGTCTGCGGATGAACGTCATCGGCAAGCCCGGCGTGGAGAAGATCGACTTCGAGCTGTGGTCGCTCGCCGTCTCCGCGATCAACGGCTGCGGCCAGTGCCTGGACTCCCACGAGCAGGTGCTGCGCAAGGCCGGCGTGGACCGTGAGACCATTCAGGAAGCCGTCAAGATCGCCTCGGTGATTCAGGCGGTCGGCGTGACCCTCGATGCCGAGGCCGTGCTCGCCGAGTAGGACCAGCAGTACCCCTTGTACGAGAAGGGCCCCAGGGACGACCGACCGTCCCCGGGGCCCTTCTCTCTTCCGTCCGCCGCCCGTGGGCCTACTTGCCGGGCCCGTTCTTCGTGCCGCCGCCGTCGCCGTAGTCGATGTCCTCGGGCGGCGATCCCGGCGCGGGTGTCGGAGCGACGTCGACCGCGGTCGCCCCGCGCGGGGACGGCGCGTACCGCAGCGCCTGCTCCTGCCCGTACGCCCGTAGATAGCCGACCACCGTGTTGGTGACCGCGACCAGCGGCACCGCGACGACCGCGCCGCCGATGCCGGCGATCATGCCGCCCGCGGCGACCGAGAGGACGACGGCGAGCGGATGCACCCGCACCGCGCGGCCCAGGATGAACGGCTGCAGCACATGGCCCTCGATCTGCTGCACGGCGAGCACCACCGCCAGCACCATCAGGGCGGTGAACACGCCCTCGGTGACCAGCGCGACGACCACCGCCAGCGCCCCGGAGATCACGGCGCCGACCAGCGGGATGAAGGCGAAGAGGAAGATGAAGACGGCCAGCGGCACCGCCATCGGCACATCGAGGAAGAAGATCCCGAGCCCGATGAAGATCGCGTCGATCAGCGCCACTATGACGGTGCCCCGCACATAGGCGGTCAGCGTCCGCCAGGCGCGCGGCCCGGCGCCCGCGACACCCGGCCGCGCCTGGGCCGGCACCAGCTTCAGCACCCAGTGCCAGATGCGCCTCCCGTCGTAGAGCAGGAAGAGCGTCGAGAACATCGCCAGCAGTATCCCGGTGAGGACCTCCGCCATCACGGTGACGCCCTGGAGACCGGCGGAGGTGATCTGCTCGGTGTTGGTGCCGATGGTGTCGCTGAGGTTCTTCGCGACATCGTTGATCTGCTGCTCGGTGACATGGAAGGGGCTGTCGAGCAGCCAGTGCTTCAACTCGTCGATACCGTCCCGCACCTTGTCGGAGAGGGTGTCGAGGTTGTCCATGACCTGCCAGACCACGAACCAGCCGACCAGGCCCATGATGACGAAGCCCAGGATCGCCGTGACGGCGGTGGCCAGGCCGCGCGGCAGCCCGTAGCGCCTCAGCCGGGCAACGGTCGGTTGCAGCATCGCGGTGACGAGCAGCGCGGCGACGAAGGCCAGGACCACCAGCTGCACGGCACTGATGACCCGCATCAGCACCCAGAGGGTGCCCGCCAGGACGAGCAGCCGCCAGCCCGCCTCGGCCGCGACCCGCATCCCCCAGGGGATCGCCGCGACCGGATCGGGCCGGGCGGCGACGGAAGGGGCGTACGAGGGCGGCGGCGGCACATGGTCGGCCACGGCGTCGCGCCGGGCCTCCTCGTGCGGCACGGCCGCGGACGGTACGTCTCCGGACGGCGCGGCTCCGGCGGGCACGGCGGAGGCGGGCACCGGCAGTTCGGTCCGCGCGGACGCGTCCCCCGCGGCCTCGTCCCCCGCGGCCTCGGCCCTGCGCTGCTCCAGCCGATCGCCCAGTTCGGTCAGTTCGGCACCCAGCCGACCGAGCCACCCCGGAAGTTTCGACATGATCGTTCCTCTTCCCCCGTCTTCTCTCCCCACCGCTCCCCCGCCGAGCCGACCGTACACGCGCGAAGCCCCTCACCGTAGGACGGCAAGGGGCTCTGCACGGTTGAGACCGGAGCCTCGGGAGGTTCTAGTACCAGTGGTTGGCCTGCCAGAAGGCCCAGGCACCGCACGGGCTTCCGTAGCGGCCGCTGTTCATGTAGCTGAGGCCCCACTTGATCTGGGTGGCCGGGTTGGTCTGCCAGTCGGCGCCGGCGGTCGACATCTTCGAGCCGGGCAGCGCCTGGACGAGGCCGTAGGCACCGGAACTCTGGTTGACCGCCCGGTAGTTCCAGCTCGACTCGACGTTCACGATGTTGCTGAAGCACTGGAACTGGTCGGCGGGCACCATCTGACGCGCCATCGCCTGGATCTCGGCCACGGTGTACGAGCCCTGCTGGGCGAACGCGGAAGCGCTGCGGACCGAGGAGCGGCTGGCGCGCTCGGCCGCATCCTTTTCCTTCTTCTCCTTGCGCTCCTGCTCCAGCTTGTCCTCGGCCGCCGCCTTCTTCGACTTGGCGTCCTTGGCTGCCTGGATGCGGGCCGCTTCCTCCACGGACTTCTTCGCCGCAGCGTCGGCGGCGGAAGCCTGGGCATCGGCCTGCTGGGTCAGCGAGGCGGTCTGCACCTGGGCCTGCTGGCCCGCGGGGATGTCTGCGAGCAGCGTGGTGTCGGCTGCGGTCGCCTCGAAGTTGTTGTCGTCGACAGCAGGGGTGCTGCCCGAGGCAACGCCAACGACGGCGCCAACGGTGGTTACGGCAGTGGCGGATGCCACGGCGAACCCCCGGACCGAGATCCGGCTCACACGGTGTCCTTCCAGCATCGCCCGCTTAGGTGACCTCGCGGACGCAATCGTGCCCCTGGCGCTGGCCTCCCTACTGCTTGGGTCACGGGAGGCACGGGCCCGGTGGGCGACTCCCCGGAGGGAGCGCCGCGTGGTGCTCGCGGGCGGCATACGGACGGCGATTGTTGAGTTGTGTGGTGCGTGGCACCTCTGGAGGTGCGGGTGTGCCGTATGCGGGGCCTGACGGAAGCAAGACTCTGCCGGAACGTCACGCCGGGAAGCAATTCTCTGTTGCGTGTGAAAGCTCACACCTCGTTTGGAGCAAGTGATTTTCGGAAATGGTGCCGCAACACGATGCCGCCCGGCTAAGCTGCTTCGCTCGCCGGGCGGCACCAACTGCCGCATCCCGTATCAGATCTGGCCTTCCTCCAGCATTTCGGTCACCAGTGCGGCGATCTGCGAGCGCTCGGAGCGGCTGAGCGTGACATGCGCGAAGAGCGGATGGCCCTTCAGTTTCTCGACCACGGCGACGACTCCGTCGTACCGGCCGACCCTGAGGTTGTCCCGCTGGGCCACGTCATGCGTGAGCACCACCCGGGAATTCGCCCCGATCCGGGACAACACGGTCAGCAGTACGTTCCGTTCGAGCGACTGCGCCTCGTCGACGATCACGAAGGAGTCGTGGAGCGAGCGGCCCCGGATGTGGGTGAGCGGCAGGATCTCCAGCATCCCGCGCCCCAGCACCTCCTCGATGATCTCGCGCCCGGCGACCGCCGAGAGCGTGTCGAAGACGGCCTGCGCCCAGGGGCTCATCTTCTCGGCCTCGGTGCCGGGGAGATAGCCCAGCTCCTGCCCGCCGACCGCGTACAGCGGGCGGAAGACCATCACCTTCTGGTGCTGCCTGCGCTCCAGGACGGCTTCGAGCCCGGCGCAGAGCGCCAGCGCCGACTTGCCGGTGCCGGCCCGGCCGCCCAGCGACACGATGCCGACGTCCTGGTCGAGGAGGAGATCGAGGGCGATGCGCTGTTCGGCGCTGCGACCGTGGATGCCGAAGGCCTCCCGGTCGCCGCGCACCAGGCGCACATTGCCCTCGGCGGTGACCCGGCCGAGCGCCTTGCCGCGCTCGGACTGGAGGACCAGTCCGGTGTGCACGGGCAGCTCGGCGACTTCGGGTACGTAGAGCGTCTCCTCCCCGTAGAGCAGATCCACCTGCTCACCGGCGAGGGAGAGCTCCGACATACCCGTCCAGCCGGAGTCGGTGATGGCGAGTTCGGCGCGGTACTCCTCCGCGAGGAGGCCGACCGAGGACGCCTTGATGCGCAGGGGCAGGTCCTTGGAGACGACCGTGACGTCGTACCCCTCGGCCTGGAGGTTGCGCGCGACCGCGAGGATCCGTGAGTCGTTGTCCCCCAACCGGTAGCCGGCTGGCAGTACGCCGGGGTCGGAATGGTTGAGTTCGACGCGCAGCGTCCCGCCCAGATCCCCGAGCGGGATCGGGGCGTCGAGCCGGCCGTACCGGACCCGGAAGTCGTCCAGCAGGCGCAGGGCCTGCCGGGCGAAGTAGCCGAGCTCCGGGTGGTGCCGTTTGGCCTCCAGTTCCGTGACCACGACGATCGGGAGCACGACTTCGTGCTCGTCGAACCGGGCCATGGCGTTCGGATCGGCCAGCAGGACGCTGGTGTCGAGAACATAGGTGCGCCTGTCGGGCATGCGGCGCTTTGTGCTGGTCACCACGGAAGGACGTACCCCCTCGGACGAGGTTGGGGTGCGACGGCGTCGCGGAGCATCCCAATGGGAGAGGACGGACCGGGCTTGGGCCCCGATGCGCGGGCCGGGTACCGGCCCTCCGCGTCGGCCGCGTTGTTCGTACGGTCCTTCGTGTGCAAAGGGCCTCCCGGGCGAGCGGACTCCATGCCGCTCACTTGGACACGACGTCCGCCTGGTTTGTGACCGGACGTCGACCTGTCAGGGGTATTCCCTCGAACACGCGAAGCCATGCCGCCCGGGGCGGGCGGGGTGAGCTGGGAGTTGTGCCCCGGACACGTGGGGTCGGGGCTCACCACCCGGACGGTTCCGTCCTCAAGCGCCGGACGGGCTGGGAATTGATCGCCGGACGGGCTGGAGGTGGCGGACGGGACCCGGGGAGTGGGCGGAGGGTCAGCCGCCGTAGCGGCGGCCCCGGGCGGCGTAGTCACGCAGCGCGCGGAGGAAGTCGACCTTGCGGAAGGCCGGCCAGAAGACCTCGCAGAAGTAGTACTCGGAGTGCGCGGTCTGCCAGAGCATGAAGCCGGACAGTCGCTGCTCGCCGCTGGTGCGGATGACCAGGTCCGGGTCGGGCTGGCCCCGGGTGTAGAGGTGCTCGGAGATCAGGTCGGTGGAGACGATCTCCGCCAGGTCCTCGAACGACGTCCCCTTGGCGGAGTGGTCCAGCAGCAGCGAGCGGACCGCGTCGGCGATCTCCTGGCGCCCGCCGTAGCCGACGGCGACATTGACCAGTATTCCGTCGACACCGATCGTGGCCTGTTCGGCCTCCTTGAGCACCGTCTGGGTGTGCGCGGGCAGCAGGTCGAGCGTGCCGACGTGGTGGACCCGCCAGCGGCCGTCCGACGCGAGGTCGCGCACGGTGTTCTCGATGATCCCGAGGAGCGGCGTCAGCTCGGACTCGGGGCGGTCGAAGTTGTCCGTGGAGAGCAGCCAGAGCGTGACGACTTCCACATCCGTCTCGCTGCACCAGCCGAGAAGTTCCTTGATCTTGTCCGCGCCGGCCTGGTGCCCCTGCGCGGCCGTGCCTCCGGACGCCTTCGCCCAGCGCCGGTTGCCGTCGAGGATGACACCGATGTGCTTGGGCACCTGGGTGTGGTCGAGGCGGGCCTCCACCCGGCGCGCGTAGAGCCCGTACACCAGGTCGCGCAAGTTCACTGAGTTCACCTCTCGGTTCCGTGCGGGCCCGCCCGCCCCCTAGCCCGGGGTCCGGGGTCGTCCCCCTGGGGATCGCCGCACCGGTCCACAGAGTCCATCGCCCCGCCGTGCCGTGGCAGTCCCCGAAGCCGCCACATTACTGCGCAGGCGGCGCACCGGCCCAACCCGGCCTGTCACAAGTCCGTGATAAGGAGAGAAACGTGACTGATTCTCCTCTCTACTACCAGGCCGCCGGATCGCGCTACGACTCGATGGAGTACCGCCGCACCGGCCGCAGCGGTCTCAAGCTTCCCGCCGTCTCCCTCGGCCTCTGGCACAACTTCGGCGACGACCGCACGCTGGACTCCCAGCGGGCGATCCTGCGCCGTGCCTTCGACCTCGGTGTGACCCACTTCGATCTTGCCAACAACTACGGGCCGCCGCCCGGCTCCGCCGAGCTCAACTTCGGCAAGCTGTTCCGCCAGGACTTCGCCCCGTACCGGGACGAGCTGATCATCTCCACCAAGGCCGGCTACGAGATGCACCCCGGCCCGTACGGCGAATGGGGTTCCCGCAAGTACCTGCTGTCGTCGCTCGACGCCTCGCTGAACCGGATGGGGCTGGATTACGTCGACATCTTCTACTCCCACCGCTTCGACCCGGAGACCCCGCTGGAGGAGACGATGGGGGCACTGGCCTCCGCCGTCCAGCAGGGCAAGGCGCTGTACGCGGGTGTGTCCTCGTACAACACGGAGCAGACCGCCGAGGCGGCCGGGCTGCTCAAGGAGATGGGCGTACCGGCGCTGATCCACCAGCCGTCCTACTCGATGATCAACCGCTGGATCGAGGACGACGACCTGCTCGACACCCTGGAGACGGCCGGCATGGGCTGCATCTCCTTCGTGCCGCTCGCCCAGGGCCTGCTCACCGGCAAGTACCTGGCGGGCATCCCGGAGGGGTCCCGCGCCACCCAGGGCAAGTCCCTGGATCCCGGTCTGCTCTCGGACGAGGTGGTCCGCCGGCTGAACGGGTTGAACGACATCGCCCACCGTCGCGGCCAGTCGCTCGCCCAGCTGGCGCTCTGCTGGGTGCTGCGCGACAGCCGTATGACGTCTGCCCTGATCGGCGCGTCGAGCGTGAAGCAGCTGGAGGAGAACGTCGCGGCGCTCGGCGGACAGCCGCTGTCCGCCGAGGAGTTGAAGGAGATCGACACCTTCGCCGTGGACACCGAGGGCACCAACATCTGGGCCGGACGGGGCTGACGGTGGGCGGTTCCGCGAGGCCGGTACGCGGCCGGCGTCGCGGGCCGACAAAAAACGGGCCGGTCCGTGGGGGGGATACGGACCGGCCCGAGGGGGGGTTTCCACCATAACCCTTCGTAAGTGATGCTGCGCGCCACGCCACTCCACAATCACTCTCCGAATTCACCGGACTCCGTTGTGCGCACATCGTCCGGTTGACGTCCAGGTCGTCGCCGAACGCCTTCGGGCCGCGATACAGGACAGGAACTGTCCTGAAGGGCGGCTAGCTTCCCCGTCATGACGACCCGAACCGCATCCGTGACCTGGACCGCCGCGAACGCCCGCCGGATGGCGCGCCAGGGGCTCACCGCCCCCGGTCGCCTCGGCCCCGCCGACGTGGTCGGTACGCTGCCGGCCGCGCACGCCCAGGTACTCTCGGCCGCCGAGCTCTCCGTCGGGCTGCGGACGACGGGCGTGACCCGTGCCGGGGTGCGCGACGCACTGTGGAAGGACCGCACCCTGGTCAAGACCTTCGGGCCGCGCGGCACCGTCCACCTGCTGCCGATGTCCGAACTTCCCCTGTGGACCGGCGCGTTGTCCGCGCTGCCGGTCGGGCGCAACCCGTTCGCCAAGGACGCCCGGATGACACCGGAGCAGGTCGAGGCGGTGCTCGCCGCGATCGAGGAGGCGCTGACCGGGGTCGCGCTGACCGTCGACGAGCTCTCCGAGGCGGTCGTGGAGCGGGCCGGGGCGTGGGCGGGGGACCTGGTGATGCCCGCGTTCCAGGGGATGTGGCCGCGCTGGCGGCAGGTGATGCATCTGGCGGGCCACCGCGGCGTGCTGTGCTTCGCACCGGATCGCGGCCGCAAGGTCACCTACACCCGCCCCGGCGTCGTACCGCTCGACGGACCCGAGGCCCTCGCCGGTCTCGTACGCCGCTATCTGCACGCGTACGGACCCGCCACGCCCGCGCACTTCGCGAAGTGGCTGGCGCTGTCTCCTGCCTGGTCGGCGGAGCTGTTCGCGGGGACGGCCGCGCGCGGGGAGATCGAGCAGGTGACGTACGAGGGCGGGCCGGCCTGGGTGGTGGCGGGCGACACCGGCTTCCCGGCGGAGCCGGTCCGCGGGGTGCGGCTGCTCCCCTACTTCGACGCCTTCCTCATCGCGTCCCAGCCGCGCGAGCAACTCTTCCCCGGTGCGGCGTACACACGGGCGCTGGCGGGCGGCCAGGCGGGGAACTTCCCGGTGCTGCTGGTCGACGGCACGGCCGCCGGGGTGTGGCACCAGCGGCGTTCGGGCCGCCGGATCGCGGTCACCGTGGAGCCGCTGGTGCCCCTGACCGCCGGGCAGCTGCGGGAGCTGGAGGCGGAGGTGGCACGGGTCGGTGAGGTGCTGGAGGGGAACGCGGAGCTGACGGTGGGCAAGGTGATGGTGGGGGCACACGCGTAGGGCATGCGCAGGGGGACGTGACGGTGGCTGCGGGCGGCGCTCAGGTGGTCGCCGGTGCGCCCCGGTGGCCCCGGGTGAAGCGGATCGCCACGGTGTCCCCGCCGATGACCACGAAGCTGCCGCCCTCGCAGCGGATGACGGCCTCGCACACCTGGCCGTTCTCGTCCCCGCGCTCCTCGGTGCGGGTGACCGTCCAGCCGCCGTCGGGCGGCTGCGGCAGGCTCGACACGGTGGCGAACTCCCACTGCCCCGACGGTACGCACCAGCCGGGCAGCCGCGGCCAGGCACCGGACCCGACCCGCAGGGTCCCGTCGGAGGCGCAGGTCAGAAGCAGCGACTGGCCGTCGGCCAGCAGGAATTCGACGGCCTCCGGCTCCCCCAGTTGTCCTTCCGGGCGGTAGAAGACACCGAGCACTCCGATGATCCGCGCGCCCCTGAGCCAGTCGGCCCTCCCCTGCCGCGGGACCCGCGGCGTTTCCTCTTCGTTCCCCACCCTCATGGCCATCCTTCCCCAGGAGTTCACTGCCCAGGGTCGCATCCTCCGGCCGTGAGCGGCGGGTGCGACTCAGAGGCTGTCGGGTGACCTCGGATCGGAAAAGCGGACGCGGTCTGGTGCGTGCGACTCCAAGGCGGAGGAGGGAGTCGACGCGGAGCGTTGGCGACCGACGACAACGCGGGAAGCGTGCGTGCCAGACCGCGTCCGCTTTTCCGATCCGAGGTCACCCGACAGCCTCTCAGGGCCGGACATCCGGTTTGCGGGCCTCGATCAGGAATCGGGTGGTGTGGGCGACGAACGGCCCCTCGGTCTCGATCAGGTGGTGCAGCTCGGCCAGTCGCGGCCGGTACTCCTCGACGGTGAAGCCCGGCACCATCCAGATCACCTTGCGCAGGAAGTAGACGACGGCGCCGATATCGAAGAACTCGGTGCGCAGGGTCTCCGCCCGCAGATCGACGACCTCCAGGCCCACCGCCTCGGCCGCCGCCCGCGCCTGTTCGGGGTCGCGGGAGCCGCGCACCTCGGGGGGCTGCGGGCCGAGGAAGTACTCGACGAGCTCGAAGACGCTGGCCGGGCCGACCTGTTGCGAGAAGTACGTGCCGCCGGGGGCGAGCACCCGCGCGATCTCCGCCCACCAGGTCGTCACCGGATGCCGGCTGACCACCAGGTCGAAGGCGTTGTCGCCGAACGGCAGCGGCGGCTCGTCCGGATCGGCGACCACGGCCACGCCGAGCGGGTGCAGGAGCGCGGTGGCACGGGCGATGTTCGGCGGCCAGGACTCGGTGGCGACGGCGAGCGGCGGCAGCTTCGGTACGGAGGCGAGGACCTCGCCGCCGCCGGTCTGGATGTCGAGCGCGGCCCCGGCGCGTCCCATACGGTCCGCCATGGCACGGGCATAGCCCCAGGAGGGGCGCTGCTCGGTGGCCCTGCCGTCGAGCCAGGCGAAGTCCCAGCCGTCGACGGAGGCGGTGGCCGCCTCCAGGACGAGGGCTTCGAATCGTGCGCGTTTCGCTTCGGCGGCCGCTTCTTCGGATGCTCCGGACATACGGGAATGGTGTCAGCCGGGTGCCGAGCGGCGCGACCGCATTAGGGCCTGTCCGGCGGATCAGGGTCGGACAGGCCCTCGGGGCGTCCGCCCGTCGGCGGGCGCCCCGAAGGGGCCGTGCGCGTCGGCTCCACCGTCCACCGGGCCCATCGGGGCCCTGCCGGAGCGGCGGGTGGGGCGGGGCCGGCGGGGGTCCGGGCCGTTGCCTGCTCGACCGCACGCCACGGCCTCACCTCGGGTTATCACCTATTTGATGTGTTTTCCCTGACTGCGGACGGTATTGCCTCTTTTCGTCTATAGCGTGGCGACCGCATCGTTCGAGCTGCCCGACGGGGTCTCGGGGCTGCCTGGCGGGTCGTGTCCCGTTGTCGGCTCGACGAAGCACCGTTCCGTCATGACGCAACATCGCCGACAGGGCCGGCCGGTGCGCCGGCCTTCGTGTGAAGGGGAATCCGTGATCTCGAAAACCAAGAGGGCCGCGCGTTGGGTGGCCGTGGCGCTCGCCACGACTGCCGCGCTCACCATCAGCATGCCGAGTGGTGATGCCTTCGCCATCGACCACGTCCAATGTGTCGGTGGGGAGAACTTCCTGAAGATCTGGTCGCACTTCGAGGGCCGTGACAGCGTCGACTGCTACGCGAACGGCGGGAAGACCGACTTCGGCGGGTGGTGGGTCGACCGGATCTCCACGGGCAACAACGACCTGATCTACTACGACGCCAATGGTGACTCGGTGAAGATCGAGCGCTGGCACGACATCACCTTCCCGAACCATCCGCCGAAGGTCGTCGCCATCCAGATCGTGTGACGAGTTGACGTCCGGTTGCGGGGAATGACTGTCCCGGCCACGCTCTTCTGGGCGTGGCCGGGGTACGGCGGGGTCAGGCGGCGAGCGCGCCGAGCAGCATGCCCAGCAACGCGCCCGTGATCATGAACGGGCCGAACGGGATGCCGGTCTTGCGCCCGGCCCGCTTCATGATCATCAGCCCGAACCCGTACACCGCACCGAGCAGGAATCCGGCGAAGCCTCCGGCGAACACCACGGCCCAGCCGTACCAGCCGAGGGCCATGCCCAGCGACAGCGCGAGCTTGACGTCCCCGAAGCCCATTCCGTTCGGGTTGATGAGGAAGAGCAGGAAGTAGAAGCCGCCGAGGGCGGCTCCGCCGAGCAGGGCGGACAGCCAGGACCCGGCGTGTTCGGGGAGCAGCGCGGCGGCGCCGAGGAGTAGGGCGACGGCCCCGGCGGCGGGCAGTGTCAGCCGGTCGGGCAGCCGGTGGACGCGGCGGTCGATGGTCGCCAGCAGTACGGCGACGGGTGCCAGCAGCAGCCAGACGGCCAGTTCGGGGCGGAGCCCGGTGGCCGCCGCGAGGACGGCGCAGGAGAGTGCGGTGACGACGGGGACGAGGACGCCGGGGGCGTAACGCGTTGCGCGCGGCGAGCCGTCCGTCCCGTCGATCCGGTCTCCCGGCCCGTCGCCCTGGGTGATGGGTGCCGGGGCGGTGGGTACCGGCACCGCCGCGCACTGCGCGCACCGGGTGGAGCCGAGCCAGCCGCGGGCGAGCCCGGTCAGGGCGTGGCCCTCGGGGCAGGCGTCGCGCCAGGGGTCCTCCGGTTCGACGGAGAACCGGTAGGCGGCGCGCGGGACCAGCAGTCCGGCCGCTGCGCCCCAGAGTGCGGCGAGCACTGTCAGCATGGCGTCCACGGAGCCGACCCTAAGCCGGTGCCGGGCACGGGTCATGGGTCCTGGGGCCCACTGCGTGCCGTTCCGGACCGAGCGGCCGTCACCTGGCGCTACCTTCATGACCATGGCTCAATGGCGCAATGGCAAGGGCACGTTGACGGTCACCGACGCACAGGGAGGGCAGGAGGAGGAGATACCGCTGCGGATCGCGGCCTCGTACCGGGCCCGGAGTCGCGGGCTGCTCGGGCAGGACGGGATCGACGGCGCCCTGCTGATCACCCCGTGCGGGAGTGTGCACAGTTTCCGGATGCGGTTCACCATCGATGTGGCGTATCTGGACCGGAAGTTCAGGGTCGTGGCGGTCCACACGATGAAGCCCGGCCGGCTGGGCCTGCCCCGGCTGCGGGCCCGGCATGTGATCGAGGCGGAGGCCGGAGCGATGGAGAAGTGGGGCATCCGGCCGGGGGCCCGGGTGTCGATCGTCCAGAGCGAGATCGACCGGAAGTGATCGGCCCGGCTGCCTCACGTACCGGGTTCCACCGCACCATCGGCGGCCTGCGGGGGCTGCGCTCCACCCGTACCCGGCTCCAGCGCCTGATCCACCACGGCGACCTCAATTTCCGCTGCGACATCGCCCACCCCCTGGCCGGCCCGTCGACCATGGTGATCCACCGGGCCGCCGTCCCGCACGCCCACCTCGAACACACCGGAAACACGCCGGCCCGCATGGAGCAGGTCCGTATGTGCGTCTCCGTCAGCGGACCGCACAACCTCCCGGTCATCGTCCGGCTCCATGGTCTGAACGCCATCGGCCCGTTCGAGATGCTGCCGGCGGAACGCTTCCCGATGCTGGAGGTCAAGGACCGCACGGTGGCGCCGCATTCCCCCAAGCGCATGGGCTGGCTCCTGGACACCCGGGGCCGCGCGACCCGTCGCATTCCGCTGGATCCGCCCCGGCCCTGATCCGCCGGACAGGCCCTACGGCCGGAGCTTGGTGCGGGAGAGCGGCAGGGCGGGCGCGATCGACCAGAGGACCTCGGCCTCGTCCTCGCCGGGGTTGTCCCAGGCGTGCGCGGCCCGTGCGGAGAACGTCGTCGAGTCGCCGGCCTCCAGGAACCTGGGCTCGCCGTCCACGCTCAGCCGCAGCGTGCCGCGGACCAGGTAGGCGAAGACGGTCTCGGCCTCCAGGCTGTACGCGCCGCCGGAGCCGCCGCCGGGGCTCAGGATCGTCCGCATGACCTGGACGTGCCGTTCCTCGGCGGGTGTGAGGAGGAACTCCTCGATGCCGTGCCCGCCCATCTCCAGCTTGGCGCCCAGGCCGCCCTTGACGACGTCCTGGTCCGGATAGTCGAAGAGCGTGGCGATGCCGGTGCCCAGGGCCTCGCAGATGCGGATCAGGGTCGGGACGGAGACCGAGGTCTTGCCGCGCTCGGCCAGGCTGACGAACCCCTTGGTCACACCTGCCGCCTCGGCGACCTGAGCGAGCGTCAGCCCCTGTGCCAGGCGGAGCTCACGCAGCCGCGGACCGATCGTGGACATGTGGCTGTCAGGGGCTTCGGGCATGGCGGACACGCTACCTGTCGGAGACGTCACGGTCGGTGGCCGGGGGAAGACGCAGGTCAGAAGGGTCTTTACCCATCGAGTTTAGTGCTGTAAAACTTGACGAAAGTTTAATGGCACTAAACAAGACGCTCCGGCAGGCCGCTGTGCCGCCCGTCGCCGATCGTGCCGCCCTTCCCCGACCGTGCCGCACCACCCGAGGAGTAAGCCGATGAGCTCCCCGTCCTTCCAAGAGAGCACCGCGCGCACCGTGCGCGGCGTCGTCTTCCGCTCCCCGGGCCAGGAGGTGACCGTCACCGACGTCACCCTGGCCCCGCCCGGCCCCGGCGAGGTCGAGGTCGCCGTGGCGGCGGCCGGCGTCTGTCACTCCGACCTCCATGTCATCCGCGGCGAGTGGGACCACCCCACCCCGGTCGTGATGGGGCACGAGGGCTCCGGCGTGGTCACCGCCCTCGGCGCGGGCGTCACCGGCCTGGCGGTCGGCGACCATGTCGTCCTGTCCTGGGTCCCGTCCTGCGGCACCTGCCGCTTCTGCGTCTCCGGGCGCCCGGCCGCGTGCAGCCTGGTCGCGGAGGTCGTCGCGCCCGGCGGGGTGCTGCACGACGGCACCAGCCGGCTCTCCATCGACGGCGAGAAGGCCCACCACTACCTGGGCGTCTCCTCGTTCGCCGAGCGCGTCGTGGTCCCCGCCTCCGGCGCGATCAAGGTGCGCGAGGACGCGCCCCTCGACGTCATCGCCCTGGTCGGCTGCGCCATCGCCACCGGTGTCGGCGCGGTCCGCAACACGGCGGGCGTCGAGGCCGGGGCCACCGTCGCCGTGATCGGCTGCGGCGGCGTGGGCCTGTCCTGCGTGCAGGGTGCCAGGCTGGCGCAGGCCGGCCGCATCGTCGCCGTCGACGTCGTCCCGGAGAAGCTGGAGCTGGCCCGCCGGCTCGGCGCGACGGACGCGGTCGACGCCCGTGACGGCGATGTCGTCGAGGCCCTGCGCGCCCTGGTCCCCGAAGGCCTGGACTACGTGTTCGACGCCATCGGCAAGATCGAGACCACCGAGCAGTCCATCGCGGCGCTCGGCCAGGGCGGCGCCGCCGTCATCGTCGGCCTCCCGCCGACCGGCCGCACCGCGCGCTTCGACCCGCTCGCGCTCGCCGAGGCCGACCAGCGCATCCTCGGCTCCAACTACGGCTCGGTCGACGCCGGCCGGGACATCCCGGCCCTGGTGGACCTCGTGGTGTCGGGCGAGCTCGACGTGGAATCGATGATCTCGGCACGGCGTCCGCTGGACGAGGCGGGCGACGCACTGGCCGACCTCGCCGCCGGCCACGCCCTGCGTCAGCTGCTGATGATGGAGGACCGGACATGAGCACCGCCGGAAAGCAGACCACCGCCGGAAAGCCGGCCGACGGCCTGGCCCACCGCTCCGTCTCCACGTTCGAGGTCGGCGCCCAGAGCGTCGCGAACGTCGCGCCCAGCGCCGTCATCGCGTTCGCCCCCGCCAGCATGGCGGCATCCGCGGGCAACGGCGCCTGGTTCTCCTTCTTCCTGGCCATGGCGGCCGTGCTCGCCATCGCGTACTGCATCTGCGTCTTCGCCCGCAGGCGCGCCGGGGTCGGTTCGCTGTACGCCTTCTCCCGGCTCTCGCTCGGGGCGCCCGGCTCGTTCGTGACCGGCTGGGCGCTGCTCATCGGTGCGGTGTGCATCGGCTCGGGCTCGCTCGCCGGTGCCGGTTACTACACGGCGCGCGCCCTCGACCAGATCGGCATCGGGCTCTTCACCGGCATCCCCGGCCAGATCCTGCTCGATGTGCTGCTGGCCGCCGTCGCGATCCGGCTGACGATCGCCAGTGTGCGGACCGCGGCACGGGTCGCCTCCGTGCTGGAGGTCGTGTCGATCGTCCTCATCGTCGTCGTGCTGGTCCCGGCCTTCTTCAAGAGCGGGAACATCATCGACACCGAGCAGTTGAGCCTCAGCGGCTCCACCCTCGACGGCATCGTCTTCGCCGTGGTGCTGGGCGTGCTCGGTTTCGTCGGATTCGAGGGCGCCGCTTCACTGGGCGCCGAGGCCACCGACCCGTACAAGGCGATTCCCCGCTCGGTAATGGGCAGTGCGGTGCTGGCCGGTGTGCTGTACATGTTCGCCACCTACGCGCAGGTCGCCGGGTTCGGCGGGGCGGACGCCCTGGCGAGGAGCACCGACCCGATGGATGAACTTGCCGAGCTGTCCGGCCTCGGCTTCCTCAAGTTCTTCCTGCACGCGGGCTTCGCGGCATCGTTCGTGGCCGTGGTGATGGCCTGCATCACCGTCGCCGCCCGGCTGCTGTTCGGCATGGCGAAGGAGGGTGTGATGCCGGCCCGGCTCGGCGTCGCCCACCCCCGCCACCGGACCCCGTCCGCGGCCATCTGGGCCGTCGCCCCGTTCGTCGCCCTCCCCGCGGTGCTCGTGGTCGGCGCCGGGACCGAACCACTGAACGCGACGACGTACATCGACACCATCGGCGTCTTCGGCTACATGCTCAGCTACACCCTGGTGTGTCTGGCCGCGCCGCTGTTCGTACGCCGGATCGGGGCCCGCGGCCTGCTGATCACCTGGGGCCTGGGGCTGATCGGCGCCGCCGCGATGATCTACGTCTTCTACCGCAACCTGTGGCCCGCTCCGGCCTGGCCGCTGAACGTGCTGCCGTACGTGTTCGTCGGCGCGCTGGTCGTCGGCATCGTCGGCTTCGCCGTGCTGCGGGTCCGCAGACCGGAAGTCGCCGAGCGTGCGGGAACGTTCGCGGACGACCTGGACTGACCCGGCCGCATCCCGCTCCCCTCCCCCGATGCCCCGCCCCTCCGCTCCTCGCGGTGGGGCGGGGCATCGCCCGTTGGGCCCGACTTTGGGGCCAAGGGCCCAGGTCACCCGGCTCGTACATCCGTACGCTCACGTCCACACCCGCATGCATAACTGCGGGCACAGGCATGGCAAGTGGGCGTCGGAGAGGAAGAACCGTGACTGGTGGCGGGGGCTGGGGAAGCGGAGGCGCGGGCCACATACCGCCGGGGAACGGGGGTGGTGGTTCCGGCGCGAGCGGTGGCGTGTTCTTCGCCCTGACCCGCAGCTGGGCCGCCGGCGCCCTGGTCTACATCGCCGCCGGTTATCTGGTCTCGCGCGGACTGGTCGAACTGCTGGCCACCGACGAGCGGCTGACGAGCTTCGGCTGGCGGCTGGCCCTGCTGCACGTCCCCAACGTCATCACGACCGTCCTCACGGTCCTGGCCTCCGCCCGCGTCCTGCCCGACGAGCACCGCGAGTCGCGTCTGCTGACGCTCCTCGCCGCCCTCACCGTCCCGGTGGCCGCGCTCGTCTACGGACTGGCCGTGTCCTGGCATCTCGTGGACGTCGAGGGCACGTTGATGCCGATGGTCGCGCTGGCGACCGGCGCGGCGGCGGGGCTGGCCGTCGACCGGCTGCTGGACGACCGCGCGGACGAGCCGGAGCCCGCCCCGTACCGCCCGTACTCCTGGCGGGACGGCGGCGCCACGGCCATGGAGTACCTCGGGGTGGTCGTCCTCGTGGTCACGCTGATCGGCGCGATGGCCATGGCGGGTGTCGGCGGGCAGATCGGCGAGCGCATCCGCTGCGCGATCAGCTCGATGGGCGGCGGCGGTGGCGGCTGCTCCACCGGCAGCGGGGAAACCACCGCGAAGCCGAAGACGGACGCCGACTACGAGCCCAAGATGTGCCAGGTCTCCAGCATCTCCGACACCGTCGGCGACAAGGTCAAGATCGGCTGGTTCGAGTGGGGCAACGAGTACGGCTTCCAGCAGAAGGTCAGCCAGGCCAAGACGGACGTGAACGGGGACGGCACGGTCGACGAGAACGACAAGCTGGTCTACATGACGTTCACGGACGCCGCCTCGGCCGGTGCCACCGCCAGCACCCCCGGCGTCAAGCTCGGCAAGCTGGGTAAGGCCGATGTGGACGTCGGTGGCGGCATCAAGATCACCAACGGTGACACCTGGGTCTTCAAGAGCGAGGAGGACGCCAAGAAGATGCGGGACGACATCGAGGAAATGAAGATGTGGGAGACCTCCACCAAGTACAGCGGCGGCTACGGCGGCGGCTGGTACTCCGGGATGAAGTGGGCCGACAAGAAGAAGGACGTCGAGAAGAAGATCGGGGACAAGAAGATCTCCTACTCGACCGTCGGTCTCAACGCCTACGCGGACGGCGGACTCTCCATCAGCGCGGGCGACGAGGCCAAGCTCGGCGCGAAGCTCGGCGGCAAGGCGAAGTTCTCCCCCGAGGTGACCATCACCAAGGACGACGTCAACGGCAACGAGTCGTACACGTACACCGCCAAGCTCGACCTGGAGGGCAAGGTCAGTGGTTCGGCCGGTCCGCTGGGCGGCGCGGCCTCCGCGAAGGACAGCCGGACCGGGGCGGTCACCGTCACCCGTGACCAGAAGACCGGGAAGATCGTCCGCATCGACATGACCCAGACCGTCGAGAACGGCTCGACGACCGACAAGGGCGACATCAGCGGCGACAACGGCAAGAAGGACGGCGACAAGCGCGGCGGCAAGGTCAGCGGCTCCGACTCCTCCGGCGACACCGCCATCGAGGTCAGGACGAACTCGATCGTCTTCGGCAAGGACACCGACAAGGCCACCGAGGACAAGCGGGCCATCGCCGAGCAGTGGCTGGACGGCTCCGGCAACAACACCGCCCCGTTCGAGTACATGTTCGGCGATCAATCTCTTCAGCAGAAGCCCACCGGAACCGACCCCTTCGACCAGCTGATGTACCAGGACGGCCTGTCGAGCACGATGAAGTACCACGGTCAGACGGACGCCCAGGAGTTCGGCTTCGAGGTCTCGCTCGGCATGAGTCTGGGATTCTCCATCTCCGACGAGCACAAGAAGGAGACACTGACGGACGCGCAGTTCCTCGGGGCTCCGCAGGGCGACAAGCGCTCGTACCTCCCGTACAGCTACTGCGCGAAGTAGCCCGTACGGGAAGCACCGACCACGCACGACGAAGAGGCGATAGGCGATGACGACGAAGAAGATGTACCGGGCGATCGGCGCGACCGCTGCCGCCGCCATCGGCCTCGCCCTGCTCACCGGCTGCGGCGGGGAGACCGCCGCGCTGCCGGAGGGCTGGAGCAAGCTCGACACCAAGAGCCTCTCCGTCGGCTACCCCGGGGACAAGGGCTACAAGGAACAGCCCGCGGCCGACCGGGCCAAGGCCAACGCGGCCGTCGCGCTCAAGGAGGAGGGCGGGCTGCGCACGGGCATGGTCTCCGTGCAGCTCGACTTCGCCACGGGCGTGGACAGCGCCGCCGAGGCGGCGTCCGCGGCGGGCGCCGGCATCGGTATCGGGGCGACCCGCAAGGGGACCGAGGAGGTGCGGCTCGCGGGTGCGGAGAGCGCCCGTGACGCACGCCGGATCGACTACGAGTTCACGTCGAACGGCGAGGAGCGGACCCCGGCGCAGGGCACCCGGATGACGGGGGTCGTGGTGGCGGGTGTCGATTCGAAGGATGTGCCGTTCGCGGTCCGGATCAATGCGGTGAAGGGCTCGCTGAGCCCGAAGGATCTCGACGCCTTCGTCGATTCGATCACGGTCAAGTAGCGGATCGGGAGCGCGCGTCCATGCAGATCCTGCCCGGCGGCACGGCCACGTTCCTGCTGCTGTTCGGCCTGCTCCTCGGCGCGTTCGCGATCCGTTCCGCGCTGCGTCTGAACCGGGTGCTGCGGCTGGTACGGCACGGCGAACGCGCGGAGGGGCGGTGCGCGGACCGCCGGACGGCCGACCGGGGGCCGGGCATGGAGCGGAGTTACGCCACCGAGTACGTCTTCGCGTTCCGCACCCGGGACGGCCGCGACATCGAGTTCACCGACCATGCCCCGGGCCCGTTCGGCTTCGAGGTCGGGGCGCCGGTCCGGGTCAGTTACGACCCGGCGGACCCGGCGAAGAACGCCACGGTGGCCGGGCCCGGGGCATGGGGCCCGGCGGTGATGCCCGCGGTGTTCGCGCTCGGGCTCGGGGTGTTCGCGGTGGGGCTGCTGCTGGGGTTCGCGGCGATGCGGGGCTGGCTCTGAGGCGTGCGCCTCCCCGGGGGGTGCGGGCCCGCAGCTGTCAGAACTTGTCGCGGTCGATCGGCAACGGGAGCGGCGTCAGCGAACCGGCCGCCCGCAGTTCCCTGTTGGCCTCGATGATCGTCTCGTTGCCCGGCACGGTCGTACCGCCCCGGGTGAGGTCGATGACCAGGCCGCCGGCCGCGGTACGGGTGTACGTGCCGTCGAGGCCCTCGGGCGCTGGTGCCGCCCGCCCGGCGGAGAGGTAGACCGCCCGGCCGCACCGGGGGTGGGAATTCTTCAGCTCGAATTGCTCTGCCACCGCGTCGTACTGGGAATCGTTGTACACCTGACCGGCGTCGATGTCCCAGGCCTCGGCGATGATCCGCAGAATGTCGGGCGACCGCCGGATCACCTCGGTCGATTCGTCCAGCTCGCGCGAGCGGAAAGCGAGCGAGATCGAATTCGTGACGTACGGCGACGACCCACCCGCGTGAATTGCCGCGGTGACGCGCAATTTCCCGGGATTGTGCGCCCAGAGGGAAACCGTGTAGCCGACCACATCGAGATCGGGCCCTTGGTTCTTGCGCTCGATGTAATCGACCAGTACGTCTTCCGACACCGCGTCCCCCGACGGCAGCACCACGGGGTCGGACGCGTCACCGCGCCCGGCGTCGTGCCAGTCGCCGAATGTGGCGCCGTCCACTTCCTTGAGCGCGGTGAGAGTCTTTGCCCATCGTCTGCCGATCTCCCGGACATCCTCTTCCCGGACGCCCCAAGAAGCGTTGACGACGACATAAAGCACGGAACTCTCCCTCAGCCTTCGGAATTGCGCCCGGCGCCCGCGTTCAGCCGACGACATCTCCCGGCGTGTTGATCACCTTAACGTCGATGTTCCGTTCCCGGAACATCTTCCGGGCCGCATCGGCGACATCGGGATCGGACAGGTGCCATTCGACCGGCTTGCCCCGTGCGGCGTCCAGCTGGCGGGTTGCCTGGTCGGCCCAGCGGCCGGCGAGATCCGGCGCGAGTTCCCCGGTGTCGGCGTTGTAGTACTTCTTGCCCGTGTACCCGTACTTCGCCTCCAGGTACGTGCCCCGCGAGGCGTCCCAGCCGTCGAAGTCGACCGGCTTCCCCGTGAGCTTGTCCAGCGGAACCCGGTACTCCTTCCCGCGGCCCACCTTGGAGATCTGCTCCTGGTAGCGGGCACCCATCTCGGTCGGGTAGTTCCAGACGCCGGGCTTGATCTCCTGCCAGTTGCCCGTGCCGCCGTCCTTGGCCCCGGCCGGCGGGTCCTTGAGGTCCTTGTACCAGGCCGGCTTCGGCTGGTCCTGAGCGGCTTCCAGGGCCTTACGGCGCTTGGCCGCGTCCGCGGCCTTCTTCGCCTCGTCGGCCAGCCGCTGGGCTTCGTCGGCGGCGGCCTTCTTCTCCGGGTCGACCTCGTCGCACTTCCCCATGAGGAAGCCGACGGGTACGGAGACGGGCGGGGCCGCGACGAGGCCGGTGCCCGAGCCGGACAGTCCGACGCCCCCGCCGCTGCCGTACGGGACCCGGACGCGACCGCCCATCCCGACGGTGCAGCCCTTGAGACCGGCCTGCTCGGCGGCGTCGTCGGCGTGCTGCTGCGCTTCCTTCGCGGCCTTCTCCGCGGCCGTGACATCGCCCGCCTTGGCGGCCTTCTTCGCCTTGGACGCGGCCTCTCCGGCCTTCTCGGCGACTTCGCCCAGCTTGCCGAGTTTCCCGAACTTGCCCAGCTTTCCGAACTTGCCGACGAGCTTGCCCTCGCCGTAACCCGGGATGAACAGCGAGCCGATGTTCCAGAGGCCGGTGCCGATCGCCTGGCCCTCGTTGCCGTTCTTCCACATGTCCCGGACTTCGTCGCCGATGAACATGTCGTCGAGGACCTTGCCGCCGGTACCGCCGGACGCCTTGGTCCAGTCCCAGACCGCGCCGAGGTAGTCGCCCTTGGACCACTTGTCCCCGGCGCCCTTGGAGTCCTGGCTCCACTTGTCGCCGAGGCTCTTGCCGTAGTCCTTCAGGCCGTCCCACGCCTTGATGGGGTGGAAGATCGTGCCGAGCGTGCCGGTGATGTCGCCCCACAGCCCGTCGCCGACCAGGCCCTTGAAGAAGCCGCCGGTCTGGTGCGCGGCGCAGGAGAAGAAGGCGCCGACGCCCGAGGTGCAGCTCTCGCCGGGCTTCTCGTCGCCACCGCCGCCGTCGTCCTGGCCGTCGCCGCCGTTCGGCTCCCCGGAGCTGTCCACGTCGTCGCCGCCGTCGTCGACCTGGGTGGCGGTGTCACCTCCGCCGGAGCTTCCGGAACCGCCCGAGCCGGATCCCGAACCGTTGCCCGCGCTGCCCGCGCTGCCCGCTGAGCCGGTTCCGCCGGCCGTGTCGCTCCCACCGGCCGCGTTGGAGCCCCCGGCCGTGTCCGACCCGCCGGACCCGGAACCGGACCCGGAGCCGGAGCCGGACCCTGCCGGGCCCGAACCCCCGGAGTCCGTACCGCCCGTGGCCACCGATCCGCCCGAGTCCGTACCACCGGACGTGGCCGACCCGCCGGTGTCCTTGCCGTGCCCCGCCTCCACGTTGCCGCCGGGCGCGGGGCAGGCGCTCCCGGTGAGCCGGCAGATCGCGTCCTGCATCCCACCGGTCAGCTGGGCGGCGATCCCCGTGACGACCAGTCCGCCGATGAGGGCCACGACCACCAGGATCATGCCGAGGTATTCCATCGCGGTCTGACCGGCGTCGTCCCGGCGCCACTTGATCATGCGCGCGATGCTGAACCGTCGGTGCGGCAACCGCTGTTCGAGGGGCAGCTCGAACCATTCGCGCGCGCTCGACCGGAACAGCAGGACGATGACGGCGACCGGCATCACCAGCTGGGTGACACCGCGCCCGCCGCCGTCCCCACCGAGGGTCGCCAGCGCGCCGAAGGTGAGCCAGACGTGTACGGCCAGCAGCCCGCGCCAGACCCAGATGCCGCCGGTACGCACATACAGCGAGAGGACGAACGCGAACACGCTCGGCAGCGCCGCGTACAGCAGCAGCCCGAACAGCTGGCCGTCGACCTCGTTGACCGCCGATGCCACCGTCAGCACACCGATGCCGCCCACGACGGCGGCCGCGAAGAGCAGCCGTACGAGGATCAGCACCGCCTGCAACGGACGCGGCAAGGACTGCCTGCCCCCCTGCCGGCCCACGGCGACACCCCCACCGGCGACACCTCCACCGGCACCACCCGAAACCGCAAATCCGCCTATGCCAGACACGACGAGTCCCCCAGCTTGCCGGTGTACGGCCGCAGTTCAGCCACTCCACGCATCCGACCACACCGGCACCCTTCGGGGCATGGGCCTCAGGACCCAATGCAAGGCTCAAAGTTGCCGATTCCGACGAAAGTCACGGAGCGGAGCCGAACCGAGCCGAACCGAACCGGGCCGAGCCCAGCGGCGAACCGACAGGCCGCCCCCGCCACTACCGGACAGGAACCTCGCTCCCGAACAGCATCCAGGGCGACTGGTCGTACGAGGCCACCCCCGCCAACTGCGGCTGCATCGCGGCGATCTCGTGCCGCACGGCCAGGGTGTCCGGCCAACTGTCGAAGTACGTCGTCCCGTTGATGACGACACCGCTCCAGTCCGTCGCCACGGAGGCGCCCTCGCGGTCGACGACGAAGCCGATGCAGAGCACGGAGGCCCGCCCTATCGCCTCCCTGATCGCCCTCGCGGCCACTTCCTGCTCGTCCCGGGTCAGCCGGCCGAAGCCGAATTCCAGCGCGACGACGCCGTCCCGCATCCGGCGGATGCGTGCGGGCACGTCGGTTCCGCTGTTCACCCACAACAGGAAGTCGACGCTGTCGAGCCGCTGCAGTCCGGCCAGGAGTACGAGCTGCTCCCTGGTCACCCACGACGGGGTGCCGCGGGGGCCGGGCCCCGGCCCGAGGAGCGTGACCCGCCTCGTGATCGGGTGGCTGAGCCGCAGTCCCGCCGCGTCGAGATCGCTGAAGAGCGACTCGGAGTCCGGGCGGCTCCAGCCGAGGTGGTACGAGTAGAAGAAACCGTCACTCATCGACACATCACCCCATGAAGGACAGGTGGAGCGTGCAGTTCCAGGTGCGTGCGGGCACGCCGGGCCAGCGCCCGTGCCGGGCGCCGGTCAGATGGCTCGCAGTTGGTCGTGCACGAGCCTAATGAGGCCCGATCGCCGGGGCGTGGGCCCAGGGACCCAGGGGCGGGCCCCATTGGACAATGCGATGGACAGGAGGCGGTCCGACGCGGATCGTGTACGCCGATGACACGCACCGATTCGCCTCCCGCATGGGACGAGCGCACCCAGTTGGCCACCTTCCTCGACTACGTCCGCGACACCGCACGCGCGAAGTGCGAGGGCATCTCGCCGGACGATGCCCGCCGGGCCCCGCTGCCCGGCTCCCCCCTGATGACGATCGCCGGGCTGATCAACCACCTCAGCTGGGTCGAGTACCACTGGTTCGAGGTGGTGTTCCTCGGCGGTGAGGACGAAGGGCCGTGGACGGACGAGGACCCCGACCGCGAGATGCGCATCGCGGTGGACATGCCGCTCGCCGATGTGCTGTCGCTGTACGAGGAACGGACCTCCCGCTACCGCGAGTTGGTCGCCAACCACGACCTGGACACCTCGGCCGAGCGCCCGCGCGGCAACGGTACTCACCCCGACCTGCGCTGGATCGTCCTCCACCTGATCGAGGAGACCGCCCGGCACAACGGCCACCTCGACCTGATCCGGGAGATCGTCGACGGCACCACCGGCGTGTAGGCCTGCAAACGCGCAGGCGTGCGTGCAGGCGCGTAGGACCGTAGGCGTGCAGGCGTGCAGGCGCGTAGGTGTGCAGGCGTGCAGGCGCGTAGGTGTGCAGGTGCATAGGTGTGCAGGTGCATAGGCGTGCAGGCGCGTAGGACCGTGCGGCGCGCAGCGCACCCGTCGGCTATCCGATCGCGGCGACGGCGGGTGCGATGCGCTCGGCGACCTGGTGGGTGAAGCTGACCGGGTGCCGGTCGGGCAGCAGCTGGATCTCACTGATGCCCAGGCCCGCGTACGCCTCCGCTTCCGCGAGAAACGCGTCCGGCCTGGCCAGCACCGGGCCGTTGTACATCACGGTCTTGGTGATGGCGTCGTAGTCACGGTCCTCCGCGTCGCAGTGCGCGCGCAGCACGTCGAGCTTGTGGGCCACTTCCTTCTGGTCGGTGGCGAAGAGGTTGCAGGCGTCCCCGTAGCGGGCGACCAGGAGCAGGGTCTTCTGCTCGCCCCCGCCGCCGATCATGATCGGCGGGTGCCCGCCGATCGGCTCGGGCACGCACAGCGTCTCGGCCAGTTGGTAGTGCCTGCCCCGGAACGGACCGTTGTCGTCGCTCCACATCTGGAGGCAGATCCGGATCGTCTCCTCCAGCCGTTCGAACCGCTCGGCGACCGGGACCACCGGCACTCCGAGCCCGTACTGCTCCCGCTCGTACCAGGAGGCGCCGATGCCCAGCCTGGCCCTGCCGCCCGAGAGCACATCGAGGCTGGTGACGATCTTCGCCAGGAGTCCGGGGTGCCGGTACATCACGCCCGTGACCATCAGGCCGAGCGTCATCCGCTGACTCACCGCGGCCACGTAGCCGAGCGTGGTGTACCCCTCCAGCATCGGTTCGTCGGCGACGCTCTGCCCGGTCTCCATCTGGAAGTAGTGGTCCATCACGGTGAAGGACGCGATCTCCGCCTGCTCGGCGATCCGCACCGACTCCGCGAGCGTGGGCGCGATGAGCGCGGGGTCGGCCGGTGTCGAGTAGTTCCAGTAGTGCAGACCGAGCTTCATGTCCCGCCTCCCGCCCGACGCGCTCGACCACCTTGCGTAGTCGGCTGTCACGCTACGCGAGGTGCCGGTGGTCGGCATGTCGGACGAGGTGCCGAAACGACGTGTTCCACGGCCGGGCGGGCGGACCGTCTCTTCGCGCAGAGCTCCCCGCGCGATCACGCCCGGATCACGGGCCGGAACGACACGGAACGCGTGGCGGCGGAGCTCGGTGACGAGTTCTTCCGCCGGGTCGACGAGGGCGCGCCCCTGCGCCCCGGCGCCCAGCGGCTGTTGTCGCAGCTGGAGGACCAGGGCGTCCCCTTCGCCCTGGTGAGCGCCTCCCCGAGAACGGTGGTCGACTCGGTGGCCCGGGGAGCGCTGGCGCATGTGCCGTTCGCGTTCACCCTCTCGGCCGACGACACCGTACGCACCAAGCCCCACCCGGACCCCTACCGGGCCGCGGCGGAGCGTTTCGGGGTGCCCCCGGCGGCGTGTGTCGCCGTCGAGGACTCACCGGACGGCGCCGCCTCGGCCGAGGCGGCGGGCTGCGCACTCCTCGTGGTGCCGTCCCTGCTTCCCCTACCGCCCTCGCCGCGACGGATCTTCGCCGACAGCCTCGCCGGAATCGACGCGGCGGACCTGCGCCGCTACGTGGAAGCTGGACCGCAGGAGGGCTGAGAGGCTGTGGTGTCGCGGGCCATGCACGCAGTGATGTGGGACGGCGGGTCACGCCTCGGATTTCTCCGGATTGACCGAGGCCGGTTCCGGTGTTGCGGGGGCGGGGGCGGGCGCGGCGGGGCGGCGCGTGGTTCCCAGGTGCCAGAAGAGGGTCAGAGCTGTGATGCCGGCGGCCACCGGCCCCAGTTCGGCCGGGGCAAGCCCGAGCCACTCCTGCGCCAGTCCGCCGAGTCCGCCGCCGAGGGCGATCCCGATGTAGAGCGCGGAGGAGTTGAGGCCGAGCAGGACCGGCGCGGCGGCGGGGCTGAGCGAGATGAGCCGGTGCTGCTGGGGGACGACGATGACGCCGACGGTCACACCCCAGACCACGGCCCAGACCAGGGTAGAAGCGAGGGCTCGGGTCGCCAACGGGGTCAGCACCAGGGCGAGAGTTGCGAGGGTGAGGGCGCCGGTGAGGACGCGCGCGGAGTCGTGGCGGTCGACCAGGCGCCCGGCGGTGATGTTCCCGGCCAGGATGCCGACGCCCCAGGCCAGCAGGATCAGGGTCAGGAGCGATTCGTTGCCACCGGTGGCGTCCCGCAGGGTCGGGCTGATGTAGGTGTAGAGGGTGTAGGTGCCGAGGAAGGCGAGTGAGGTGACCGCCAGCAGCGCCAGTACGCGGCCCTGCTTGAGGGGGCGCAGACGGTCGGGCAGCGAGGCGGCGGGAAGCCTCACCCCGGGGAGGCCGGCGGCGATACCGACGGCCGCCAGCAGGCCGATCCCGGCGACGGCCCACAGGGTGATGTGCCAGTCGGTGCGGCCGATCAGAGTGCCGAGAGGCAGTCCCAGCGCGGTCGCCAACGTCAGGCCGCCCAGGACGAAGGCCAGGGCCCGGCCACGGCGTTCCGGCGGTGCGATGGCCGCCGCGGTGCTGGAGGCGGCGGAGTTGATGATTCCCGCTCCCACGGCGGTGGCGATGCGGGCGGCCATCACCACTCCGTAGCTGGTTCCTAACGCGGTGACGACGTTGCCGACCACGAACACGGTCAAGGCGATCAGCAGTGCCGAACGCCGGTCCAGGGCACTGGTGAGGGCCCCCATGATCGGCGCGGACAACGCCATCGTCAGGGCGAAGACCGTCACCAGCTGACCTGCCGCCGGGGTGGAGACCTCCAGGTCGGCGGCGATGGAGGGGAGCAGGCCCGCGATGACATAGCTGTCGGTGCCGACGGCGAACGTCGCCGCGGCCAAGGGGAGAAGTCGTCTGAGCATGGATCGTGCCGCCCTTCCGGAGCATTGCGGAGGTAGATGGTCGGCACTGTAAGCAATGCATGGATGCTTGTCCATGTATCAATGAGTGGATAGGCTGGCCCCGTCACGGACGGAGAGAAACGATGCGTGAGGTATCCCAGCCGGCGACCGAGGCGATCCGGATGGTGGAGGTGCTGCGCGCGCTGGCCGACCCGGTGCGGCTGGAGATCGTCCAACGGCTCGCCGCCACCGGCGAGGAGAGCTGCAACGCCATCGGCGGCGACCTGGACGTCCACCAGACGACGCTGTCCCACCACTACCGAGTGCTGCGCGAGGCGGGCGTCACCTGGACCACCGTCAAGGGCCGCTCCCGGCTGGTGCGGCTGCGTCGCGACGACCTGGACGCACTGTTCCCCGGCCTGCTCGAATCCGTACTGAACGGGGCTCGCCACCCACGCCCCGCCGCAGGAGACTGACACGCCAGGCATCCACCTCGGCCCGCAGGAAGCGCCAAAGGGTGTACTCGGCAGCGCCGATCTTCGAAGCCGGTGTCAACCAGGCCGAAAAGCGGGCGGACGCGGCGACAGGAGTGACCATTCGGTGCCGAGCTGAGCGATCGGCTCAACTACGCAACCCAGGCCGGCCGAGCACGACCTGGAGCCTGACCGAGCCGGCGGGCTTCCTGGTCGCCGAGGGGTGGTCGGCGACATCAGCCACGAGGGCCTGCGCATCCCGCTCCGCGAGTAAGACGTCTCCTTCAACGCCCGAAGACCTGGCAACCCTCCCGCGATCCCGACTACGCGCCCAAGAAGCCACGGCTCGGGCAGGGCGTCCGCCAGGTGCGTCGCCCCGCAGGCACACACCGATCGTTCACCGCGACTCGCTACCACGCGTTGGATACCTCAACTATCTTATTTCCGTGGACCAGTTGATCGCCGAAGATCCCATACACATCGGCCCGTACCGCCTGATAGCCCGTCTGGGTGCGGGCGGCATGGGCCTGGTGTACCTCGGCCGTTCGGAAGCCGGACGGACCGTGGCCGTGAAGGTGGTGCAGGCCGAACACGCCCAGCACCCCGAATTCCGCAAGCGGTTCGCTCGTGAGGTGGCGGCCGCCCGGCGGGTGGGCGGGACGTGGACGGCGGCCGTGCTCGACGCCGACACCGAGGCGCAGGTGCCCTGGGTGGCGACCCAGTACATCCCCGGGCCCGATCTCACCACCGTGGTCTCCAAGGACTTCGGACCACTCCCCGAGCACTCGGTCCGCACCCTCGCCAACCGCCTGGCCGCGGCCCTGCAATCGGTGCACGGCGCGGGCCTGATCCACCGCGACCTGAAACCGTCCAACGTGCTGGTGACGGTGGACGGGCCGCGCGTCATCGACTTCGGTATCGCGCGGGCCATGGACAGCCTTGCCGGAGACAGCCTGCACACCCGCACCGGGATGCTGATCGGCTCCCCCGGCTTCATGTCGCCCGAGCAGGTGCGCGGCCTCGAACTCACCCCGGCCAGCGATGTGTTCTGCCTGGGCGCGGTCCTCGTCCACGCCGCCACCGGCCGCCTTCTCTTCGGCGCCACGGAGACCGGATTGAACGCGCACCTCTTCCGGATCGCGGAGGAGGAAGCGGACCTGACCGGCGTACCGGAGTCGCTCGTCGACCTCGTACGCGCATGTCTGCACAAGGACCCGGCGCAGCGGCCCACGCCCGCCGACGTGGCCGCGCGCACGGCCGCCGACCCGGACGGCGAGTGGCTGCCCGGGTCGGTGCTCGCCCAACTCGGGCGCCACGCGGCCCAGTTGCTCGACTTCGCCCCGGAGACCAGGGCCACGCAGTCGGATCCGCGCATCCCGGCCCAGCCGCAGCCCGCCGACCGGCCCCGGCCGCTCCCGCCGCAGCCCGCGTACACCCCGACGACACCGGCGGACCGCCACCCGTCCGCGGGGTTCGGACCGCCCCCGGGCCCGCCGGTGCCGTCGTTCCCGGCCGGTGTCCAGGCTCCGCACCCCATGCGGTGGTGGGGGCTGGGGATGGCCACGCTGGCGCAACTGCTGGTGCTGACCGGTACGTCGATCACGAACACCGCTCTGCCGGCCATCTACACCGACCTGGGTGTCTCCTCCTCCGACGACATGCGCCTGTTCTCCACCGCCTACATGCTGGCCTTCGGCGTGCTGCTGCTGCTCGGCGGGCACCTCTGCGATCTCGCGGGCCGCAAACGGGTGTTCATCATCGGCTCGGCCGGTTTCGCGGCGGCCTTCGTGATCGCGGGCCTGGCTCCCTCTGCCGGCCTGCTCATCCTCTCCAGCGCCTTGCAGGGCATGTCCGCCGCCCTGCTCTCGTCGTCCGCGCTGGCCCTGGTGTCCGCCGGCTTCAGCGATCCGAAGGAGCGCGGCAGGGCCTTCGGGATCTACGCCGCGGTCGCCGGCGGTGGCCTGGCGTTCGGCATGTTCGCGAGCGCATGGATGGTCGACAGCCTGAGCTGGCGCCTGTGCATGTACGCCGCTGCCGCGCTCGCTCTGCTCCTCGCGATCTGCGCGGCCCCTCTGGTGCACGACCCGCACCCGGTCCGCACCCCTGCCCGCCCCGACGTACCGGGGCTGCTGTTCGGCACCGGCGGGCTCACCGCGCTCGCCTTCGGCTTCGACAGGGCCGAGGTGGTCTACGACGGCAGCACGGCCGGTACGGCGGGCTGGACCACCCCCCTGACCCTGATCCTCCTCGTGGGCGGTGCCCTCTTGCTGGTGGCCTTCGCGTGGCGGCAGGCCAGTTCGCCCAGCCCGCTCGTCCCGGCGCTTGTCCTCAGGGACCGCAACCGGGTGGGCTCCCTCCTCACCCTGGCCTTCCTCGGCCTGGGCCTGCTCGTCACGTTCCTGATCCTGACCAGGTACCTCCAGGGTGTCCTCGGCTACCCCATGGTCCGGAGCGGTATGGCCATGCTGCCCATGGCCGGCGCGGCCGTCCTCGCCTCCACCCAGGTCTCCGGACGTCTGTGCCACCGGCTGGCGCCCCGCAATCTGATCGTGCCGGGCCTGCTGCTGACGGCGGTCGGCCTGGCGATCCTGACCGGGATCGATGCCGACAGCGCGTACACCGCCCAGATACTGCCGGGCACGCTGCTCATCGGCTTCGGTGCCGGCCTGGCCTTCACGCCGCTCTTCACCACCGCGACCGACGGAATCGCCCCGCAGGACTCCGGCGGGACCTCGGCGATGGTCCTCGCAGCCCAGAATCTGGGCAGCTGGGCCGCCTGGCCCCTGTTCGGCACCGTCCTCGCCTCGGCGATCTCCGCGCGGCTGTCCGATGCGTCGGGCATTCCCGCTCCGTTGGTCAATGCGGCCAAGGCCGGTATCCCGCTCAGCAGGCACAGCCTGCCGGAATCGTTCTCCGGCAGGCTGGATCAGGTCAACAAGGCAGTCGTGAGCGGGTACTCCGTCGTCCTCTGGTGGACGGTCGGCCTCACACTGTTCGCGAGTTTGCTCGCCGGCCTGCTGGTCACGGCCAGGGCTCCCAAGCAGTGACCCCGGCGGGCCCCCAACGATCAACCCCGGGACCCGCGTCGAGCGTCACTGGCACCGAGGGGCAGCACCTGCCCCTCGGTGACCTGGAGGCAAGACGCATGAGGCAACGGGCTACACGTATCTCCTTACTCGCTCTGGCGGTGACCGCGGCCGTGGGAGCGTCCGCATTCACCCCACCCGCACACGCTGCACAGCCACCGCAGAGCCACGAGGCGACCCGGGCCGCACTGCGGAACGTGGTCGAGAAGGGCGGACAACCCGGAGTCGCCGCCAAGACACTGGACGGCAGGAGCAGTTGGTACGGAGCGGCCGGTCACGCCGACACCGCCACCGGCCGCGAGCGTTCGCCCGGCGACCACTTCCGCGGGGCCAGCATCACCAAGACGTTCATCGCGACCGTCCTGCTCCAGCTGGAGGCGGAGGGGAAGCTGAGCCTGGACGACTCGGTCGAGACATGGCTCCCCGGCCTGGTGCGGGGCAACGGGTACGACGGAAGCAGGATCACCCTGCGCCAACTGCTCAACCACACCAGCGGCATCGCCAACCACACCTCGGACCCCGAGTTCGCGCACGACGCCGCCGGCCCCGGCTTCCCGGAGCACCGGTACGACACCCACACGCCCGAGGAACTGGTGGCCATCGCGCTGAAGTACCCGCCGCGGCCCGATCCGGAGAAGGCGCCGTTGTACTCGAACACCAACTTCGTCATAGCCGGAATGGTCATCGAGAAGGCGACGGGCCATACGTACGCACAGGAGGCCGCCCGCCGCATCATCCGGCCGCTGAAGCTGCGCGGGACATCGTTCCCCGGCACCGCACCACAGCTGCCGGACCCGCACCCCGTCGGCTACTCCCGCTTCCACCAGGACGCCCCCGACGCCGAGATCCACGACGCCACCGAGCAGAACATGACGTGGCTGGGCGCGTCCGGCGACATCATCTCCACCACCGGCGACCTCAACCGCTTCCAACGCGCCCTGATGCATGGCGAGTTGCTGCCCGCCGCACAGATGATGGACATGCTCGCCGAGGTATCGGCGGGCGACGGGACCGGGTACGGCCTCGGGGTCGAGTTCGCGGAGCTGTCCTGCGGCGTGAAGGTGGTGGGCAAGACCGGCCGCACGAACGGCTCCCTGTCCGCGATGGTCGGCACGCAGGACGGGAAGCACCAGCTGACGTTCAACGTCAACGGTGACTGGCTGGACGGCTCGCTCTACGTCGACGTGATCGAGGCGGAGTTCTGCGGCAAGGCGCCGCTCTCGACGCGACGGCCCCCGACCTCTCCCCCCGACTCCCTCCCCGATTCGTTCGCCGCTCTCCCCGGAGCCGAGGACTGACCGAGCGCGCCGGACCCCCTCTCTGATGCGGGAAGCCGTCAACTCGCCGTAGCGGCGCAAAAAGTCGCCGCTACGGTGTCCTGCATGACCGACATCAGCTTCTGGACGTCGCCGGCGGACCTTCTCGACACCCAGAGCATCAAGACCGGGCCGCGCCGGGTGGCGGTCGACTTCCTGGGCAACCAAGAATCGCGGCGTCACGCCGCCAACCCAGCCAACTCCGGGGCATGGCGGCAACCTTGACGCCGCTCCTGCCGTCTGTCGGATGAACGCACCCCTCTGCACAAGGGACAACGCACGGGCCCACAGCAGACCACGGGAAGGCCAGGCACACCACAATGGAACAGAATCAGCCGAGCCCCGAGCATGCAGCGCAGGAAAAGAGGAGTACCACCGAGACGTTCTACGAGGCCGTGTGGGGCTCTCCCATCCCCTTCGCCGTCCTTGCGGTCCTGGTGTGTATCAAGGCGGACAATGGTGACTGGTCCTTCGGCAAGGGCGTGGCATGGTGGATCTACCTGGGCGGCTGGGTTTCACTCGTCCTGATGGGTGTGTGGGCAGTGGCTCGGCGGAGGAAGCCGAAGTGGTCGACTGCCGTTGCTGCTGTGGTACTGCTGGTGGCGGCCGGTGGGTTCCAGCTCGCGCTCAACGGGTCGGCGGCCCCCTGGCACTGACCGACTTCCTTACGCGGTCACCGATCAGCCCATACACGGGCAGATGGATTCCAGCGGTCGTTCCACGTTGCCAGGGACTGGCTGGATCGCAGAAGTAGATCGGAGCCTCGAAGGAAGGCGTGATTGGTCAGGCCGATATGCCGCCTGGAGTTCCGGCAGTCTCAACGCCCGGTGCCACACGCCGTGTGAGCCCACCTCGACGTGGCTGGACAACCGTGACATCGTGCCGACCGACGACGGTAGCTATCGGATGTACCCGCCGTGGCGGCAAAGGAGTGGTGGGCGTCGCCCCCGAACGCCTCCGCGGCGCACTGGCGCAGCCCACCGGACCCTTCTACGGCGATCCCGACGACGTCCCCAACCTGCGAGGGTGACGTCAGCCACGTCGACACCTCGGGCACGTGCGTGGCTCCCCGAGATGATCCCGATGGTCGACGCCGCCGGATGAATGAGCGTCGACCGATGAGTTTCTCCATGATCAGCGGTCAGTCAGTAGTAAATAGTTGGTGCACCGCAGCCGCAAATACGGGCGAAGCAGGCACCGACCGAACTGCTGCTAACCAGCCACGTGACCTTGGGAGACCTCAGATGCGCACCCTGATCAGCACCGCCTTCATCTCGCTCGACGGAGTGGTGGAGGCCCCGGGCGGGGAGTCCGGCTACCGGAACGCGGGGTGGACCTTCAAGGACATCGAGTTCGTCCCGGAGGCCTTCGAGATCAAGGGCCGCGAGCAGCAGGAGGCCGCCGCGATGATGATGGGCCGGGTCAGCTACGAAGCTTTCAGCCCGGTCTGGCCGGACATGGCGGACTTCGCCGACTACAAGGTGATGCCGAAGTACGTCGTCTCCACCACCCTCACCGAGGACGACCTGGTCCAGAACTGGGGCGAGACCACGATCCTGCGCTCGCTCGACGAGATCGCCGCCCTGAAGGAGACCGACGGCGGCCCGATCATCATCCACGGCAGCGCCACCCTCAACCGCGCCCTCTCCGACGCCGGCCTGATCGACCGCTACCACCTCCTGGTCTTCCCCCTCCTCCTCGGCGCGGGCAAGCGCCTGTTCAGCGACGCGGACAAGGACACCCAGAAGCTGAAGCTCGTCGAGCACGAGGCGTACTCCAACGGCCTGCAGAAGAACGTCTTCGACGTCGTCCGCTGACGCCTCCGCCCGGCCCCGCACCGCGCCGGGCCGCGCCGGGCCGGGCCGGGCCGGGCCGCGTCGGGCCTCGCTAGGATCACCCTCCATGGCCGGTACAGGCGTCGCGCACAAGCAGCCCTTCCTCGTTCTGCACGACTACGGCATGGGCGGCTCGTGGTGGTGGGTCCGTGCACGGTCCGCACAGGAGGTGCTCGAAGCGTTCGCCTGGGTCGAGGTCGTCACCGACGCGGAGACCCTGGCCCGGTTCGAGGACGAGGGGCTGGAGGAGGTCGACATCGACGCACCCCGAATGCCTCCGGGGCTGGACGACCTGCACGCCGAGCGCGCCGCCCAGCGCGGCCGTGCGGGCTTCGGCGCGCTGGCCGGCAGGGACATCGTCCACCTGCGTCTTCGTGGCGACGACGAGGACGGCGAACCGGTCGACCAGCTGGTGGAGGTCGGACCCGACGGGCGCCGCTTTCGCCAGGTGGAGGTGGCCGAGGACGGTACGGCCCTGCGCAGCGGCCCCGACGACTGGCCGTTCAACCCGCCGGTCGTGGACCTCTTCGACCCGGCGCTGCCGAGCCAGGAGATCAGCCGCAGCGACTTCGAGGAACAGTGGGCACGGGCCCGCCAGGAAGACACCGGCCTGTAGATGCAGATGCCGTGTGGTGTCATAGCTCCGTGAACCGCGCCGTGGAGGAGACCAACCGCCGCATGCTCCGGGCGCGGGACGCGATGGACCGCGCCTATGCGCAGCCGCTGGATGTCCCGGCCCTGGCCCGGATCGCGCATGTGTCCCAGGCACACTTCACCCGTACGTTCCGGGCCACGTTCGGCGAGACACCCCACCGCTACCTGCAACGCCGCCGGGTCGAGCGCGCGATGTTCCTGCTGCGGGAGACCGACCGCAGCGTGACCGACATCTGCTACGAGGTGGGCTTCGGCAGCCCGGGTACCTTCAGCCGTACGTTCCGCGACATCGTCGGCCGCTCGCCCAGGACGTACCGCAAGGAAGCGACCCCCACGGGCGTCCCGACGTGTTTCACCATGACCTGGATGCGCCCGAGCAGCTGAGCAGTTTTGGATAAGTTCTTTTCGAGCGTGCCCCGTAGCGTGATGCACATGTTCAACGCCATCACGCACTCACAGATATACGTCCTCGACCAGGACGAAGCCCTCGACTTCTACGTCGGCAAGCTCGGCCTGGAGGTCAACGCCGATGTGGACATGGGCTTCATGCGCTGGCTGACCGTCAGCGTCCCCGGCCACCCCGAGCGCGAGATCATGCTGGAGAAGCCGGGCGCCCCGGCCATGTCCGACGAAACGGCCCAGCAGGTACGCGAGTTGGTGACCAAGGGCGCGATGGGCGGCTGGCTCATCCTCACCACGGACGACTGCCGCAAGACGTACGAGACGCTGCTGGCCCAGGGAGTCGAGTTCACCGAGGAGCCCACCGACCGCCCGTACGGAACCGACTGCGGCCTGCGCGACCCCTTCGGCAACCGCATCCGCTTCACCCAGCCGAAGACCTGAGCACATTCCCGATCGCGCAGCGGGGGCCGGAGCGAGAACGCACCGGCCCCCGCTTGCGTGTATCGCAGAGCGTGGCCAGGTAGCAATCGTTGTGATGCGGGTGCTGGTCCCGGACGAGCAGGCGGACCGCGTCGTCCCGGTGGCGCAGGGATACGTTGCCAAATATCGCGCTCGCTTTGAATGGGTGGAAGAGATCGCACTGCCACCGAGCAAGTCGCGGGGCTTCATCCATGCCATCGCGAGCCAGCTCTGAGGAGATACCGAGCCGCGCTCCGGCCGTGGCCGTGAGTCCGACCTTGTCCAACAACTCGTCTACCCGGCTGTCCGGCGCACCCACACCTGCCGCGACCATCCGCAGATGCGCTCCGACCCGGCGCTTGGGATGCCCCGCGACACCACCCAGCACCGCCCCCACCACCGTTGCGGGGGAACGCCACTCAGCGAGCGGCCGCCCGAGGTAGGTGGTCCGGCCCTCACCTCGGATGAGGCCCAGCATGACGCGAATGACCGTCGTCTTACCGGCCCCGTTCGCACCGAGAAATCCGGAGACCGTGCCGGCGGCCAATGACAGCGACACACCGTCCACAACCGCTTTGTCGCCATAGGTGCGTCGTAGGTCCGTTGCCTGCACAAGCGGTTCCCGGTCCGTCCGCGCAGCAGAGACCATTTTCGCCAAGGCCAAGGCATCAGCCATGGTTTGCCCAGAACACAACACCCATGATCAAGAGAATTCCGCAGCCGAAGACCGCTCCGATCCCAGGATTCCTGCGCTGCGCGATGACCAGGCCAAGCATCCCTAGAACTGGAATCCAGCCAGCCAAATAAACGATCCAGGCGATTTTCTGCATCAGCGGACTGCTGTCCGCCTTGAACAGCACCCATGCCACAAACACAAAGAGTGCCGGTGCGGCCCACAGGTTACGCTCGATCACTTCCTGACGTTCCGACAACAAAATCCTCCACGACCCATTTACGAATTTACTAGAAGTTGCTGATCAAGTACGAGATGACCTCGTCGATCACGTAAGCAGGCGCAACCTTGATGGCCCACTTCAGCGGGTTCCAATTGGGCAGGCTACCAACCCACTTCTTGAAGGCCTTACACCCTTTCTTCGCGGCCTTGATCGCAGCCTTTCCGTACTTGCTCTTGACTATCTCGTTGACCAGCTTCTTGGCTGCGCCGCCAATGCGCTTCGCTCCGACATCGCTCTGCGTACCAGGGGATGCCGAACCGGCATCGGCCGACGAGCCAACACTCGACGCACCGGCGGGCAGCGCGACGCCGACTTGCACTGCCCGCACGGCTGAAGCGGAAGACACGTCCCTGGAACGGTTGGCGTCCGCCGCCGATGCAGCCGGGGCCGCAGCACCGAGCGCGATCACCACAGCGAGTGCAGCAGCGGCCGTGTGCATCATGTTGTGCATCAGTACTCCTCCTGCTCGCCAGGAGGCACGGTGATTCGAAGAGTTGTGAGCGAGCACCATGCCTTGGCCGGAATTTCCGGCCGGCGAGATGGAGTCTCCGACGCGCTTTACATTTGCCGCTATTGAACCTTGGGGAGGTGACCCAAAGGGCATTGCCCTGCAGGGCAGATCAGCTAGTGGTGGGCATAGGTGAACAGTGCCGCCTCCAGTCGCGAAGACACGCCGAGTTTCCCTATGATGCTGCTCAAATGAGCTTTCACAGTACGCTCCGCAATGCCGAGTCGCCGGGCAATCGCTCGGCTTTCGGCAGCTCCTCCTATCAGCACGAGAACCTGGCGTTCGCGGCCAGTCAACAGCTGTGCTGCCGCCGGATCGCCGGGCACGGAACCAACGCCTGCTCTTGCAGTGATGTGCGGATCTATACCCGTTTCCAGGGCATCCTGCGTGGGCAAAGCAGATACACCTCCCCCATGGAGCGCCACGAACAGCGCCCGCCCACCCTAATGCATCTGTTCGCACCGGGAAAGGAGAATGCCAAACCACAGGGGACATATCTGATGCCTGCCGCGCCTCCGGCACCCACTAGTCAGCAAACAAAGGGAGGATGTCTAACATATTGGCCAAATTTCACCCGCCCTGAGACTCCTTCACTGCTTTGCAGCAAATAGATCGGCGGCGTTTTGCCTGGGGGCGGAAGCAGGGACCTGCCGGCCAGAGGCTGCCCGCCTTCGCCCGGTGCCCCCGAAGCAGCCGCTGCGGGCGAGTCGGCAGGCGTACAACGCGCGTGCCCCGCCGACCGCCACCGCCACCCCACCGCCACCGCCACCGCCACCGCCACCGCCACCGCCACCGGGAGGAACAACCCGGCTCCGACAGCGGAGCCAGTCACACAGAAGCCCCGCAGCCACACACGGTCGGCGACGGCAATACCGGTGAGCCCCTGCCGCCGGATCGGTGGACGGCCTCCCATCCGCTCCCCCGACCACCTCGTGGCCGTCAGCGCGGCAGCATCACCCAGGACTTGATGCCTGCACGCGGCGAAGATGCCTCGCTGACGCCCCACTCCCCACCCCAGTCGTCCACCACGGCCGACAGTAGCCAGAGCGCCCGCCGACGCCGCGTCTCGCAGAGGGTGGCCAGGTCCGGATCGGCGTGGTGCGGGTGCTGGTCCCAGACGAGGAGACGGACTGCGTCGTCTCGTTGACGCAGGGATACATAGAGCTCCCTCCCCGGGCTCATTCTGGCGGTGACCGCGACCAGCTCGTCCACGACGTGCATGGCCGGCCAGACGTACGGGGCGAGCCCGTGCGCCTCCAGCGCGGCGGCCACCGCAGTCCGCCCGATGAACGCGCTGCGGACGTCACCCGGCAACGTGAAACTCAGCCCGAGCCCACGCCCGGAGTGGCCTTTGGGGCGCAGATAGGGCCGGGGGTGCGACTGCGAGTGCGTTCGCAGGGTGGGATGCGGATACGGGTGCGTGAACGGGACCGGCATACGTGTCTCGGCGGCGGCCGGACAGAGTGCGGCGATCGGAGATGAGTGCATGGCTGACTCCCCTGATACGGGCGGTGAGTTGGCGGTGTCTCTCGTTTCGCGTGGGCGCGCACGGGTGGCTCACGTTGTTGTGTTGTGGACGAGCAGTGGCCTGTCTCCCTGACGCGGGACCGCCCCTCCCAGGGCAGGAGGTTGCGGGCAGAACCGCGTGATGCACTTCCGGCTCGTCTTCACTGAGTGAGCGGTGCGTGACCCAACGTAGCGCCTGAAGGGCAAAATTGCCCTCTCATATTGGAGAATGAACCCTTTCGTGGCCGAGTGACACGCACACGCGGCAGACTGCCGGTGACCGCATGCGGAAAGGAACGGCATGGCAGCAAGGACGTCTCCTACCGAACGTCAGAAGCGGCTCGGCGCCGAGCTGCGGAGAATGCGCACATCGGCCGACGTCTCCGCCGAGTTCGCGGCCGGCCTGCTCGGCGTGGACCGGGGCAAGATCTCGAATATCGAGGCCGGTACCCGCCCCATCAGCCCCGATCGACTGCGCACTCTGGCCTGCAACTGCGGCTGCACCGACGAGAAATACGTCGATGCGCTGGTCGAGATGGCCCAGTCACGCGGACGCAACTGGTGGGAGAAATATCGAGGTTCGCTTCCCCAGGGACTGCTCGACATCGCCGAACTGGAGATGCACGCGGTACGCATGCGGGCTGCGTACTCCGTGCACATCCCGGGGCTCCTCCAGACCTCGGACCACGCCCTGTCCCTCTTCCGCGTGGTAATCCCGCAGCTACCGGAGCGAGAGGTAGCGCTGAGGCTGGCACATCGCGTGGAACGGCAGGAGGTCCTGGACGGGGACGCCCCGCCTCCATACACAGGCATCGTCCACGAGGCCGCACTCCGGATGCAGTTCGGCGGTCGTGCCGTGGCACGCGCCCAGCTGGACCACTTGTTGAAGAAGTCCGAGCAGTCGAACATCACCTTGCTGGTCATCCCCTTCGAAGCGGGCGCCTTCCCCGGTGCCGGACAGACCGTCCTGTACGCAGAGGGGCCTGTACCTCAGCTCGACACCGTGCAGATCGACAACTCTCACGGCCCCGTCTTCGTCCACTCGGACGTTCAACTGGCTAAATACCGGGCTCACTTGGACTGGATGGAAGGCATCGCACTGTCACCGGACAAGTCGCGGGTCTTCATCCACAACATCGCACGCCAACTCTGAGGGGATGACCGATGTCGGACGTCAACTGGGAAGACTCGTTCTGCGGCGAAGGGAACTCCTGCTACCGGATAGGCACCGATGAACGGGGAAACAGCTACATCGCCGTCAGCGGCGCGGAGGAGCACTTCCTCACCGACAGCCGCGAAGCGCTCCAGCAAATGATCCGCGACATCAAGGCCGGCAAGGCCGACCACCTGCTGTAAGCGCAAAGGGCCCGGCACCGCGATGCGCTCGCGGTGCCGGGCTGTAGGGTCTCGCCGCCGATGACATGTCGATCTTCTGTGACCTGCTGGTTCTCTGTTGTCTCACCGCGATGTCACCCAAGATCAGTCTCAGATCGATGCCATTTCCTCGGCGGAACGATGAGTCTGCGGCTGAGCCACCGAGCACGAGGACTACATGTGAGCTCAGATCGCGCACCGATGAGTTTCCCGCGCCGCGCCGGTCTGTACGCGTGAGACCGACTCGCGAGAGGCTGGCGCCATGCGGAAACTGATCTACGGCATGAACCTGACCCTGGACGGCTGCATCGCCGCGCCCGGCGACGACATCGGCTGGAGCTTGCCGAGCGACGAGCTGTTCCAGTTTTGGTCCGACCAGTTGCAGGCGACCGACCTGTCGCTGTACGGGCGCAAGCTGTGGCAGACGATGAGCTCCTACTGGCCGACCGGCGACCAGCAGCCCAACGCCACCCCGGCGGAGATCGAGTTCGCGCGCCGCTGGCGGGACATGTCGAAGGTGGTGTTCTCCTCGACGATCGACAAGGTCGACTGGAACACCCGCCTGGTCACCGGCGACGCGGTCGCCGAGATCACCCGGCTCAAGGCCGAGGACGGCGGCCCGATGGACATCGGCGGCGCGACGCTCGCCGGGGCGGCCATGCGGGCCGGGCTGATTGACGAGTACGTGCTGGCCACCGCGCCGGTCCTGGTGGGCGGCGGCACGCCGTTCTTCACCGCGCTGGACAACTGGGTGAACCTCAACCTGGTGGAGACGCGGACGCTTCCCTGCGGCGTGATCCTGACCAGGTACGAGACGAGGCGCTGAGCGCCCGTCCTGGGTGACCCGGACTACCGCCCGAGCCATCCAAACGAGTGAAGCCCCTGAACTGCAAGTCTCATGGCAGTGGCATTTCTGCCATCCAACTCAGCCTCGCAGCATTTCTTCTGTCCGGTTTCCGCGGTCGTCTGCTCTGCCCACACGCAGGGCGTAGCTCACTTCATGCGGTTGACGATGCCAGTCCTGACTGGCGCATCCAAGCGTCTCCGGGAGGCGAATCCCCGCCCCTCAGCCAGTAGTCTGATGCGATGGTCGACGTGGGGGTAGGCGAGCTGCGGCGAAGCCGCGAGCGGCTCGCGAAACAGGGAGACGCCGCCGAACAAGCAGGGGACGGCGCGATCAGCGGGTTACTGCTTTTCTATGCTGCCGAGTGCGGGTTGAAGGCCGAGGTGCTGCGCTGGATTCTGCTGCGCGAGGACACTTCTGCACTACCCAGTGACCTGCGATCGCACAATCTGCGCCGCCTGGCCAAGGCGTTGAATCTTCAGGACCCCACCCCCGGGCAAGACCCACTGCGCTGCCGTCGGCACAAGGACAGCACTTGGATCGAGAGCCATCAGCTGCATGAGGCATGGCGCTATGGTGCAGAACTGTGCGCAGATGATCAGAAAGCTGCGTTGGAAGCTTTGAAGTCACTGGTGAAGGACGCCAGGAAAGGATCTTGAGCGTTATGGCTGGCAAGCTCTTCACCTGGGTGGACATCGATTCTCAACTGGCGGAGGCAGCTGCCGAGGGCCAGTGGCCACAGTGGCTGCTGGAGGTCGACGCCTGGTGGGACACTCTGGAACTGACGGTTCGCCCAGGTACTGAGAGTGGGGCCGTCCGCGACTGGCTGGACAGCCAATTCGGCCTCGGATCAGCAGCCGAAAATGACGCGGGCCTAGAACTCGCCCTGGATCGCCCCGCAGCTCACGCTCCCAGGTCGCTACCTGTACGCCTGGTCGAAGCGAACGATTCCGGAGCGGCCCCACGCCGTCCAAAACTCAGTGAACGTCGTGTCACCTCGGCACTGGGGGACGCCCTGCCGCGTCCAGAGGACGCTCAGTTCGCCAGCGACAAGCAGCTCATCGCATTTCACTCCTTCAAGGGCGGCGTGGGGCGCACGTTGCACGCCGTGGCACTGGCTGACTTCCTGGCCTCACAGGGCCAGCATGTTCTCCTCGTGGACGCAGACCTGGAGGCCCCCGGCATTACCTGGATGTACCAAGCGCAGGGGGGCCGCTGCGATATCGCGTACGAGGACGTCCTCGCCCTCCTGCACTCTTCCAAGCAGGGTGACCCCACGCAGGCAGTGGAAATCGCTGCCGCGTATCTTCCCAACCAGCGTGTCTCGCGATACCCAGGGCCAGGCCGCGTGACCGTGCTTCCCGGCAGCCGACGTACTCGGCTCGGCCCGCCCCGCATCGGCCCCACCGACCTATTGACCGAGGACCGCTCACCGTACTTCCTCAGTGAATCCCTTGCGGCCCTCGCTGTCGCAGCCGAGATCGACACCGTCGTATTGGACTTGCGGGCCGGAGCGTCTGAGCTGGCGGCGCCCATCTTGCTGGACCCCCGCGTGACGCGGATCTTCGTCACCACAGTCAGTAGCCAGTCCCTTCAAGGGACCGAGACCATGATCCGGCAGCTGGGCGCCCAGTCTCCAGCGGTGGCACGAACGGATCCGACTCCCGGCGCGATCGTGACGCAGTACCGGCTCGACGTCCATGACCTCCACGCCGAGGAAGCACGAACGGGGCTGGCCGCAGCCCTGTCGTCCACCATCACCATGGCGGCAACTGATGAGTACACCTCAGAAGATCTCGCGGTGGACGAACAAGTTCTGACCAAGCCGCTGCTGAGTCCGTTCCGCGAGGAGCTACTCGCGCTTCCGCAGAGCTGGGACGCAGTTGTGGAAGTCATCCGACGCTGCGGTCTGCCCAGCTTGCTCAGCGAGTTCGCACCGAGCATCACACCGGTAGGACCAACGTCCGCGGACGAGCCGTCAACCCTGGACCAGCGTCGACGTTCACTGGAAAGCACAGCAGGTCGTCTCGTCTTCGCTGAGCGACAGGGTATGGACTCCAGTCTCGGCTTCCTCACGACCGAGCCGGTACGTCGCCTGATCGCAGATCACAGCACCGACCTTCCAGTATCGGTCGTCGTCGGTGCGAAGGGCGCGGGCAAGACATTCACGTTCGCCAGGATGTGCACCGCAGGGACATGGGATGCTTTCGCGCGCGAGAACAGTCAGAGCGTCGAGCGGACAGCAATGGTCATTCCTGTCCTGGACCCGGCCAACATCGCGGAGCCGCAAACCGGCATGCTTTCACCGCAGGCGCTCAGAGACCGCGCTGCAGGTGGGCCAGGCGTCACGGCCGATGAACTCCGCAGCCATCTGAACGCCGGCCTCAGGGACGCACGGGCCACTGACGCAGAGTTCTGGAGGCAGCGCTGGCTGGAATGCCTGGCTTGGTCAGCCGGTGCGGCCCGCGACGAACCAGCTGAAGAATTCCTCATCCAACGGACCCTGGAGACGTCCGGAGCCTGCCTCTTCGTGATCGACGGCTTGGAGGATTGGCTGGAGTCTCTGGAGGCGGAACCTCGACGCATCGCCCTCCGAACACTGCTGATTGATGTTCCTTCCTGGCTCCGTCGCCTTCGCAACCGCTCGCTCGGCCTCGTGGTATTTGTGCGTCAGGACCTGGTCCGCGCGGCGATCAAGCAGAACCTCGGGCAGTTCCTCGACCGCTACGCCCCCTACGAGCTCCGCTGGGACACAGAAGATGCGCTCAGGCTCTCGCTGTGGATTGCGTCAAGTGCCGACGCTGTAAGGACGCCAGAGACTCCGATCGCGGACATGGCTTTCGATGAGATCGTCCACGCGCTCCTTCCTCTATGGGGCGCGAAGCTCGGTACCGAGAATTCACGTGAAGCATGGACAGAGCGGTGGGTCCCTGCGGCTCTCGCGGACTTCAACGAACAGATCCAAGCCCGCGATGTCGTCCGCTTCCTGCGCGAGGCGGCTGCCGCTTCCACTGGCGACGAGCGCTGGCCGGACCGAGTGCTGACTCCGGCGGCCATGCGTCACTCTCTGGGTGCGTGCAGCCGTGCGAAGGTGGAGGAGATCAACCAGGAGAATCCTCGCCTCGGGAAACTCTTGCGGCACATGGCAACCTTCTCAGACTCCGTCAAGATGCCCTTTGATGCAGCTGACCTGAACCTGGTCCCTGATGATGTCGAAGCCCTAGAGCAGTGGGGCGCAATGGCCAGAGACTCCGACGGGCGCTACCGAATGCCTGAAATCTACCGACACGCCCTAGGCTTCCGCACGCAGGGCAGGGCACGCGTGGTTCGGGGTGTGTGAAGTTTAGAAGGCCGTTCATTCCTGGCGGCAGCGATGCTTCCCGAAGGACATCGGTGTCAGGACCTGGATAGCCAGTCCATTGCGGCCCTGGCGACCCGCTTACCGAGTGGCGTGAGTTTCATGGGGCGGCCTCGTTCGGCTCGTTCGAGCAGTGGGCCGCCCAGTTCGCGGGCCAGACGGTTGATCTGAGCGACGAGGGTGGGCCCGTTTACACCCATGTCGCGGGCTGCCGCGCCGAGGGTGGGATAGGCGGAAGCTTTCACGAACCGCCGGAGTCGCTCTTCGGCGGCAAGGCCGTTGAGTACGGGTCGCAGCAAGCGGGGAGCCTGTCTGGCTGTGTCCCGGATGCGGAGGCTCTCGTCATGGCTTGCGCCGCCGCGAGGACGCAAGGGGATCTTGTGCGTCCTGGCCCACTTGGCGACGTTCGACATGGTCATGCCGGTCTCTTCGGCGATGTCGGCGAGAGTGCGACGGCGTGTGACGTACTGCTCGTGGAGCCATTCGCGGGTGATCTCCTGACGGTGTCGGTACTCCTTCGGAGTGCGGATCGGGATCCTGTACTCGTCGGCGATGCCTCTGATCACGTCAGCTTTGACGCCGTAGAGCTCTCCGATGGCGCGCAGGGACATCCGCTGGTCGATGTAGAGCCGTGCGAAGGTGGCTGAGTCGAGGGCTTCGCGGACGGCATCGGAGACGGGGGCGGGCCACGCGCGTCGTTCGCTTGTATCGGGTGCCGGGTGCCGGTCAAGAAGGCAGCGCACGACGTCGATCGTCGTATGCAGGTGGGCGGCGGCCTGGGTAGCCGTCATTTCGTCGTGGCGGATCAGCCTGTGCAACTCCTTGATATCGATCTCGGAGAGGCGATGTCCGGGCAGGCTGAGGTCGTGGAGGAGATTGTCCGGCGGGTACCAGGTCGCGGGTTCGTCAGTGATGCGGTTGCGCCGTAGAAACTCCTCGACCGCGTGGTCGAGATGCGTGAGGAGTTCGGGGGTCAACCGGAGGTGGCGCATGGCGTGTTGGGTGCGGGCGGAATCGTTCTCCGGGATGCAGGTGGGTGGAGCCATTCGGGCGGGCAGGCCACTGATGCGTAGGAACAGGTAGTTCCTGAAGAGCCGGGCGAGGGTGCTGGTGCTGCGGACGATGTCGAGTTGCCGGGCAATATCGGCCCATTGGCCGTCGGGGAGTAGGAGGGTGTAGTCGATGCGTCGGCGCCGCTCATAGTCGATCGGGGCAGGGTGGGTGTCGATGTAGTCCGCAATATGGATCATCGCGGCCTGGATATCCGGCCACTGCTGGTGTTCTCGCAGGTGGCCGAGCATGCGGGAGGACATGAATCCGGTGGTGGCCTGGCCCAGGAGTTCGGCGATGACGTCAATGGACTGGCGGTTGCCGACGAGCCCGATGAGACATGACAGGGCAGGCCTCATGATCCGGTAGTCGTGGAGTTCGGGCGGTACGAGGGGCAGGGCGAGTTCGGGCCAGAATGCGGCAGGAAGTGAGCGGATACGCCGGGCGGGGATGTCGTGTGGTTGGGTACCTGGACGGGACGTCTGAACGCGGAAGCGGAGCTGGTAGACGGCCTGGAGCTGAGGGCCGATGGTCGCGAGCTGGACTGCTCGGAGGGTTTCGGTGGTGCCCGTGCCCCAGGGGGCGAGCAACCTCCGGCCGGGTGATGGGCGAGACTCGCGGTCGCCTTGGGTGATCCAGCGTGCAGCGGTGCCGGCTTGCTGGATGTCCGGCCGGGTGAGGATGTTCACTGCGAGGACGACACCGGCCGCGGTCATGGCAGCGCTCTTCGGGCTTTGCATCCCCACGCGGGCCTCAGTGCCGACATCGGACGGGGCGAAAAGGGCGTTCAACTCGTCGGCGCTGATGGGGAGATCCGCTGGTAGTCGTTCGGCCAGGGTGTGGCGGGGAGCGTGGAACAGAATCTCCCCGACGAGCGCGCGCAGGTCGGCGAGGGCGCCGAGTGCGGATTGCGGATGGTTGGCGTAGGGGCCGAAGGCTGCGGTGCCGGAGTCGGCGATCACGTACACGAGCCGTTGTGCGTCCAGCACGGGATGGTCGGCGTCGAGGAGCGGGGTGGCCGTCTGGGCAAGATCGGCGTCGCAGCGCCGTCGGCCGGGATCAGTGCTGCCCGCTTGCAAGGTGTTCGGGCAATGCCCAGGATGTGGGATCTCGCGAGTTGCCGGAGCCCGGGTTCTCTGTCGGCTTCGGCACTGCGGGCAGTGGTCGGCCAGCAGCCGGTTGTGCCTGATGCAGGCGAACGACCAGCCCAGTCGCCAGCCCAGCTGCCAGCGGCCTCCCGACTCGGCCAGGCACTCCGTACAGAAACGTGCGCCAGTACTCTTCCCCCAGCGCGTCGCATTGAGCGCCAGGCCGGAGCGGGGGTCGAGGTCCAGGACCCGCTGGTCGTAATGGGCCAGGGTCATCGCGTGCAGGGTCGCGACGGGCGTGCCGGTGGCCTCGGCGATGGACGCTGCCATGCCCGGGGAGAGCCGCCTGGTCAGCGACTCGGTCGAGGCCCTTCCGACCGGGAGTTCATCATCGAGCACGTGCAGCCCCAGGCCGTTGAGAACATCGCCGAGCGGCGTGTGAAGGCGGTGCGCAAGTGCCTCGAGCCAGGAATCAAGCGCCTCACCCGGTAGTGCCTCCAGCCTGATGGGAAACGTCCCCGGAGTAGTCCTCATGCGGACTGGCGTGATCGGGGGCGGCTGGTCAGTCGGCGGGCTTCCAGTGCCGCTTCGAGTTCGCGCCGGGCGTTCTCGGACGCCTCGTCGTTCTTCACACGGTCGAGCAGGTCCTTGTCCAGGCACTCGCTGCCGCTGCGGACGGCCCGCTGGCAGCCACGGTTGATCAGCGTCATGAGGGAGCCAATGTGGCCGGTGCTGCGGGAGAAGAGGTAGTCGGACAGGTCGTGCGCGAGCATCCCGGGGTACTTGTCTGCCAGGACGATGCGCTGTTCCAGCGCCAGGAGCATCTGGTTCCACTCCCGTCGCCCGGCCTCGTTCGTGATCGTGAAGGGCCGCATGTCCAGCCGGGTTGTGCGGCGTCCGGTCTGGGCCAGCGCGGTGTCCCCTGCTGCGGATCCCTCGCTGAACAGCCCCTTGTCGGCCAGCCCGACCCCGACCATCAGCAGGGTCACGGGGAACTCGTTGGCGATCCACTTCAGATGGTTGCTGACCTCGATGCCACTCGTTTTGCCCCACTTGAGGAAATGCAGGTCATCGAGGGCGAGTACGCGGACCTCGCAGGACAGCACGCAGTCCAGGGCCCGCCGGCCGAGCTGGACGGTGGTGCCCCGGGACCGGCCGGGATGCTCGAAGAACTCCAGCATGGCCCGGTTGAGGTCCTTCATGCCGGTGTTGCCGGTCAGCCCAACCCGGCAGACCGGCCACCGCTCGTGCCCCTGATCGGTGAATTCGCCCTTCTCCGCGATCTCTCTTCGGTGGAACTCGCGTAGAAAGGCCAGTACCGACGTGGTCTTACCCAGGCCAGGAAAGGCGTCAACGGCCACGGCCCCCTTGGCCTTGTCGCCGTCCTGCAAGTTGCTGTCGGTGATGTCCCACAGGTCCTCGTGCAGCTCGACCAATTGCGGGGTCTTGATTGGCCCAAAGTTGGCATGCCATTCCCGTCGCGACCGGTCGTACCCGGCCCGCGCCTGCGAGCCGAGCACCTTGAGCTGCTTCCGGGTCAGCACCTCGGGCTGTTGTCGCCGGGGTGCGTCGGCGAACGCCTTGAAGTCCTCCTTCTTCGACAGAGCCAAGTTGCCCAGGTTCGACAGTCCGGCAACAGGGCTCACACATCCTCCAAGGCATCGGCGTAGAAGTCGTCCTCGTCGGCGAGGTCTTCCAGATCAGCGTCGTCGTCATCTCCTGACTCGGCCTCCGGCTCCGGCTCCACTTCGGCTGTCTCCGACCGGCCCTCCTCCTGCCCCAACGCCTTGCGTACGGAGGGCAGCGAAATGACCGGTTCCGTCTCGCCCTCGGTCCCCGGCAGCTCGATTCCGGCCTGCTCCCGCGACAGCCGCAACACCATCCGCCGCTCGACGATCGAGGTCCCCAGGCCGAGGTTCCAGCGCTCCAGCAGATCAGCGACGGCCAGCCGGTCATCGGGATAGCGGTACTTTGCCGCCGCCAGCTTCCGGGCGAACGCCAGCGCGTCCTCGCTCAGCGGCATATCGGCCGACGGCGCGTGCTCCCAGACCAGCGGATGCCAGCGGCGATCGGCCGGATCACGGAAGTAGATCCGGGTGATGTCATCGGGGTCCACCTGGAAGGGCCAACTGCCCTCGGCCGGGCCCCGGTGAGGGCTCTTGGCATTGCGGTACGGATTGAGCGCGGGCCCGTTGTAGCGGCGGCGGCCGATCTCGACACCGTAGTGCTGGATCGTGCGCCACTCGGTCCGCAGGAACTCAAAGGCCAGGTCACGATCCCGGGGCACCTCGATGTAACCGGCCCTGGCCATGCCGTGCTCGAACATCGCGGCAGGTGACAGCCGCAATCCCGGCACACCGGGATCGACCAGCCCCGCATGCGGCCGGCAGTGATACACCGTCGCGGTCCACTCCCGGACGATCTCCTCCAGCTCGTCGAGGAAGAAGAACGCGTCGTCCTCCGGGCTCTCGCCCCGCGAGTGGATGTCCGGTCCCTTGTAGCCCGGCAGGGCCTGCAGAAGCCCCTCCCGCAGGGTCCGGAAGTACCGCTCCACGGGACCCTTGTCCCGGCCCGTCCGCAGCCTCGCAGGCTGCACCGACACCCCCAACCGGCGGCAGACACTGGTCAGATGCTCCGAGACGTACACCTTGCCGTGATCGACCACCAACGTCTCCGGCACCAGTGGCGGCGAGGCGAAACCCGGGCCCTCAGCCGCCTCGACGTCCACCAGGACCGTTCGCGGAATGCCGTGCTCGGGCCAGACCGCATGCCGCGGCCAGTCACGCCCCGCCGGACGGGGACGGAACGACTGATAGAGCACCGCACTGATGTCGACCGCCTTCGTGGAGACCGGCGTGATCCGAACCCCGGTGATGCAGCGGGTGTACCAGTCCATACCGACCGAAAGCTCGGCTTGCAGCCACCGCAGTGTGACCGGATCGAAGGCGAACACATCCAGCCGCGTGGAGTCCATCACCAGGTACTCGCCCGGCCGTGTCGGCCGCAGCTTCCCGTAGACCCCGTCCGGACGATCCGCGATGTCCCGGTTCCGCTTCGTGCTCAGCCGGAAAAGCGGATGCTGCCGCTCCAGATCCTCAAGCAGCCGAAACGCCGTCGCACGGCTCGGCAGCTTCACCACATCCGCCCCGAACCGTGCGATCACCCGGGCCCGAGTCCGCTCGATCTCCATCGTCCGCGACGGTTTCGACTCCCCGGTGTGCTCGACCATCACCTCCAACGCGGTTTCCACCCACCGCTCGTCCGCCTTCACCTGCGACCTGCGGACCAGTCCCTTCTTCGGTGCCAGACCGGCCTCGCCATGACTGCGGAAGTCAGCGACCCACTGCTTCACCGTACGAAGAGACACCCCCAGTTCGGCCGCCTTCGCCGCGTACCGGGCTTCCCGGGACAGCTCCGGGTTGTACTCCTGGCGGGGCTCGTCCTCCCGCGCCAGCTCCGAACTACCCGACCGGAAGCCTGTGATGACCTCTCGCACGTGCTCGGACCGCTCCAGGAGCTTCGCCCGCTCCGCCGTCCCCAGCTGCCCCAGCGCCACGGACGCGATCTCTACGTCGTCTTCGGCCGACGGCCCCGGCTCATCAGGAATGATGGCCGCCCGGTCGGAGAACAGCAGCTCCGCGAGTGACAGTCGCAGCAGCCGCCCCCGGCCGTCCTTCAGGACTACTTCATTGCCTGCCGTGGTCGCAGCCATCTGCACCACCTCGACGGTCTCTCCGTCGTAGCGGAACCGCGTACCGACCCCGACCCTTGCTCCAGCACCGCTCATGCCGACCTCCGACACACTCGGGACGGATCGAGCGGGCGATCGAGATCCACGAGGAGCTCACGGGTCCAGAGCAAATGGTGCACCGCGGCCCGCACTTGCGGCTCGGCGTATCCCGGAACCCGGCTCGTGATCTGCCCCAACGGAACACCATCGAGATCGGCACCACGCAGCTCGTCCAGGAGATCGGTGCCGAACAGCCAGGACCTGCGATAGCCGGCCAGAAAGCGGATGTTCTCCAACTCCGCCGGTGGCGGCTCGCTCCAAACCTCGTACTGCCAGCCGCGCGACTCCACCGCCCTGCGGGTCCAGTCGAAGGTGAAGGCCACTTCAGGCTTGGACACCCGGCGCAGCGGTTTGACATCCACCACCACGGGCCCTTGCCCGGTGATCAGCAAGTAGTCCGGGATGTGCTTGCGAACCTTCCCTTCCAGTGCCGCCTTCAGCAGGAACGGCTGGGCCACGATGTGGCGTACGGAAGGATCGAAATCGGCGAAGAGCAGGCGCGCCAACTCCAGCCGCGACTCGTAGATCACGTGGTCGCTCGTCGTCGCCGACCAGTAGATACCCGAGTAGTGCCGCTGCCCCTTGAACCAGCGAAACGTTCGCCATGGCACCGCCGACGCCAAGAGCTCGACGGACACCTCGCTCCAGGGCCGGTCCTCCACCACCGCACGCCCCTCGGGACGGACGCTCACGGACGCAGCAAATTCCCCCACCGCACACCCCCAGCCACACATCAACTTCCTGTGCAGCAAAGGTTCCAGCGCAGCGAACGCGGGCGGGATGGTTCACTGCTCTCGCCACCCGAATAGGTGATACTCCGACCTGCGAGTCTCACGGCGGCGGCATAAATGCCGCCGCCGTGCAATTCTCGCTGAGATTATGCAGTGAGTTTTGAGACCCTACAGGGCCCCTGGTGTGGCGCGGTTTCTCAGGAAGACGTGCCGCGCGGGAAGGAAACCTCCACGCGGCGGTTCTTCTTGCGGCCTTCTTCCGTGCTGTTGTCGGCGATCGGGTACTGCTCGCCGTAGCCGCGGATCTCGAAGGTGACGGTCGATCCGACGTCCTTGACCAGCACCGCCTGCACGGCGTTGGCGCGCTGCTTGGACAGCACGTCGCCGTGGGCCGACGAACCGAGGTTGTCGGTGAAGCCGAAGACGCGCACCTTGGTGGCGTTCTGCTTCTTGATCTCGGCGGCAATGGCAGCGATACGGGAGTTAGCCGCAGAACTCAGTTTCGCGCTGTCCTTGCCGAAGAGCACTTCGGCCTGGAGCGCGAACTTGATGTTCGCGTTGGTGTCCTCGCGACGCTCCTCGCCGCCCTCGTCCTCGATCACCTGGACGATGTCGAGCACCTTGGCCGGCGCGAGCGTGCCACCCTCGGGCATCTTCAGGTCGGGGTCTTTGGGGTCCAGCGTGACCGGGGGCACCGACGTCGCTTCGGTGCCCGGGGGCACACTCGGACCGTCGTCGGCGAACGCCGGGGTCGCCCCGAACAAGGTGATGCTCGCAACGACCAAGGCTGCCGCAACAGAGAGGCCGGCAGCGCCGAACGGCTTCGGCCGGATCCGGTTGTAGGTCATGTCGGCCGTCACCCCGAGATCTTCAGGGATGTCGTCGCGAACGTCGGCAGGGTGAAGTCGACCTCCGCCGTCGTGCTTGGAGGTGCCGGGAACTGCATGAAGATCGGGGTCGCCGCCGACGGCGCCAACGGGGAGATGCCGGTGGTGCACAGGCAACGGTTCTCCGTATCCCGGAGGACGTAGTAGCGCTTCTTACTCGCCTTGTCCACCAGCGTGGCACCAGCAACAGAGTTCGGGTTTGCGTTGACGATACTGGTTTCCGCGCCCTCCCAACCGCTGGAGTTCCGCGTCCGGTCGCTCACGTTCTTGAGCTCACCCTGAACCGTGACGAACCCTCCGGAGTCACGCTTCACCTGATTGATCACGAGGGTCAGTCCGTCTCCCCTGACCTCGGCGAGCTTCACATTCGGGTCCACGTTGTCCCCGGCAGCAGTGTCCTCCTGCTTCGCCCCCTTGTCCTCTTCGGAGGACTTCGAAGGCGCGGAGGATGGCGACGAACCTGCATCTTTCGTCTTCTCGCCGCCACCGTCAGTGCCGCAGCCCGTGACGGCCAGGGCCAGAGCAGCCGCCAGAGAAACTGCTGCCACCGCCCGTCGAGACTTGGTGGAGCACCGAATGCTCATGAGTTCTGATTCCTTTACTCGTCGTTCGCCGTCAATTGTCGACCAGGTGCACGTCGTAGAGAATCTTGCTCACCTTGGACCAGGGCGGTGGACTGGCCGGCTCGATCTCAAGCATCTCGCCGCCCCTGCATGAGAAGAAGTACATGTCCTGGACGCCGTCGTCGTTGAAGTCCACGGACTCCCAGTCGGGACAGCGGAACTCGATAACGGCTGTGGCCTCGGTCTCCGGGAATGTCTTCTCCGTGTCCGGGACCACCGGTGAGTCCACCGGGTCACGGCCCTCGACCTCAACCCTGATCCGGTCCCGAAGGCCGCCAGGCAGCGGCTCACAGACCGTGACGTGTGCCCGGTTCGCCGAGGCCAGTCCGTAGGCCGCAGGGCAGCCGAGAACGGGGTGGGCATTCAGAAACGGATCCAGCATCTTCCCGGGCAGCGAAGCGTAGAACGGTGCCCCGAACTGTTTACGAGTCTGCTGGGCGGCAGCCAGGGCCGCGGCGTCCGCGGCCCCCTGGGCTCCGTTGCGCAAGGCAGCGGCCTTGCCGACGGCAAAGAATGCGAACGCGAGGAAGAGCAGGCCCGCCACCATCACTATGTAGATGGGGAAGGCCTGCCCTGCATCGGTGCGGAGGCGATGGCGCATTACTGGGTCTTGATGCTGCTTACAAGGCCCTTGATCTTCTCGCTGATCGCGCTGCCGATACCCGTGGCCACGATCGCACCGATAATCGCCACGACCACCAGGATGATGCCCAGGTACTCGAACGCCGTCTGGCCGCGGTCCATGTTCTCGTAACGCTTCTGGATGCGGCTCACCGCGGTGTTGGCCCAGCCGTTGATGCGAACGGCAGTCTTCAGGGTGATGTCCGTCATGGTGTTCCCCTCCGGGTTCGGCCGACCGGTAGTCGGCCGACACGCACGTTTCCTTGGCGTCGCCCGTGGTACCGGCTTCCTCCTGGCCGGTACCGCCGGCGACGTGAGAAACATACGGCGGCACGCCCTGCTCACCAGAGGGTCCCAGGGCCCATTCCCGGGCCCAATCCGTCAGTTGGGTCTGCGGTGCTGGTGCATGCCGGGCCCCACGCCCCGCACGCACGTCCGTGGCCCTGCTCTCCCGCTCAACCATGGTGACCACCGGCCCCGCGCACCCCTGGCCCTGCCGTGGGGGCCGTGCCGAGCCAGCGGGCGATGGCCTCGCTGCGGCTGGCACTGTGCAGCTTGGTGAAGATGCGGTTGATGTGGTTCTTGACCGTCTTCTCGCTGATGAAGCAGGTGGCGGCGATCTGCTGATTGCTCATGCCGGACGCGATCAGCTCCATGACCTCCACCTCCCGCGAACTCAGCCCGAACTGCTGCCTGTTGAGACCAGCACCTGGTCCCCCGGTCATAGAAGACTGTGTCACAACCGGTTGCAGATGCGAAAGACCCTGTGATGGTCGGGCTGGTCGCGCCGCAGGTGGGGTCGGTTCGGACTTGGGTGTATGTGCAGGCGCACCGTGTTGCTGAGCAGAACCTGAGGCGTGACCGTCGTAGCCGCCCCCCTGGTAGGGAACGCCCGTGGTCAGGGCTGCTCCGAGCCCCTCCGGAAGTGGTCGTCCCTGTGGGCCGGGGCCCTGGCGCATATGAGCCAGGAGGGCATTGGCCGCAGTGGCCGTGAAGTTGGCCCGGCCGTACTTGGTGTCGCATACGGCCTGCACCAGTTGGTCGGCCGTGAATTCACCGTGGACCAGATAGCCGCCCGCGCCCAGACGCAGTGCCTCGTGGACGATCTCGCTCTCGCGGCTGTACGTCAGCATCATGACTGATGCGACCTGTACGAGATGGGGCAGGGCGGAGATGCCGTCGACGCCAGGCATACGGACATCGAGCAGGACGACATCCGGGCGGTGCAGTACGGCCATGTCGTAGGCCTGGCGGCCGTCCGCGGCCTCCGCGACGACCTCGATGTCGTCGCGGCCGGAGAGCAGGACGCCCAGGCCGGCCCGAACCACCGGATTGTCGTCGGCGACGATGACCCGCAGAGCGCCGGGAACCGGCGTGGGCGGGGGCGCGGGGAAGGGAGGCAGGGACTCGGATGCCGCGGAGTGCTGGGGGACTGGGGTGGGGGCGGGGACCGCCTGGGAGCTGGGCTCCGAGTTGAGCGGGGTGACGTGCGAGGACGTGTGCTGGGACACATGGTTCTGTGCGGCCCAGTTCTGGCCCGACGTGCGCGAGACGTCGTCCGGCATCTGCGACCTCCTCTCAGGGGGTCATGGGGGGTGAGGGTGGAGTGGGAGCTGTTCGGTTCGGTTGCTGTTCAGTTGAGTTGCTGTCCAGTTGCTGGGACATGCAGAGCCGCGATCGGAAGTTCCAGGCGCACTTCGGTGCCCTTGGTCTCCTGGCCCTTTCCGATACGGATGCGTGCGCCGATGGACGCGGCGCGTTCGACCATGCCGACGAGGCCGAAGTGCCCGGCCTTCCGGAGATCGTCGAGTGTCGTGTCCGGGGGCAGGCCGCGCCCGTCGTCGTACACGCTGAGGCGCAGGACATCGCCCTGCACTCCGGCGAGTACGACGAGGTAGGTGGGTTGTGCGTGGCGGTGGGCATTCTCCATCGCTTCGGAGGCGACCATGAGCAGCTGACGCGCGACAACCTGCGGGACGTGCGGGATCGGCTCCTCGCTGAGAAGCCGGAAGGTGGCCGTCAGACCCTGGCGCCGGGTGAAGTCGTCGGCACGGGCATGGAGCTCGCGGACGAAGTCGACGCCACCATCGAGACCGGACTCGCGGCGCAGGTCGGAGAGGAGTTCCCGGGATTCCGCCGCGGCGCGGCGGGCGGCCCTGGCGACCAGTTCGGCCTGGTGCTTCACCGCGAGCGGGTCCATCCGGTCGGACGAGGCGGCCAGGCCGTCGGCGGCCAGGGCCATTCCGTGCAGGGTCTTGGCGACCGAGTCGTGCATCTCCCGGGCGAGCCGGGTGCGTTCGCCCTCCACGGCCTCGTTCACGGCGAGGCGGGCTCTGGTCTCGGTGAGGGCCTGGCTGGCCGTCCCGAAGCGGAGGAGCAGATTGCGCAGGGTGACGCCGACGGCGCCCGCGATCATGCAGAAACCGGGGAGCAGGAGCGCCGTGGCATCGGCGGGCTGCAGTTTCGGGTCGGTTCCGTACACCCCGAGGACGATGACGATCTGGAGTGCGGCGAAGACCGCCGCACCGCGCCAGCCGTAGACGAGACCGGCCAGCAACGGGGTGCAGACGGTGACGTAGGCCAGGGTGGACTCAGGGCTTGCGGTGATCAGCAGTAGGGCGCCGAAGAAGGCGTCTATGCCGAGCAGCCAGGGGTGGCGCAGGAGAACGGGGCCGAAGCGTTCCCAGTCGCGGAACAGGACGTACGAGCCCATGAAGGTGACGAGGATGGCCGAGCCGATCAGCCAAGATGCCGGGCCCGCAGCGGTATGACTGATCGCGAACGGTGTGGCTATGGCGATCATCGCGAGCCGGAAGCCGAAAACCTGCCGGCACATCGCCTGGAGCGCGTTGAGCTGTATCGCGAACGCCGGGCGTGATCCGGGATCCGTGATGGCCCGGCGCACCTCCGCGTTCAGTCCGGTCTGGATGCCGCCGAGTTGGAAAGACATGAGCCTGTCACCTCCCTCTGACCGTCCTGCCCGCCGTCCGCGTCGTTCACGTCATCAGCCCGTGAGGAAGCTGAAGTCGACGTTGGCCCCGTAGACGAAGCCGACGGTCAGCAGCACCAGGGTGCCGGGGAGAAGGAAGGTGGTGACGGCGAAGGTGGCCTTGGGAACGGCCCTGGCCGCCTTCCGGCGGGCATTCTGGGCGTCCGTGCGCCGCATGTCGTTGGCTATCTGGATCAGTGTCTCGACGATCGGTGCGCCGAGTTCCTCACCCTGTTGCAGCGTGGTCACGAACATCGCCACCTGCTCCGAGTCATTGCGCTTGCGCAGCTGCTCGAACGCCTCGCGGCGGCTGACGCCCATGTCCATCTGGCGCAGTGTGATGCGGAGTTCGTCGGCCCAGGGGCCCTCGTACTTCTCGGCGACGCGCCCCAGAGCCTGGCGGAAGCCGAGGCCCGCCGACACGACGACGGCGAGCACGTCGAGGAAGTCCGGGAGCGTCCGGTCGATGTGGTCGCGGCGGACGCGGACCGCCGACCAGAGGCCGACCTCCACCCAGAAGATACCGAAGGCGATCAGCACCAGGGAGAGAAAGAGCTGCCCACGTATGATCATCGTGAACGCACCGAGCCCGCCGAGGGCGCCGTAGACGGCGCGACGTGCGGCGTAGCGGTCGAGGGTCAGACCGCCCGGATTACCCGCCATGTCGATCTGGCGGCGCTTCTTGTTGACGGCCTTCGGGCCCATCATCCGCAGGACCGCGGGGGCCCAGCGCATGCCCAGCCGGTCGATGCCGGACCCGACCGCGCTGGTGCGGGTCGCGCCGACCTCCAGAGCGATGGCCAGGTCACCGGGGAGCTTCGCGTCGGCCCGGTACATGCGGATACCGGCGATGACGCCGTACACGGCCAGAGCCATGCCGCCCGCGAGCAGGAGGTCCATGTGCGCCCCGCCCATCAGACGTCGATCCGGGACAGACGGCGGATCACTATGAATCCGATCGCGTAGAGGGTGATGGCGATGACCACCGCGACCTGGCCGATGAAGGCGCCGGTCATGCGGTCGAGGGCTCCGGGCATGACGGCGTTCATCAGGAGCATGGCGCCCAGGCCGAAGATGGGGACGGCGTAGGCGGTGACGGTGACCTGGGACAGCTGGGTCTTGACTTCGCGCCGGGTCTCCTTGCGCTCCTCCAGCGTCTCGGTGAGGTTGCGCAGGGAGCTGACGACCGTACCGCCGGCCCGGTTGGACAGGACGAGAGTGGTCACGAGGACGACGAGTTCGCGGGAGGGGAGCCGGTCGGTCAGCTCGCTCAGCGCGTCGTCGAGAGGCTCACCGACGGCGAGGCGCCGGGAGACCCTGGCCAGTTCCTCGCCCGCCGGGTCCTCCATCTCGTCCGCCGCCATGCTGATGGAGGTGCGCAGCGCGAGGCCGGCCTGGGTGGCGTTGGCGAGGATGCGGGCGAGCTCGGGAAGCTGGTTGATGAAGCGTTCGGTGCGCTTGGTCCGCTCCCAGTTCAGGAAGGCGTTGGTGCCCCAGAGGCCGATCAGGGCGGCGACCGGGCCGAAGAAGCTCGCGAGTATCGACGAGGCGATCATCCAGAGCCCGGCCATCGCTGCGAGCGCGCAGACGAAGAACTCACCCGGGGTGATGTCGAGGCCGGTGGCGGCCAGCTTCAGTTCGAGCTTCCGGCCGAGGCCGGTCCTGCGCAGCCTGGCGTCGAGGCCGCGGAACCGGCGGTGCCGCCCGGTCTCGGGAATGTGACCGGTGTACGACAGGCGGTCCACCATGGCGTCCCGGTCGGCCTTGCCGCCGGAGTAGGCGTGCAGGCCCATGACGCCCGTGACGCCGCAGAGCAGCGTGACGCCGATGGTGAGAAGAGGAAGATTCGTCATGGCACGTACCTAGTTAGCCTCTCGGGTGGCGAGCTGTTCGGCGGATTCGGCGACCCCGAAGGCCTGCGGGACGGGCTGGCTGGCCATGTAGAGACGCTCGGCGATCTTGCGCGGGATCGGGAGGTACTTGAACTCGCCGTGGATCCGTCCTTCGGCGTCCATGGGCTGGGCGTCGAACCGGGCAACGGACACGATGCGGTAGGGGTCCCTGCCGTGCGAGTCGAGAACGGCGATCTCGGTGATCTTTCGGGAACCGTCGGCGTGCCGAGTGAGCTGGACGATGACGTCGACGGCGCTGTTGATCTGGTCGTGCAGCGCCTCGAACGGGATCTTGATCTCGGACATCGAGGCCAGGGTCTGCAGACGCATGAGCGCGTCCTCTGCGTTGTTGGCGTGCACGGTGGCGAGCGAGCCGTCGTGACCGGTCGACATCGCCTGGAGCATGTCGAGCGATTCGCCACCACGGACCTCACCGACGACGATGCGGTCGGGACGCATACGCAGGGAGTTGCGGACCAGGTCACGGATGGTGATCTGGCCCTTCCCCTCCACGTTCGCCGGCCGGGACTCCAGCCGGATGACGTGGCTCTGCTGGAGCTGGAGCTCGGCTGAGTCCTCGATGGTGACGATGCGCTCACTGTCGGGGATGAGGCCGGAGAGCGCGTTGAGGAGCGTCGTCTTCCCGGTACCGGTGGCACCGGAGACGATGACGTTGAGTTTGGCCTGCACAAGTCCGGCCAGGAGGATCAGCATCTGCTCGTCGAGCGAGCCGACGTTGATCATTTCCTGGAGCGTGAAGGCCCTCGGGAACCGTCGGATGGTGAGCGTCGCGCCGGTCAGCGACAGCGGCGGGATGATCACGTTGACACGCTCACCACTGGGTAGACGCGCGTCGACCATGGGGTTCTGCTCATCCACACGACGGTTGACCGTCGACACGATGCGCTCGATGGTCTGCATCAGCTGCTCGTGCGAACTGAAACGCATGGGCAGTTTCTCGACCTTGCCGCTGCGCTCGACGAAGATCTGGTCCGGCCCGTTCACCATGATTTCGGTGATGGACGCGTCTTCGAGCAGCGGTTCCAGGATGCCGAGGCCGAGGGCCTCGTCGACGACCCGGCGGATCAGCTGGGTGCGTTCGACGGTCGAGAGGACCGGACCCTCACGGCTGATGATGTGACTGAGTACGCGCTCCAGCCGGGCCCGCCGGTCTGCGGCGGCGAGCGAGGACATCTCGGCCAGGTCGATCTCTTCGAGCAGCTTGGCGCGGTAGGACGCCACCATGTGGCTGTCTTCCCGCGCCCCGCCGTTCTTCTCGGGGGCGGTCATGCGTGCCCGCAGACTCATTGCGTAACTCCTCGCTCAGACGTGCTTGTGGTGCTCCGGTCGTGCGATGCGGGCCCCGCTCACCCTCGCGGCATGGTGGAACTGCGCTTGGCCCAACCCCAGTCGTCGATCCCGGGCACAACGGAGGGGATCCTCACGCGAGTGGTGTACGTCACTTTTCCGGTCCCGCCGTGTCGGCTGAACTTCGAGTTCTTGTAGCTGCCGAGCCAGTCACTCATCGCCTCGCGCCCCGCCCGCTCGGAGTCCCCGCGCGGCACGTCCTGGCTGGCGGAACGCGCCGCTGTGCGGGCGCCGGTGCCCGCCTGGCTGGCGGCGTACGCGGCGACCCCCAACTGGATCGCGAAGAGACCCACCAGAAGCATCAGCGGGATGAAGCCCATGTACTCGATGGCGACCTGCCCGCGGTCACGGCGGGACCCGGCGGTCCTCCGGCCCGGTGTGTGCGTGCGCATGCTCATCGCTCGGCCTCCAGCGGCGACGCGGCGTTGCCCTCGATGGTCATCGGCAGGTTGAAGACTCCGGGCACCAGGACCGGCACCCGCAGCTTCACCGTGGCCTTGTACAGCCCGGACGAGTCATCGCACTTCGTCCGCTTCATCGCCTCCCGCCACACCTTCGGCAGGTTCTTCTCGGCCGCTTCCCGGCAGGCGCGGCCCCGCGAGCCCTCCGAGATGGCCCCCGTGTGCGCGGCCTCGTCCGCCGAGTTCCCCGCCAGGGAGAACGTGTAGCCGATCAGCGCGCACTGCCAGAGTGCGACGCACAACAGGATGATCAGCGGCGTGACGCCCAGGAACTCGATCGCGGTCTGACCGCGGTCACGCCCCCGGCCGAGCAGCCGGGCGCGCATCCGTCCCTGTGTCAGGCCCCGCTCGGGCGGACCCGCCGGGGCGGCGTCACCACAACGCCTTCCCCGTATCTCCGTGTCTTTCGTCTCGGTAAGTGCCATTGGTCAACTTGCCCCCTAGGTCGTCAACGGTTCCGGGAGTCGCCGTCACGGTCGCGTCGGCGGCCGATCGAGCCTCGGTCGTTCTTGAACTTCGCGCCGCTCTTCGCGCCGTTCTTTTCCGCCTTCTCAGGAACCTTGACGATGCCGAGCTCGCCCGCAAGGGCCCAGAGGGCCTGTTTGACGGTGCTCTTGGAGTCGAGTTCGTGCAGCCGGCCCGCGTCGACGACGCTCTGGAGCTCCTTGAAGTTCGCGGGAACGGCGGTGTTGGCCGTCGTGGTTCCGGTGATCTTCTCGATCAGCTGCGGCTGGATCTCGGTGTTGCGGATGAAGCGGTTGACAAGGGTGACCGTGTCCTCGGCCTTGCGGATCTGGAGCCGTTCCCACATCCGTACGACCCGCTTCGCACCGCGCACCGCGATCACATCGGGTGTGGTGACCAGCAGTGCCGTGTCGGCCATCTCGATGGCCGCCGCGCTGGCGCCCTGGAGCTGGCTGCCGCAGTCGATCACCACGACCTCGTAGCGTGAGCGCAGGGCGCTGACGATCTGCCGGGCCGAGCGGTCGCTGACCTCTTCGGCGCTCTCGCCCTCGCTGGGCGCCAGGAGCAGCGCCAGGCCGGTGCCGTGGCTGAACACGGCGTCGGACAGGACGCGCGGCGATATGTCGGTGATCGTCGACAGGTCGACGATGGAACGCCGGAACTGCACATCGAGGTACGAGCCGATGTCACCGGCCTGGAGGTCCAGGTCGACCAGGGCGACGTTGCGCCCGGACGTCTGGGCCGCCAGGGCGATCTGTACGGCGGCGACGGTGGTCCCGACGCCGCCCTTCGCGCCGCTGACGGTGATGACCGTACCGCCGGGGCCGGTGAAGACATCGGCGCCGGTGGTCAGGTGGCGGCGGACGCCGACGGACCATTGGGCCGCGGATTGAACCCTGCTGGCCAGTTCTTCGTAGCTGAGGGGGAGGGTGACGACGCCTCGTGCACCCGATTCCATCGCGGACGCGAACAGGCCGGGGGTGACATCGGCGGTGATCAGCACGACCCCGATGGCGGGGAAGCGCAGGGAGACCTCCCGGATCAGTTCCAGGGCCGGCACCGGTCCGATCCGCTCGTGGACCAGCACGACCTCGGGCAGATCGTCGAGCGATTCGCCCGCGAGCCGGGCGAGGGTGTCGATGAGCTGGGTCGAGTCGGTGACCGGGGCGGCCGGCTCGGCGTCGGGGAGCTGGCTGAGCAGGGTGGTGACGGATCTGGCCGCGTCGACGTCACCGACGGCCGGGAGGATCCTCGTGGTCATTCGATCCTCACTTGTCCTTGTCGAGCGTGTAGGTGCGGTCGCCCGGACGGATGGTGCTGTCGCTGCCGGAGGCGAGGAGCGCGAGGCGTACGTGCTCCGCGAAGGACTCGGCGTAGGCGATGCGCTGGGTGTCGAGCGTGTTGAGTGCGAAGGTGATCGGGACGGCCTCGGTGCCCATGTTGGACTTGCCGTCCTGGCTGGGTTCCAGGGCGGTCAGCTTGCCGACGTCCAGGACCTTGGCGTTGGAGACGATGACCTTCGACTGGGACGGGTCACCATCGCGTTCACCGGGGAAGGTGGCGTAGATGTTGACGGTGGCGCCGGGGGTGATCTTGCCCGCGACGCCGGTGGCGGCGTCGATCATGATGGCGATCTCCTGCTCCCCGGGCTGCAGTTCGGGGCGGCGCTGCATCATGTCGGACTGGAGCAGCGAGCCCTTGCGCAGCTGGGTGACGGCGATCTTGCCGTTCACCTCGGAGAGATCGGTGACCGCGTTGTGGGAGAGCCAGCGCTTGGGCATCGAGATCTTCTCGAACTGCCCGGAGGACAGCGCGGTATAGGGCGCCACGTCGGACCTCAGCTGGTAGGCCGAAACCTCGGGCCCCACCTTGGAGTTGACATCGCTGATCACCGAGAGCACGCCGGCGAAGGCGCCGAAGGCGCACAGAACCGACAAAAGCAGGAGTATCACGCCGCGGCGCTGACGGGAGTTCATGGGCCGGACAACCTCGTTCGATTCGGATGCGTGGGGCAGCGGACAGAAGGGCGTCTACGGAGGAAAGCGGAAGCGCTAGGACTGCGGTGGTGCGAGCGCTTCATGGCTGAGGACACCGGCGGTGTGCATTCGGTGCTCGGCCGCGGGTAGCGGGGAGGAGCAGAACCCGCAGCGATCACCGATGAGTTCCATTCGGCACCAGCGGCAGTTCTCACGGCGTACGGAGGACACCAATTGGTACAGGACGGAGATGTCTGGCAGGTAGGCGGCGAATTCCACCAGTTTTCCGGTTCCCCACCATGCCGGGGATTCGGACGGAAGTGCGGACTCATGAATGGACTGGACCTGCCACGCGGGTGCGAGGGTCTCCTTCACCCACTCCGACTGCGACTGCCCTTTGGCGGTCATCAGGTGGGTGGCGAATTCCGGACCGGTCGGCGGGTCGGCCTTCGGGCCGACCCTGACGAGCTGCGGCTCGGGTCCCGCGACCACGGCGAACTGGGAGCCGGGCACCCAGGACTTCGCATGGGTCCTGAGGTCGACCGGGACCCGGTCGAACTTGGTGACGGAGTGGAGCAGGGCGCCGGCGTGGATGTAGTGCGTCAGCAGCCGGGCGGCGGAGGCGACCACTCCCGGGCTGAAGTCACAGATGGACAGCTGGCGCAACTGCCTGACGAGTACGGCGACGCCCAGCGGCGGGAGGTCCACCTTGACCAGGGCGATGCGGTCGCTCTCCAGGACCGAGCGCACGGAGTAGAGCCGGCGCTCGTGGGCGGGCGAGATGCCGGTCGGGTAGACGGCCACGACATAGCCGTGCTGTTCGAGCAGCACATGCATGTCACCGATGGCCATCTCCAGCGCCTGGACATCGGGCGCCTGCAGCAGGGCGGCTGTCGGTGTCTGCTGATCGGTCGGAGGTAGTACCAAGTCAGCACTGGTCACTGCTATTGCGGTCGGCACGCTGTTCCCCGTTTCGGCTTCCGGCCGGACGCCGGTCATGACGTCGGCCGCAATCGCTCCTGCTCCGCGGTTCTGCCTCAGCACTTTATCCACGTCCTACCTGGCAGAGAACACTTTTCGGAGGCCAGTCCGACAACGTGTGCGAGGCGCCCGTGTAACGCCCGCGTGCTAAATCGGATCAAATCGAAAATCGTCAACTTCTGTACAACTGCGGAGGGTTACCGGTCCACCTTCCCGTCACCTGGGGCCGGGAATTCATCTCCGCACGTCAGCACGGATGCGGAACCTCCCGCACCGACCCCCGCGGAGGGCCGGTCCGTCACTGTCCGAGCACTCCCGCGGCATCACCCGCGCGGGACCCCGAGAGGTCAACAAAACGTCAATTCACAGGCGCGCCGCCTGGACTTCGGGGTCCCGCGGAGGGCTTCGCGGGGCGGAAGCGGAGCGCGTACGGACCGACTCGGCGAACTCGATCGCCGCAGGTCTCGTTGCCAGAGGTCTTGACAACTCGATTGGTCTGGACCAGTTTATCGGCCAGCGGTGGCCACCGTTCCTCAACTCCACATCCCCTTCTTCTCCCCGTCACCTCCCGGACGGCCCGGAGTACCGCCGGTCCACCCCGCCGGCTCGTCCCGGGTACGCCCGGCAGGCATCCCCAACTCCCCCACGGAGGCAGCAAGTGGAACGTTCCCCCCTCAGCGGCCACAGAATCCACGGGCACCGCGGCCGGATCCGGCTCGGCGCCGCCGTGGCCGTCCTCGCGGCCGGCGCGCTGACCGCCACGGGTCTCGCCGGAAGCGCCCAGGCCGCCGACATCAACGTCGCCAGGAACGCGGGCTTCGAGTCCGGCCTCGCCAACTGGACCTGTACCGGCGGCAGCGGCGGCACCGTCTCCTCCCCCGTGCACGGTGGCACCGCCGCTCTCAAGGCCACGCCGTCCGGCCAGGACACCGCGCGGTGCGCCCAGACCGTGGCCGTGAAGCCCGATTCGACGTACACGCTCAGCTCCTGGGTGCAGGGCGGGTACGCGTACCTCGGCGCGAGCGGTACCGGAACCACCGATGTGTCGACCTGGTCGCCCGGCTCCGGCAACTGGACCCAGCTCACCACCAGCTTCAAGACCGGCCCGAAGACCACCTCGGTCGAGGTCTACACACACGGCTGGTACGGGCAGGCCGCCTACCTGGTGGACGACGTCTCGGTCAACGGCCCCGACGGCGGGGGCGGCACCGACCCGGAGCCGACCGTCCCGTCCGCCCCGGCCGGGCTCGCGGTCGGCGCGACCACCTCCTCCTCCGTGGCCCTGTCCTGGAACGCGGTGTCCGGCGCGACCGGCTACACCGTCTACCGGGACGGCCAGAAGGCGACCACGTCCACCGGGAGCTCGGCGACGGTCACGGGGCTGGCCGCCGACACGGCCTACCAGTTCGCGGTGACCGCCACCAACGCGGCCGGTGAGTCCGTCAAGTCCACGACGGTCAGCGGCCGTACGGCCAAGGAGGGCGGCGGCAACCCCAACCCCGGCACCTCCGTCCCCAAGCACGCGGTGACCGGCTACTGGCAGAACTTCAACAACGGCGCGACCGTGCAGAAGCTCAGCGACGTGCCCGCGAACTACGACATCATCGCGGTCTCCTTCGCCGACGCCACGAGCACACCGGGCGCCGTCACCTTCAACCTGGACACGGCCGGCCTGAACGGCTACACCGTCGACCAGTTCAAGGCCGACATCAAGGCGAAGCAGGCGGCCGGGAAGAACGTCATCATCTCGGTCGGCGGCGAGAAGGGATCCGTCTCGGTCAACAGCGACGCCTCCGCGACCAACTTCGCCAACTCGGTCTACTCGCTCATCCAGGAGTACGGCTTCAACGGCGTCGACATCGACCTGGAGAACGGCCTCAACTCCACGTACATGACGAAGGCACTGCGCTCGCTGTCGCAGAAGGCGGGCTCCGGGCTCGTCATCACGATGGCCCCGCAGACCATCGACATGCAGTCCACCGGGGGCGAGTACTTCAAGACGGCCCTCGGCATCAAGGACATCCTGACCGTCGTCAACATGCAGTACTACAACAGCGGTTCGATGCTCGGCTGCGACGGCAAGGTCTACTCGCAGGGCTCGGTGGACTTCCTCACCGCGCTCGCCTGCATCCAGCTGGAGGGCGGCCTCGCCCCGTCCCAGGTCGGACTCGGTGTCCCCGCCTCCACCAGCGCCGCGGGCGGCGGCTACGTCTCCCCGTCGGTCGTGAACGCGGCCCTGGACTGCCTGGCCTCCGGTACCAACTGCGGCACGTTCAAGCCCTCGAAGACGTACCCGGGCATCCGCGGCGCGATGACCTGGTCGACCGCCTGGGACGCCAAGTCGGGCAACGCCTGGTCGAACGCGGTGGGCCCGCACGTGCACGGCCTGCCGTAACCACCGGTCCGCACACACGGCCTGCCATGACCACCGATCCGCACACGCACGGCCTGCCGTGACCACCGGCCGGCATCAGTGACCAGCAGCGCCGCCGCTCCCCCGGCGGCGCTGCTGCATGTTCCGGGTCCGGCGGCCGTCCCGGCTCTGTCCCGGACCCGCAACAGCCTGTCCGGGACCGCGAAACTTCCATGGCCGTTCGGGCATGTTCATGGCACCGTTGTGGGGCGCGGTGGCGGTGCGACAGGGGGAGGGACATGGCCGGGGCGCGGATTCAGACGCTGGGCGGGGACGATCCGGCGGTGCTCGGGCCGTACCGGCTGATCGGACGCCTGGCGTCCGGCGGCATGGGGCGGATCTATCTGGCCCGCGGCGGCGAGCGCGGCGGGCGGGGGCTCGTCGCCGTGAAGACGCTGCTGGCCGAGGGGACCGTCAGCGAGATCGACCGGCGGCGCTTCGCCCGCGAGGTGTCGCTCGCGCAACGGGTCGACAGCGCGTACACGGCGCGCGTACGGGACGCCGACCCCGACGCCGAGCGGCCGTGGATGGCCATCGACTACATCGCCGCACCGCCGCTCTCCGAACTCGTGCGCAACTGCGGGGTGTTGCCCGCTTCGGCCGTACGGTGGATCGCCGCCGGGACCGCGGAGGCACTGGTCACCCTGCACGGGGTGGGCATCGTCCACCGCGATGTGAAGCCGCAGAACGTGCTGCTGCCGCTGGAGGGTCCCCGGGTCATCGACTTCGGCATCTCGCACGCCAGTGACCTCACGCTCACCGGCCTCACGCTCGGCACGATCGCCTTCACCTCCCCCGAACAGGCCCGTGGCGAGGCGTCGACCGCCGCATCCGACGTCTACTCCCTGGGTGCCACGCTGTTCCTGCTCGCCACCGGGCGCCCGCCGTACGCCGCGGACGGCGACACGCTGCGGCTGCTGGCCCGCGTCCAGCGCGGCGAGCTCGACCTCGACGGCCTGCCGAAGGAGCTCGTCGCGACGGTCCGGCCCTGCCTGGCCGTCGACCCGGCCCGGCGCCCCGAGCCCGCGGAGCTGCTCGCCCGGTTCCGCGAGGACCAGGCCGGCCTGCCTGCTACGCACAGCGGCACCCGGTGGCTGCCGCCGCGATGGACGGCGCTGATCGGCGCGTACGCGACGCAGGGCCTGGAACTCGCGAACGACCGCCATGCGCACCCGGTGGCCCCGACCGTCGACCAGCGCACGAAGGTGGTGCCGCCCCCGCCCCCGACACTGGTCTACCCGCCGGAGCGCGAGGCCCGCGCGGCCCGTGACCGCGCCCGCCGCGAGCGTGCGAGGCAGGACCTGGCGGTACTCGCGGAGCTGGCGGAGCGGCAGCGGGCGGAGCAGGCCGAACGGGAACAGGCGGAGCGCGACCAGGCCGAACGCGTCGAACGGGAGCGGGCGGAACGGGAACGCGTGGAGGCGGCCCGCCAGGAGGCCAGGCGTACGGAACGGGAGCGGGCGGAACGGGAGCGGGCGGAACGGGAGCGGGCGGAACGGGAGCGGGCGGAGGCGGCCCGGCTGGAGGCCGAGCGCGTCGAACGCGAACGGGCCGCGCAGGAGCGGGCCAGGCGGGAGCGGGCCGCGCAGGAGCGGGCCAGCCGGGAGCGGGCCGAAAGGCAGCGCGCCGAGCAGGCGGCCCGTGCCGCTCGGGCGCGTGCCGCCTCGTCCACCACCGCCTCGCCCACCCCGGGCACGACGCGCGCGACGCCCCCGCCGGCCGCGCCTTCGGGCGGCTCCTCGAACTGGGGCTGGCTGGTCGCCGTGGCCGTCGTCGTCGCCCTGGTGGTCTGGCAGCCCTGGGAAGCGGGGAAGGGGAGCGGCAGCGGGGCGTCCTCCGCCGGTACCACCAGTGCCGGCGCCGTCACCTCCGGCAGCGACCTCGACACCCATACGGACGGCAGCGGCACCGACTCCGACAACTACGGCGACAGCGGTTCCGGCAGCGGCGGCAGCAGCACCGACGACTCCGGCAGCGGCACCGAGGAGTCGTCACCCACCCCCACGCCCACCCCCACTCCGACTCCCACCCCGGACGCCACCGATCTGGCGTTCGCGGCGGTGCGCGCCGGTGACTGTCTCGACGTGTACAACGACGGGCACGGCAACATGAGCGCCACCAGCCCGGTCCGGGTGGGCTGCCGGGCGTCGAACGCCTACATGCATGTCAATCGCGTCAGCACCGCCGCCGGGGCCTCAAGCTCCTGCGACAGCGGGCCGGGCTTCACCTGGTGGCGCAAGTCCGGTGCGGACGGTGTCGTGAGGACGCTCTGCCTCGACCGCGTGTACCAGGTGGGCCAGTGCTTCCCCGCGCAGGTCAAGGGGGCCACCAACGCCGATCTGACGGTGGTGTGGAACTGCAACGCGTCGACCGTGCCCCGGGCCGGCCAGTCGATCCTCCGGATCACCGGCTACTACAAGGCGCCCGCGCCCGGCACGAACTGGACCTGTCCGGCCGGGCGCGGAGAGCGGTTCTGGTACTGGCCGGTGAACAACGGCCGGAGCATCATCTGCGCGTCGGGGGCCTGAACCGGCCCGGTGCGGCGCCTCCGGCGCGATCCGGACGGGAGGCCCTAGATCACCAGGCTGAGCAGCGCCGCCACCGCGAACCCCGCGACCGACAGGACCGTCTCCAGGACCGTCCAGGACTTCAGGGTGTCGCGTTCGGAGATGCCGAAGTACTTCGACACCATCCAGAATCCGCCGTCGTTCACGTGCGAGGCGAAGATCGAGCCGGCCGAGATCGCCATGATGATCAGGGCCAGATGGGCCTGCGAGAGGTCCTGGCCCTCGACCAGGGGGACGACGATGCCGGCGGTGGTGACGATGGCGACCGTCGCCGAGCCCTGGGCGACGCGCAGCACCACGGAGATCATGCGCTCCTGCGAGGCGGAGCGCCGTGCCGTGCGCGTGGAACAGCCGCGGCAAGTGGATCAGCTGGTTCAGCCGAGGACCGCGAGCGCGTCGATCTCGATGAGCAGGCCCTTGGGGAGGCCGACGTAGACCGTCGTGCGGGCGGCGGGGGCGGCCTTGAGGTCCTGCTCGCCGAAGTAGGTGTTGTAGATCTCGTTCATCTCGGCGAAGTGGTCCACGTCCGTGAGGTAGACGCGCATCATCATCACGTCGTCCCAGCTCGCGCCGCCCTCCTCCAGGATCGCCTTGACGTTGGCGAAGGTCTGGAGGGTCTGCTCGCGCAGCGTCGGACCGGCGGGGGTCGGGGCCTGGCCCTCGACCGCGGGCAGGAAGCCGACCTGGCCGGCGACCTGGAGGATGTTCCCCTTCTTCACCCCGTGCGAGAACTTCGCGGGGGGCGTGGTGTGGGTGCTCGGGGTGAGGGCGATCTTCTCGGTCATGGCTGTTCAGGCTTTCTTGGGTCGGGTGGTGCCGGAGTACTCCCGGCTGATGGAGTCGGCGGTGCGGCGCACCAGCGGGAGCAGGGTGAGGAGTTCCTCGGCCGTGACGACGACATTGGGCGCGGAGACCGACATCGCGGCCACGACCCGCCCGTCCGCCCCCCGGATGGGGGCGCCGACGCAGTTGATGGACTCCTCGTGGCCGCCGAGGTCGGTGGCCCAGCCCTGTTCGCGGACGACGGTGAGCTCCTTGAGGAAGGCACCGGCGTTCGGGGTCGAACGGGACGTGTACATGGGGTAGTCGAGCTTCTCGGCGACGGCGCGCCGCTCGGGCTCGGTGAGGTCGGCGAGGAGCAGCTTCGCGACGGCGGCGACGGTGATCGCGACGGGCTTGCCGATCCGCGAGTACATCCTGACCGGGTAGCGGCTCTCGACCTTGTCGATGTAGAGGACCTCCTGCTCCTCGTACACCGCGAGATGCACGGTGTGACCGCAGCTCTCGTTGAGTTCGACGAGGTGGGGGTGGGCGATCTCCCGTACGTCGAGGTTCTCGACGGCCTCCTGCGCGAGGGCGAAGAGGCGGGCGCCGAGGCGGTAGCGCTGGTCCTGCTGGCGGTAGACGAGTCCGTGCTCGTGGAGCGTACGGAGCAGGCGCAGCGCCGTGGACTTGTGGACGCCGAGCCGCTCGGCGACCTGGCCGAGGTCGGCGGGTCCCTGGGCGAGCAGCGGCAGGATGCTCAGCGCCCGGTCGACGGTCTGACTCATGTCGTACGTACCTCCTGGTCGTCCCCCGTCCACCCGGGGCCGAGTCGAAGTCTCCCCCAGGCCTCGTCGTCCAGGGCGGCAAGGGCGTCGGCGTGCGCGCGGGCCGGCGGGGCGGTGAGGTCGCCGGGGACGGTGAGGACGGCGGCGGCCATGAGGTGGCCGTGCCGGACGCGGTCGCGCACGGGGAGGTCGTGGAGGGTGGCGGAGAGGAACCCGGCGGCGAAGGCGTCGCCGGCGCCGACGGGTGCGACGACGTCCACGCGGAGGGCGGGGACGGTGGTGACGTCTCCGGCGCCCGAGAAGACCGTCGCCCCGTCGGATCCTCGCTTCACGACCAGGACGGACGGCTCCGGCAACGCCGTGCGGATCGCCTCCGCGCCCGTCACCCCCCATGCCTCCTCCGCCTCGTCCTCGCCGACGAAGACCAGGTCGCTGCGGCGGGCCAGGTCGAGGAGCACCCCGGGGGACGCGTCGGCGTCGCGCCACAGGCCCGGCCGGTGGTTGACGTCGAAGGAGATCAGCGGGCGGCCGGGCCGGGGCGCGGTCAGGTCGTGGAGCAGGGCCAGGCAGTCGGCGGAGAGCGCCGCGGTGATGCCGGACAGGTGCAGGACCCGGGCCGCGGGCAGCGTCTCGTACGGGATGTTCCGCGGGGACATCGCGGACGCGGCGGACCCGGCCCGGTAGTAGGCGACCTCGTGCACATCGGCGGCCCGGTCGGTCGCGGTGCGGAAGTAGATCCCGGTGGGCCGCGACGGATCGCGCCGCACACCGGAGGTGTCGACCCCGTATCCGGTGATCGCCTCGACGAGATGGTCGCCGAACCCGTCCGCGCCGACTCGGCTGACCCAGGCCGCCCGGTGCCCGGCGGCGGCCAGCGCGCAGGCGACATTGGACTCGGCGCCGCCGATGCCGCGGCCGAAGGAAGGTACGTCGGCGAGGCGTCCGGGCTGCGACGGCAGGAACGTCACCATGGACTCGCCGAGGCACACGACTTCGGCGGCCGTGGCGGCTTCGGCGGTCCTGGCCGGGGTTCCGGGCACTCGGGGCTCCTCGCGGGTTCGGCGGTTCGGCGGTTCAGTGGTGGGGTGGTGCGGCGGGAAGTGGTTCGGGGTGCGGCGCGGGCACTCGCCATTGACCCGGTGTCGGCTCGGATGTTAGACAGCGTTAAGCGATATACGCAATGGGTGTTGCATATGATGCAACGATGACTTCGATCGAGGAGGCCCCCTTGGCCGCCGACCGTCCTGTGTCCGGACTCGCCGACGAGCTGGTCGACCACCGCTTCAAGGCACTCCCGCCCGATGCGGAGGGCCTGACCGTCGGCGCCCTCGCCGCCGAGCGGCGCAACCTCTTCACGGGCGGCTTCACCACCCCGGTGCTCGCCCTGTCCGCCGAGTCGGTCGAGCACAACCTCGCCCTTCTGGAGACGTACGCGGAGCGCCACGGGCTCGCGTTCGCCCCGCACGGCAAGACCTCCATGTCCCCGCAGCTCTTCGCCCGCCAGCTGGAGCACGGCGCCTGGGGCATCACCGCGGCCGTGCCGCACCAGGCGCGGGTCTACCGGGCGTACGGAATCCGGCGGATCTTCCTCGCCAACGAGCTCGTCGACGCCGCGGCCCTGCGCTGGCTCGCCGGCGAGCTGGACTCCGACCCGGAGTTCCGCTTCATCTGTTACGTCGACTCGGTGCGCGGCGTGGAGCTGATGGACGAGGCGCTGCGCGCGGCGGGCGCCTCCCGCGCCGTCGACGTCGTCGTGGAGCTGGGCGCGGGCGAGGGTGCGCGCACCGGCGTCCGCACCGAGGCCGAGTGCGCGGCGGTGGCCGAGGCGGTGGCGGCGACCGGGACCCTGCGTCTGGTGGGCGTGGCCGGTTACGAGGGCGAGGTGCCGGACGCGTCCGGCGAGCGGGTACGGGACTGGGTGCGCCGGCTCGTCGCGCTGGCCGTCGACTTCGACCGCGCGGGGCGCTTCGCGGCGGCCGACGGGGAGATCGTGATCAGCGCGGGCGGCAGCGCGTGGTTCGACGCGGTGGCGGACGTCTTCGCGGAGATCCCGGAGCTCTCCGCGCCGGTGCTGAAGCTGCTGCGCTCGGGGGCCTATGTCTCGCACGACGACGGCCACTACCGCCATCTGACCCCGTTCAACCGGGTGCCGGAGGAGGGGGTGCTGCAGCCCGCCTTCCGGCTCTGGGCGCAGGTCGTGTCGCGCCCGACGGCCGAGCAGGCGTTCCTCAACGCGGGCAAGCGGGACGCGGCGTACGACCTCGACCTTCCCGAGGCGCAGGTCGTGCGGTCCGGCCGGGACGGCGCGGTCCGGCCGGCCGCGGGTGTCTCGGTCAGTGGTCTGTCGGACCAGCACGCGTGGGTGCGTACGGAGCCCGGCGCCGAGCTGGAGGTGGGCGACTGGGTGGGGATGGGCCTGTCGCATCCGTGCACGAGCTTCGACAAGTGGCAGTTGATTCCGCTGGTCACGGCGGACGGCACGGTCACGGACTACATCCGCACCTTCTTCTGATCCCCCCATCCCCTGCCCGCGTCCGGGGGCTCCGCCCCCGGACGCCGGATCGCGCGGGCCTTCGCGGACCGCGACGCCGGGCGCGAGCCCGCGTCCGGGGGCTCCGCCCCCGGACGCCCGCTCCTCGACCGCCGGAGGGGCTTGAACTGGAGCCCCCCATGGACCTGGTCATCCGCAACACCCATGTCGTCGACGGCACCGGCGCCCCCGGCCACCGTGCCGATGTGGCCATCGCCGACGGCCGGATCGCCGAGATCCGCCCCGAGGGCTCCCCCGGCCCGCGCCCCTCCGCCCGCCGCACGCTCGACGCCGACGGGCTCGTCCTCTCGCCCGGCTTCATCGACATGCACGCGCACAGCGACCTCGCGCTGCTCCGCGACCCTGACCACAGCGCCAAGGCCGCGCAGGGCGTCACCCTCGAAGTCCTGGGCCAGGACGGTCTGTCGTACGCCCCGGTCGACGACCGGACGCTCGCCGAGGTACGCCGTTCCATCACCGGCTGGAACGGCAACGGCGACGACATCGACTTCGACTGGCGCACGGTCGGCGAGTACCTGGACCGCCTGGACCGCAACTTCGAGGGCCGGGGCATCGCGGTCAACGCCGCCTACCTCATCCCGCAGGGCACGGTCCGGATGTACGCGGTGGGCTGGGAGGACCGCCCCGCCACCGGGGCCGAGCTGACCCGGATGAAGGAACTCGTCGCCCGGGGCATGGCGGAGGGCGCGGTCGGCATGTCCTCCGGCCTCACGTACACCCCGGGCATGTACGCGAACGACGCCGAACTCACCGAACTGTGCCGGGTGGTGGCCGAGTACGACGGCTACTACTGCCCGCACCACCGCTCGTACGGGGCGGGAGCGCTCGGCGCGTACGAGGAGATGGTGCAGCTCACCAGGAACGCGGGCTGCGCCCTCCATCTCGCCCACGCCACCATGAACTTCGGCGTGAACAAGGGCAGGGCCCCCGAACTGCTCACCCTGCTCGACCGGGCCCTCGACGCGGGCGCCGACATCTCCCTCGACACCTACCCGTACACCCCCGGCTGCACGACCCTCGTCGCGATGCTGCCGAGCTGGGCGAGCGAGGGCGGACCCGAGTCGGTGCTCACCCGGCTCGCGGACGACGCGACGGCGGAACGGATCCGGCACCACGTGGAGGTGCTGGGCTCGGACGGCTGCCACGGCGTGCCGATCGAGTGGGACACGATCGAGATCTCGGGCGTCGGTGTGCCCGCGCTCGCCGACCATGTGGGACGCACGGTGGCCGAGTCCGCCCGGCTGCGCGGCGAGGCGCCCTGGGTGACCGCGCGCAGACTGCTCGTCGAGGACCGGCTCGGCTCGACGATCCTCCAGCACGTGGGCCACGAGGAGAACGTGCGGCAGATCATGCGCCACCGGGTGCACACCGGGGGCAGCGACGGCATCCTCCAGGGCGACAAGCCGCACCCGCGCGCCTACGGCACGTTCCCGCAGTATCTCGGCAGGTACGTACGGGAGTTGGGCATTCTGTCGCTGGAGGAGTGCGTCGCCCACCTCACCTCGCGCCCGGCCCGGCGGCTGCGCCTGACGGATCGCGGGTACGTCCGCGAGGGCTACCGCGCCGACCTGGTCCTCTTCGACCCGCGGACGGTGGCGGCGGGCTCCACGTTCGAGGAGCCGCGCACGCTGCCGGTCGGCATCCCGCACGTACTGATCGACGGCCGGTTCGTCATCGAGGACGGCCGCCGCACCCAGGTGCTGGCGGGCCGGGCCGTCCGAGGAACGGGGAGCGTCGCCGGGTAGGGCGTCGTTCCGTGAGGCGTTTTCGCCCTCACTCCCCCGCCTGCTCCTCCGCCTGCTCCTTCGCCCAGGCCAGGTCCTCCTCGGTCGGGGCGTCGTCCTGAGTGAGGCTGCGCCGCCAGTAGCCGCTGAACTGCACGGCCGCCCGGGGCAGCCCGCGCTCCTCGACCAGATGGCGGCGCAGGGCCCGTACCGCCCCCGCCTCACCGGCCAGCCACGCGGCCCCGGACCCGTCGGGCAGCCGGGCCGCCCGCACCGCGTCCGGCAACGACCCGCCCCGGTCCCGGTGCACCCAGTGGACGGTCACGTCGCCGGGCGAGCCGAACGGCTGCTCCTCCGCCGCGTCGGCGACCTCGGCCCAGACGAGCGCCCGCGCCCCGGCCGGCAGGGACTCCAGCAGGGTCCCGATCGCGGGGAGCGCCGTCTCGTCGCCGGCCAGCAGCAGCCAGTCGGCGGCGGGCAGCGGCCGGGCGTACAGCGAAGACGGGCCGACCATGCCGAGCACATCGCCCGGTCGCGCGTCCCGGCCCCAGCGGGTGGCGGGGCCGTCGTCGCCATGAAGCACGAAGTCGACCGCCATCACATCCAGTCGGCTGTCGTACCCGCGAACGGTGAAGCTCCGCATCAACGGCCGCTCCGCCTCGGGGATCGCGAGGTACGCCTCGTACCACCGCATGCCGTAGGTGTCGTCGGCGTCCGGCTCCGGCAGCCGGGGCAGGCCCTGCCCCTCCCTCGGGAAGCAGAGCTTCATCTGCTGGTCGGGCCGGTCCTCCATGAGCTCCGCCAGCGCGTCCCCGGTGAAGGTGACGCGCGCCGTCCGCGGAGTGACCCGCTCCACGCCGACGACCCGCACATACGAAACGGTCAACGCCTGCCCCATCGCGGCTCCCGCCCTCTCCGACTGATAGTTTACGCCGTAAGGAATTACCCGGGCGAAGTTACTTTACGGCGTAAGGAGTCGCAAGTGGTGGTCTTTGCCGGACAGGGCGACGCCCGTCGTTCGATGTCCCTGCTGTGGCGCGCCGACGGTCCGGAGCAGCGGGGCCGGCGCCCCGGCCCCGGCCCCAGGCCGGGGCTGAGCGTCGACGCGATCGTGACCGCCGCGATCACCGTCGCGGACGAGGACGGCATGGCCGCGCTGTCGATGCGCGCGGTGGGCGAACGGCTCGGCCGTACCGCGATGGCGCTCTACACCTATGTGCCCGGCAAGAGCGAGCTGCTGGACCTGATGTACGACGCGGTCCACGCCGAGCTGCCCACGGAGTACGACGACACCGGCAACTGGCGTACGGGGCTGACCGACTGGGCGCGGGACAGGCTCGAATTCCACCTCCGCCACCCCTGGGCGCTCCAGGTCTCCCAGGCCCGCCCGGTCCTCGGCCCGCACGAGTACGCGGGGCTGGACACCCTGGTGCGCCTGCTGAACACGACCGGGCTCGAAGCGCAGGTGCTGCGGCGGCTGGTCGGCACGCTGTCCCACTTCGTCCGCGGCTGCGCCGGGACGGTCGCCGAGGCGCGGCAGGCGGCTGCGGTGACGGGCGAGTCGGACGAGGAGTGGTGGTTCGCCCGCTCCGCGCTGCTGGGCGAGGTGGCCCCCGACTTCGCGGACCGCTATCCGAGCCTGACCGCGATGGAGACCGGGTCCGCCCCGCAGCCACCGGTCCCGGCCCCGGCGCCCGGCGAGGAGGCGGTGCCGTATCTGGAGCGGGAGGCGCGGGAGACGTTCGACGTCGGGCTCGGGGTGCTGCTCGACGGGATCGAGGCGGCGGTCCGGCGCACGGCGGCGCCATGAACCGCCCATCGCGAACCATGAACGGTGAACCACGAACGGTGAATCGCCGCCGCGGCACCCGGTGGAGGGCATCGCGGCGGCGACGGGTTCACGAGATCACGGCTTGGGCAGGGCACACCCCGCACGGTCGAGGTCGAACTTGTTGCCGGCGCCGATGCACGGCACGATGCCGTACGTCTCCTGGGCGTAGTTGATGCCCTCGCGCACCGTCACATTGCCGCTCTCGTCGACCTCGCACGGGTTGTTGTCCGTGCACTCCTGGCCGTCCTCGTTGCCGGTGTTGTTGACGGCGACGACCTTGCCGGTCGCGTTGTCGATCACCGGGGAGCCGGACGTACCGCCGATGGTCTGGCAGGCGGAGGTGTAGCGGACCGAGTCCTTCCAGGTCCACTCCCCTTCCTTGAGGCGGTAGACGAAGCCGTCGACGTTGCAGGCGTACGTGCGCTTCCAGTACCCGGACACGACGGTGATCGCGGTGCCCTGGACCGGGTGCGCGGTGTTGAGCTCCAGCGCCTTGATGCCGTACTTGCTCTCGATCTGGGCGTAGGTGCTGGTGAGTTGGTACACCGATATGTCGGTGTCGGTCATCGTCCCGTACGCGATCTTGCTCGCCCGCAGGGTGCCGACACCGCTGCCCGAGGCGTTCAGCAGGGTGAAGCTACGGGTGGACGGCTGGTCGAACACGACCTCGCCGGGGCCCGGGAATCCCGACTCCATGCAGTGCCCGTTGGAGAGCACGAGCGCGGGGTCGCCGGGCTGGGAGTCGGGAGTGCGGACGACGGAGCCGGAACAGTTGCTGAGCGCCACGGTCCCGGCGAAGTTGACCGCCTTGGGCCGGACCTTCTCCTTGACCGCGGTGGGCGACGCCGCTTCGTGGCCGGTTGACGCGGTTGCGGGCGCGACACCTGCCCCGAGGAGCAGGACAGCGAACAGCGCACCGACGAGAGGCTTCTTCATGTGGGGGTCCCCTCAAGTGACCTGGGCAGGGTCCTGATGGCCCCCGCCCACCGAAGTTCCCTTCGGATTTGACATGCGCATGTTGGCGCACTGAAGGGGCCCCCACAAGGGGCGGTTTCAAGCCATCGGGCCCAGGGCCCGTCAGGCGGCGGCCGGCTCCACCGGGATCCACAGCTCGGCCGAGGCCTCCCCCGCGACCGGCGACGGCCCGACGCGCAGGATCTCGGGACCGGGCCTGCTCCGGTACGGATTGGACGGGAACCACTGGGTGAACACGTCCCGCCACAGGTGCTGGAGCGCCTCGGGGAAGGGCCCGGAGTTCTCGAAGACGGCCCAGGTGCCCGCCGCGACCGCCAGCACGTCCAGGTCGTCGGGCACGTCCGCACCGGTCACCACGGCGTGGTAGTAGTCCAGTTCGGTCCCCTCCGCACGACTCTCCGCGAGGTTGTCGCTCACCTGGACGATGCCCGCCGGCTGCTGATCGGACAGCGCCGCGATGCGCCCCACGGTCCCCTTGTCGATGCCCCGGACGAACTCGGCGATGGCCGGGTTGATCCCCTCGTGCACGAGAGGAACCCGCGCCTTCCTGCCGACCACCCGGAACTCGTCCTTGGCCACGATCCGGTACTCCATACTGCTGCTGCCTTCGACCACGAGACGGAAGGACATCCGGGGCTGGGACCGCAGAACCGCACCGGCCCGCCGGGCCTCGCCCGGACCGACACCGTGCATGGCACGGAACGCCCGAGCGAACGCCTCGCCCGAGGAGTAGCCGTAGCGCACGGCGACCTCCAGCAGCGTCCGCTTCCCGTTCAGCACCTCGGCACCCGCGAGCGTCAGCCGCCTGCGCCGTACGTACTCCGACAGCGGCATCCCGGCCAGCGCGGAGAACATCCGCCGGAAGTGGTACTCCGACGTCATGGCGATCCGGGCCAGCTCGGCCGCCTCGATCCGCTGATCGAGACGGCCCTCGATGTGCTCCATGGCCTGGTTCAGCTTCTCCAGCACCCCGGCCTCCTTCCCTTACGGACACTCACATGAGGAAGAATGCGCCCCGGCCCACCCGACACTCCGTGCCCGTTACGGTCGGGCCGGTCGCGGCGGTGCGCCGAAGCGCGCCAGACAGTGCCAGACCTTCTTCAGCGACTGGAGGTCGTGGCGGCCGGAGCGGGCCGCGTCACCGATGATCCGCGGGTCGAGGACCCCGTTCTCGGCGATCTCGGCGCCGAGGTCGACGAACTCCGCTCCCCGGTAGTCGGGGTGGCGCCGCAACTGCTCGACGGTCAGCCGGAATCCCACGTGCCACTCCGTGCGGCAGGGCAGTCGGCGGGCCGCCTCCTCGACCGGGGTGGACCGGTAGCAGGGATCGAGCACCAGGGCCTCCACATGGCGGTCGAGGACGACCGGGCCGTGGACCTGCGCCTCGATGTAGTCGTCGAGCGCGTCCCGCTCGTCGGCCTCGGCCAGCTCGATGAGATGCATGCCGGACGCGACGCCGAAGTCCACCGGCTCGGCCGCACTGTCCGGATAGCAGAACGTGGCACGCGGGAGGGTGTCCGCAGTCAGCCGGAAATGCGCGGAGCCGAATCTGGGAGCAGCCCCGACGGCGGCGGCACGGAAGTCCAACGCCCCGTAGACCGGCCGCTGTTCGCCCGGCACCCCGTCGTAGGCCCCGTCGAAGATCCGGCTCTCCCAACGCCATCGGTCCCCGCCCGGGTACGCCGTGAGACCACCGTTGCCGGTGCCCGTCACGAACTGCGAGTGGTAGACGCCGTCCTGCGCCAGGGCGACCAGGACGGGCCGGCCCGCCGCCTCGCGGTCGGGGTGGAAGTTCAGCGTCAGCCGCAGCGAGGTGTCGAGCGGCCTCCCCGACGAGAGGGACGCGACATGGCCGAGGGCCCGGTCCTGAGGGGACGGGGGCGGGGACGGGGGCGGGGACGGATACGCGGCCGGTGCCGGAGACCGCGGCGGGTCGTCGTGCGACGTTGCGGTGCGGGGCATCAGGGCCTCACGGTCCGGGTGTCCGCCCGCGCCGCCTTCAGGACGTCGTAGCCGACGAAGTCGAACATCCGGTGCCCGGGGGCGAGTTCGCGCGGCTCACCGGTGAAGCGGTGTGCGCCGACGCCGTACCCCGCGTCCGGTTCCGACAGCCACAGCCGCTCGAATCCGCGCTTCTCGAACCAGTCGCAGACCAGCGGTACCCGGTCGGGCGCGGCGCGGTTGCGGGTCCAGACGACCGTGCCGCCGGGCCCGCACAGCCGGGTGCAGATGTCGATGGTGCGCTCGATGTCGGCATCGACGACATTGCCGAACACACCGCAGACCAGCACGAGATCGGCCGGTGCCAGATCGAGATAGTGATCGGTGAGCGAGGCGTCGCCCGTCACCACCTCCACCCGCGTCAGCCCGGCCCTGCGGGCCGAATCCCGGGCCGCTGCGGTGTTCCCGGGGTCCAGCTCCACCAGTCGGGCCCGGACGTCGTCGCGCCGGGGGTGGTCCTCCAGTACATCGATGAGGTCGCGGCCCTGACCGGCGCACACACTGATCGCGCGCAGCGGGCCGGGAAGTGCGGTGTCCAGGGCGTCCCGGATCCGGTCCTGGACGGCCCGCAGCCGCCAGGCCAACCGTGAATCGGGGATGTCGTACGCGTCGTGCCACGCCTGCCAGTCCATGGCGGGGACCCTACGACCGGGTCACCGGGCACGTCATGCGAGTTCTGCCGGGCCCGTCGCACCCGTACGACGGTTGCGGCCGCCACAGGGCTAGGGCCTGTCCGACCCTGATCCGCCGGACAGGCCCTAAGCGGCCTCCGTCGCGGCCGCTTCCCTCGACAGCTGCACCGCCTGGCGCAGGCTCAGGCCCGGCTCGGCCCTGCGCAGTGCCTTGACCGCCGCGACCGCGTCGAGCGGACCCTGGTGGCCGCCCGCCCGGATCCGGCGCCCCGCCCAGCGGCCCCGCATCTCGGCGTCGGGTGCGCCGGCCGCGTCGGCGACCACGGCGAGGGCCCGTTCCAGGCCGGGGCGTTCCTCCGCGCCCGCGGTCTCCAGCGCCTGCCGCAGCGCCGCGCCGATGGCTTCCGCGTCGCGCACCACGACCACGGCCATGTCCTGCTTCCCGTTTCCGATCATGCGGTCATGGTCCCCGGGGAGAGTCGCTCTCTCAACCGAGTTGAGCCACATCTGAGGTACGCAGGAGGCACCATCGGCATCCAGGGCGGCCGCAAGGCTCCTGAGGAGTTCGATCGTCGGCTCTGTACCGCCCTCCTCGATGCACTCGATGTCGCCCTCCTCCATCTCCATGCCGGTACGTCCGGCCAGCTCGGCCACGCTGAGCCCAAGCGCGGTGCGGAGGTCATAGAGAGCCCTCACGACGGTCAACCGGACGACGAGCCCATACGTCACGCCCGCACGCCCCGAACGCCTCCCGCGTCGTGGCGCATCTCACCCGTCCGTGTCCGTCACGCCCCTGTTCCACCGCATTCGAAGCCCCGTCGCCGTCCCAGCCCGGCGTTCCCACGGTGCCGGGCGGTGGGGGCATGGCGATGGAAGACGGGGAGGGCACCCGGGTGGTGCAACCGGAGGGGAAAGGCCGGGCAGCGCGCGGGGTGCGGTCGTAAGCTCCCAGACATGCAGGTCATCCAGTCCACGAAGCTCGCCAATGTCTGTTACGAAATCCGGGGCCCCGTGCTCGAGGAGGCGATGCGGCTGGAAGCAGCCGGTCACCGCATCCTCAAGCTGAACACCGGCAACCCTGCCGCGTTCGGGTTCGAGTGCCCGCCCGAGATTCTCGAGGACATACTGCGCAACCTCTCCGGGGCGCACGGCTACGGCGACGCGAAGGGGCTGCTGTCCGCGCGGCGGGCGGTGATGCAGCACTACCAGACCAAGGGGATCGAGCTCGACGTCGAGGACATCTACCTGGGCAACGGCGTCTCGGAGCTGATCCAGATGTCGATGCAGGCGCTGCTCGACGACGGCGACGAGGTCCTCGTACCGGCTCCGGACTATCCGCTGTGGACCGCTTCGGTGTCGCTGGCCGGCGGCACGGCCGTGCACTACCGGTGCGACGAGCAGGCCGACTGGATGCCGGACCTCGCCGACATCGAGCGGAAGATCACCGACCGCACCAAGGCCATCGTGATCATCAACCCGAACAACCCGACGGGTGCGGTGTACGACGACGAGATGCTGCGCGGGCTGACGGAGATCGCCCGGCGCCACAATCTGGTGGTCTGCTCCGACGAGATCTACGACCGGATCCTGTACGACGGGGCGACCCACACCCCGACCGCGACGATCGCGCCCGATCTGATGGTGCTCACCTTCAACGGGCTCTCCAAGAACTACCGGGTGGCCGGATACCGGTCTGGGTGGCTGGCGGTCTGCGGCCCGAAGGCGCACGCCTCCTCGTACATCGAGGGGCTGACGATCCTCGCCAATATGCGGCTGTGCGCCAATATGCCCTCGCAGCACGCCGTGGCCACCGCGCTGGGCGGGCGGCAGTCGATCGAGGACCTGGTGCTGCCGGGAGGGCGGATCCTGGAGCAGCGCGATGCGGCGTACGACCTGCTGACGCAGATTCCGGGCGTGACCTGTGTGAAGCCGAAGGGGGCGCTGTACCTCTTCCCGCGCCTCGATCCCAAGGTCTACAAGATCAAGGACGACCGGCAGATGGTGCTCGATCTGCTGCGGGCCGAGAAGATCATGGTCGTGCACGGTACCGGGTTCAACTGGCCGGAGCCCGATCACTTCCGGGTCGTGACGCTGCCGTCGACCGAGGATCTGACGGACGCGGTGAGCCGGATCGCGCACTTCCTGGACGGGTACGGCCAGCCTTAGCCGCGCCCCCGACGACTTCACGGACACCAGAATCGATTGCGGATAACTTTAGACTGAATCCAAGGTAGGATGGTTCCACTGCAACACCAGGAGGCCATCCATGTACGAACCGATCCGCACCAAATCGGTCCACACACCGGCCGACCACGCCGACGACTTCCCGCACCGTTCCCGCGAGGAAGAGCTGGACATCCAGCTCGCCGGGCACCTGGCCGCACTCCTCGCGGTCACCGACGAGCTGGACCTCGGCGAGGCGGGCGACCGCATCGCGGAGCAGGTCGCCAGGCTGCGCGGCGCGCCGCCCGCCCGGCACGCCGGCCGGACCGACGCACCCGCACCGGCGCTGCACCGCCGCGCCCACGCCCTCGCGGGCCGCGCACTGGTGGTGGCCGCGTCCCGCGCCGACACGGCCGTCGCGATTCTCGCGGCCGAGCGCATGGACGCCCACACCGCGGCGCTCGCCGCCGCCCCCGCCGCCCCGACGCGACTGGTCGGCGCCCACTGACGGCCCCGGTCCACGTGCCGTCGAGGCGCGTGGGCCGGGTGCCACCCGTCCCCGCGACGCGCGGACAGCCGTTCCCGTCCCCGTTCCGCCTCCGTTGCGTACTGGGATGATTGCTTAACCTTCCGTCCACCCAACTCCGCCTGGAATGTGGGTTTCCGCGAGCAGGCTTCGCGTGTGAGACGCATCGTGGGAATCGTCCTGGCGGTGCTGCTGATCGGCGGAGTGGCAGTGGCCGTCGCAGCAGGCCGCGACAGCAAGGACAAGAGCACGGCAACGAAGACCGTGCGTGGAGTGATCGGTTCGGAGAAGGCCGAGTTCTTCGCCGATCCCGACGTGGTGAAGGCCCTTGCCGCCAAGGGACTCACCGTCAAGGCGGAGACATCCGGGTCCTGGGCCATGGACCAACTCCCCCTCAAGGGTTACGACTTCGCCTTCCCGGGCTCGAAGGCCCCGGCCGACGAACTGCAACACGGTTCCGCCGTCAAGGGCGGGCCGCTCAGGCCCTTCTACTCTCCGCTGGTCGTCGTCGCACACCGCGCCGCCGCGCAGGTCCTGGCCGACAACGGGCTCGTGACCCTGAGCGGAAAGTCCAGCGGCAAGCTGCTCATGGGCCCCTACCTACGGGCCGCCCGCACGGACCGGACCTGGCAGCAGCTCGAAGGGGCGGAAAAACACGCCGAGTTGACCGGAACGGTGTTCATCACCAGCACCGACCCCGTCTCGTCCAACTCCGGCGCCCTCTACCTCGCCGCCGCCTCGTACGTGGCCGACGGCGGCCGGGTCGCCGCGGACGAGGCCGCGATCGACCGCACCGCACCGCTGCTGAGGAAACTGGTCCAGGTGCAGGGTGCGCAGCAGACCAGCAGCGACGCCCCGTTCCGGGACTTCGTCAGCGGCGTCGGCAATCCGCTGGTGCTGGTGTACGAGTCGCAGGTCGCCTCGCTGCTGATGCAGCGGCAGGACGCCGGGGACCTGGTCCTCCTCTACCCCGACACCACCGTATCCAGCGACCACACCCTCGTGCCGCTGACCGCGACCGGCCGACGGCTGGGCGAACTGCTCTCCACCGACCCGGAGTTGCGCAAGCTCGTCGTACGGCACGGTTTCCGGCCCCAGGGCGCCGCAGCCGAGTTCACCGCGGCCACCGCCGGCCACACCGACTACATCGACCAACAGCTGACCGGTGTCCGCCAGGCGCCCGTGCCCACCGCCACGGTGCTGCGCGCGATGGCCCGGCGGACCCGCGGCTGACGACACACGCTCCCTGGAGACCCCAGCCATGACCGAAGAGCCGCAACCGCTCGCCCTCACCCCGCCGGGCGACTCCGCCCCGCCGCTCGTCCTGACCGCGCCGGAGCCGGTCGCCCCGGTCCGTGCCGAGCAGGCCGCCGGTCTCGTACCGGTCGACGAGTCGGTACGGACGGAGATGACGCGCCGCGCCACCGAGTACGTCGGCGGCCTCGCCGGGCTCGATGCCCGGTCGCCCGAATTCACCACCCGGATCGGGGAGATCGCCGCACTCGGGCAGGGCGACATCCGCAGTGCCGCCCAGCAGTCCAACCGGATGCTGGACCGCACCGTCCGATCGCTGGCCGGGTCCGGGTCGGGGGGCGTGGACGCGCAGACCCGGGTCGGCTCGTCCCTGGTCGAGCTGCGCCGCACCGTCGAGGACCTCGACCCGCGCGACACCCCGGGCCGCGGTGCCCGTCGGCTGCTGGCCAGGCTTCCCGGCGGCAACAAGCTCCGCGACCACGTCGCCAAGTACGCCTCCTCCCAGGCCACCCTGAACCGGATCGTGGGCTCGCTGCGCGGCGGGCAGGACGAGCTGCGCCGCGACAACGCGGCCCTGCACACCGAGCGCACCCGGCTCTGGGAGACCATGGGCAAGCTCCAGGAGTACGTCGTGCTCACCGAGGCGCTGGACGGCGCCGTCGAGCAGCGCATCGCGCAGGCCGCGGCCACCGACCCGACGCAGGCGGACGCGCTGCGGGCCGATGTGCTCTTCCCCGTGCGGCAGAAGCACCAGGATCTGCTGACCCAGCTCGCGGTCTGCGCGCAGGGGTACCTCGCGATGGATGTCGTACGGCGCAACAACGACGAGCTCATCAAGGGCGTCGACCGGGCCGCGACCACCACCGTCTCCGCCCTGCGGATCGCCGTGATGCTCGCCTCGGCACTGGAGAGCCAGCGCAAGGTGACCGAGCAGGTGCAGGTGCTGCGCTCCACGACCGAGGACCTGATCCGCGGCAACGCGGAGATGCTGGCCGGCCAGAGCGGCGAGATCCAGCGCATCGCGGCCGATCCGGCGGTGGGCGCGGAGACGCTGCGCACCGCGTTCCAGCAGATCTACCGGACCCTCGACGCCATCGACACGTACAAGGTGCAGGCCACCGAGTCGATGGCGGCGACCGTGGAGTCGCTGACCGCCGAACTCCAGCAGGCCAGTGCCCATTTGGAACGCAGCCGGTCGGCCGGTCCGCTCGACGGCGGGGGGCTGGGATGAGCGGCCGATCCCGGCGGCTGAGACGGCTGCGGCGCCGGGTCGCCCGTTCGCTCGTCGCGCTGCTGGCCGTTGCCGTGCTCGCCCCGCTCGCCGCCTGCTCCGGATCGGACGACGGTTCGTCCGGCGGGGCGTCCGGCGGGCCGGAGAAGGACGACGGCAGACCGCGGGCCGGCACGCTGCGGGTCCTGGCATCCAGCGAACTCGCCGACATGAAGCCCCTGTTGGAACAGGCCAGGAAGGCCACCGGAATCACCGTGCGGCCCACCTGGACCGGCACCCTCGACGCCGTCGAACTGCTCGGCTCCGGGAAGGCGGACGGAGCGTACGACGCGGTCTGGCTGTCGTCGAACGACTATCTGCGGCTGCGCCCGGACGCGGCGAGGCGCATCACCTCGGAGACTCCGCTGATGGCGTCGCCGGTCGCCCTCGGGGTCCGCCCGGCAACCGTGCGGCGGCTGGGCTGGCAGCCTTCGGACGTGACCTGGTCGCAGGTGCACCGGGCGGTCGCCGAGGGCCGGCTGACGTACGGAATGACCGATCCGGACCGTTCCAACTCCGGTTTCTCCGCGCTGGTCTCGGTCGCCTCCGCGCTCTCGGGCGCCCAGTCCGCGCTGACCGACGCCGATGTCCGCGGGGCGAGCGGAAAGCTGACGGAGTTCTTCGCGGGGCAGCGGCTGACCTCCGGCTCCTCGGGCTGGCTGGCCACCGCGTACGCCCGGCGCGGCACCGTCGACGCGCTGATCAACTACGAGTCGGTGCTGCTCTCGCTGAACCGCGACAGCCACACCGGGCTGACCGTGATCCGCCCCCGCGACGGGGTGGTGACGGCCGACTACCCGCTCAGCGCGCTCGCCGCCGCCGCTCCGGACGCCAAGGACTCGGTCCGCGCGCTGACGGAGTACTTCCGGACCCCGGCCGTCCAGCGGAAGCTGACCCGGGACACCTTCCGCCGCCCGGTCGTGCCCTCGGTACGGCCCGCGGCGCCGCTCGCCGCCGACGCGCGCCGCGAACTGCCGTTCCCCGGCTCGCGATCCGTCGCCGACGGGCTGCTCCACAGCTACGAGAACAAGCTCCGCCGGCCCTCGCGCACCGTGTACGTGCTGGACACCTCCGGCTCGATGGCAGGGGAGCGGCTGACGGCGCTGAAGGCGGCCCTGACCGGGCTGACCGGGGACTTCCGGGAACGGGAGGAGGTCACGCTGCTGCCGTTCGGCTCGTCGGTGAAGCAGGTCCGTACGCACACGGTCGACCCCGCCGACCCGCAGCGGGGCCTGGCGGCGATCAAGGCGGACACCGCCGCGCTGACGGCCGGTGGCGAGACGGCGATCTATTCGAGTCTGAAGTCGGCCTACGAGCAGATCGGCGACGGCACCGAGTCCGCGTTCACCTCGATCGTGCTGATGACGGACGGCGAGAACACGGCGGGCGACACGGCCGGCGGATTCGCCTCCTACTACCGCGCGCTCCCGGCCGCGCGGCGGGTCACCCCGGTCTTCCCGATCGTCTTCGGCGACTCGGACCGCCAGGAGCTGGACCGGATCGCCGAACTGACCGGCGGCCGGCTCTTCGACGCGACGAAGGAACAGGGTCCCGGCTCCCTGGACGGCGCATTCGAGGAGATCCGTGGATACCAGTAGACCGCCCGGCGGTCCGGGAGGCAGGCCCACGAACAGGGTCCTGGCGTATGTCGAGTCGCGGAAGAACCTCACCGGGAGCGCCTGCGGGATCGCCGGTCTCGCCCTCACCTTCACCGGGCTCGCGGGGGCGTACTGGCCGGTGGTGGTCCTCGGGCTGTACGGCGCGGGCGCGCTGATCGCCCCGCCGGAACGGCCGCCGGTCCCGGTCTTCCCCGACCCGTCGACCCAGCTGGACGCGCTGCGCACCGACTACCGCGCGCTGTGCGGGTATCTGGACGAGGTCGAGCTGCCGCCCGCCGCGTCCGGACGGCTCACCGAACTGACGGACCTGCTCGACGGACTGCTCGCCCCCGGACCGGTGGCCGAGGCCCTGGCCGCCGACCCGGAGGGCATCCACGTCCTGGCACGCGCCGTGCGCCAGGACATCCTGGAGTCGGTCGACGCGTTCGTACGGATCCGCCCGTGGACGCGGATGGTTCCGGGCACGGAACCGCCCGAGCGCCATCTGGAACAGCAGCTGACGCTGTTGCACCGGGAGGTCGAGGCGCTGGCCACGGCACTGCGGGAGGCGGAGGCGCGGCGCCAGCAGGCCCATACGCGCTATCTGGAGGACCGGGGCCGGAACGGGTAGCGCGTGTGGCGAGGGTGGAAGAGCGCGGCCCTCCGGAACCGTGAGGGGGTTCCGGAGGGCCGTACCGCGGCGGGCTGTCGACCCCACAGGTCAGGGCGGATGTCCGAGGCCCGGCCGCGGGGTGTGCGGGGCGCACCCGCGCGGGGTGCGCCCGGGGGCGTCAGCCCAGGCGCTGGACCAGCGCGCGGTACTCGTCCCACAGTTCCTTCGGCGTGTGGTCACCGAAGGTGTTGAGGTGCTCGGGGATCAGCGCCGCCTCCTCGCGCCAGACCTCCTTGTCGACGTCGAGCAGGAAGTCCAGGTCGGACTCGGAGAGGTCCAGGCCCTCGGTGTCGAGGGAGCCCTTGGCCGGCAGGATGCCGATCGGGGACTCGACGCCCTCTGCCTTGCCTTCGAGGCGCTCGACGATCCACTTCAGGACGCGGCTGTTCTCGCCGAAGCCGGGCCACACGAACTTGCCCGCGTCGTTCTTGCGGAACCAGTTCACGTAGTAGATCTTCGGAAGCTTCGACTGGTCCGGCTTGTCCGCGCCGACCTTGATCCAGTGGTTCATGTAGTCGCCCATGTTGTAGCCGCAGAACGGCAGCATGGCGAACGGGTCGCGGCGCAGCTCGCCGACCTTGCCCTCGGCGGCGGCGGTCTTCTCGGAGGCGACGTTGGCTCCGAGGAAGACGCCGTGCTGCCAGTCGAACGACTCGGTGACCAGCGGTACGGCCGAGGCGCGGCGGCCACCGAAGAGGATGGCCGAGATCGGCACGCCCTTCGGGTCCTCCCACTCGGGCGCGATGATCGGGCACTGGCCGGCCGGGACGGTGAAGCGGGCGTTGGGGTGGGCGGCGGGCGTGTCGGACGCGGGCGTCCAGTCGTTGCCCTTCCAGTCCGTGAGGTGGGCGGGGGCCGTCTCGGTCATGCCCTCCCACCACACGTCGCCGTCGTCGGTGAGCGCGACGTTGGTGAAGACGGAGTTGCCCCACATGGTCTTCATGGCGTTGGCGTTGGTGTGCTCGCCGGTGCCGGGCGCGACGCCGAAGAAACCGGCCTCGGGGTTGATCGCGTAGAGACGGCCGTCCTCGCCGAACCGCATCCAGGCGATGTCGTCGCCGATGGTCTCGACGGTCCAGCCGGAGATCGTGGGCTCCAGCATGGCGAGGTTGGTCTTGCCGCAGGCGCTCGGGAACGCGGCGGCGACGTATTTCGCCTCACCCTGCGGCGGCGTCAGCTTGAGGATCAGCATGTGCTCGGCGAGCCAGCCCTCGTCACGGGCCATGACCGAGGCGATGCGCAGCGCGTAGCACTTCTTGCCGAGCAGGGCGTTGCCGCCGTAGCCGGAGCCGTAGGACCAGATCTCGCGGTCCTCGGGGAAGTGCGAGATGTACTTGGTGGTGTTGCACGGCCACGGAACGTCCTCCTGGCCCTCCTCCAGGGGCGCGCCCAGCGTGTGGACGGCCTTGACGAAGAAGCCGTCGGTGCCGAGCTCGTCGATGACGGCCTGTCCCATGCGCGTCATGGTGCGCATCGAGACGGCGACGTACGCGGAGTCGGTGATCTCGACGCCGATCGCGGAGAGCGGGGAGCCGACGGGACCCATGCAGAACGGGACGACGTACATCGTGCGACCGCGCATGGAGCCGCGGAAGACACCCTTCTCACCGGTGAAGCTGTTTCCCTCTTCCCCGGTAAAGATGGCCCGCATCTCGGCGGGGGCCTTCCAGTGGTTCGTCGGGCCCGCGTCCTCCTCCTTCTCGGAGCAGATGAAGGTGCGGTCCTCGACGCGCGCGACGTCACTGGGGTCGGACGCGGCGTAGTAGGAGTTCGGGCGCTTGATCTCGTCCAGCTTCGTGAACGTGCCCTTGGCCACGAGCTCCCCGCACAGGCGCTCGTACTCGGCCTCGGAGCCGTCGCACCAGACCACCCGGTCCGGCTCGGTGATGGCTGCGATCTCATTCACCCAGGAAACGAGCTCCTGGTGGTCGGTGGGGGCAGTGAGGGGAGCCGCGATGTCGCGCGCCACGATCGCTCCTTGGTGAGGGTGTCTTTTGGGTAGTCGCCCCGTGGGGGCCGCGACCCGGATGCTTCGTAGCCGCTCATCCGGTGCCGAACGCACTCATTTGATCATCCGACCGTTTCGCCCATATGTCCAGGGGGCCGCCCACGTGAGCATCGCCACTCGCACTCGCTACCTACGGTTGCGTAGGTACGATGCGGGAATGACTGCTGCCGCCGCCGCGCCCGAGCCAGCCGGGCTGGAATCAGCCGAGTCCGACACCGTCCCGGTGAAACCACGGATGCGTGGCTGGCTGCACGCCGGAATGTTTCCCGCCGTGATCGTCGCGGGGGTCGTGCTGATCGCGCTGACGGACAGCGCCCGCGGCCGGATCGCCTGCGGCATCTACGTTCTGACCGCGTGCCTGCTGTTCGGCGTGAGCGCGCTCTACCACCGCGGCACCTGGGGTCCGCGCGGCGAGGCGGTGCTCCGCCGGCTCGACCACGCCAATATTTTCCTGATCATCGCGGGCACCTACACCCCGCTGACCCTGCTCCTGCTCCCCGAGTCGACCGGAACCCCGCTCCTGTGGGCGGTCTGGGCGGCGGCGACCGCGGGCATCGCCTTCCGGGTGTTCTGGGTCGGCGCCCCGCGCTGGCTGTACACGCCCTGCTACATAGCGATGGGCTGGGCCGCGGTCTTCTTCCTGCCGGACTTCATGCGGACCGGCGGGATCGCGGTGCTGGTGCTGGTCGTCGTCGGCGGGCTGCTCTACAGCGCCGGCGGTGTCATCTACGGCATCAAGCGGCCCAATCCGTCACCGCAATGGTTCGGCTTCCACGAGGTCTTCCATTCGCTGACCCTGGCGGCCTTCGTCGTGCACTACGTCGGTATCTCGCTGGTGGCCTACAACCACAGCTGAGCACCCCCTTCCACCCCCTCTCCCGCAATGGCCGTGGCTTGAAAGCCGCGGCCATTCGCCATGCCAGGGCCCCGGCGCGCCGAAAACATTGACACTCACCATCTTTTGATAGTTACTTTCACTTGACTGTGACTCTCAAAGGAGCGTTTCCATGAACCGACGCTGGTGGGCCCTGGGCGCGCTGGTCGCGAGCATGCTCGTCCTCGGATTCGACATGACGATCCTCAACGTGGCGCTGCCGACCATGGCCGAACAGCTCGGCGCGACCACCGGCGAGCAGCAGTGGATGGCCGACGCATACGTCGTGGTCTTCGCCGCTCTGATGCTCCCGGCCGGGCTGCTCGGTGACAGGTTCGGCCGTCGCCGGATGCTCATCACCGGCCTCGGCATCTTTCTGATCGGCTCGCTCATCGGCTCGCTGGCCGACGCCGTGCCCGCCGTCGTGACCGCCCGCTGTGTGATGGGCATCGGCGCGGCGCTCGTCATGCCGCTCGCGCTGGCCGTGCTGCCTTCGCTGTTCGGCGCGCCCGAGGACCGGGTCAAGGCCATCGGTATCGTCTCGGCCGCCTCCGCGCTGGGACTGCCGCTCGGCCCGATCCTCGGCGGCTGGCTGCTGGACCACTTCTGGTGGGGCTCGATCTTCCTGATCAACATCCCGATGGTGGCGATCGGCATCACTGCCTGCGTGTTCCTGCTCCCGGAGACCAGCGACCCGGCCTCCCCGAAGGTCGATGCCGTCTCCACCGCCCTGACCGCGACCGGTCTCGGCACGCTGATCTACGCGATCATCGAGGCGCCCGGGCGCGGCTGGGGCGACCCGCTGGTGCCGGGCATGCTGGCCGCCGGTGTCGTGCTGATCGCCGCGCTCGTCGTACGGGAACACGGCGCCGAGCGCCCGATGCTCGACATGTCCCTGCTGCGGCAGCGGCCGTTCCTGCTGAGCGCGCTCGCCGCGACGCTGGTGATGTTCGTGATGTCGGGGCTGATGTTCATCCTGCCCGGCTACCTCCAGGCGGTCCTGGGCCACGACGCCTTCGGCACAGGGGTACGGATGCTGCCGATGATGGGCGGGCTGATCGTCGCCGCGAAGACGGGCGCCCCCGTCACCCAGCGGTTCGGGGCGCGCGCCACGATGACGGCGGGCCTGGTCGTGCTCGCCTTCGCCGCGCTCCTCGGCAGCCGAACGACGGTCGACAGCGGTTACGGCTTCACGGCGCTGTGGCTCTCCGTCGCCGGGGTCGGCTTCGGCTTCGCCGTCGTCCCCGCGATGGACGCCGCGCTGGCTGCCCTGCCCGCGGACCGTGCGGGCAGCGGGTCGGGGCTGCTGATGACCGTACGGCAGACGGGCAGCGCCCTCGGGATCGCGCTGCTCGGCAGCCTGCTCGCCGGTGCGTACAGCGGCCGGCTCGACACCACCGGCGTACCGGCCGCCGCCGCGGACGCGGCGGGTGACTCGGTCGTCGCCGCCCATGTCGTCGCGGCGAAGTTCGGCGCGCAGCGGCTGGCCGACTCCGCGGACGCGGCGTATCTCCACGGCATGAGCGTGGTGCTGCAAGTCATCGCTGTCACGGCCCTGGTGTCGGCGCTGCTGGTCGGGGCGTTCCTGACGAACCTCCCCACCCCGTCGCAGGAGCGGACGGACATGGCCCCGGCACCCGCCGATGCCTGACAATGGCGACCATGGCCGCCACCTCTCGTCCCCCTTCCGTTTCCGCCCCCGGAACGCCGCCCCCACTGGGGTTGCGCGAGCGGAAGAAGCTCAAGACCAGGATCGCGATCCGTCGGGCGACCTATCGGCTGATCTCCGAGCAGGGGTACGACGCCACGACGATCGAGCAGATCGCGGAGGCTGCCGAGGTGTCGCCGAGCACCGTCTTCCGGTACTTCGCGGCCAAGGAGGACATCGTCCTCACCGACGAGTACGACCCGATCATGGAGGCCGAGCTGCGCAACCGGCCGGCCGACGAACCGCCGCTGGAGTCGCTGCGGTTCATCGTGGCCAAGGCGCTGACGGCGTTCCTCGCGAGCGAGGAGGAGGAACTGCGGCAGCGCACCCGGCTGATGGTGGAGGTCCCCGCCATCCGGGCGCGGATGACGGAGACCATGTCGGACACGGCGAAGATGCTCGCCCAGGTACTCGCCGACCGCAGCGGCCGCAGCCCCGACGACCTGGAGGTCAGGGTGTTCATCGCGGCGGTGCTGGGGGCGCTGCGCGAGGTGACGCTGTACTGGGGCGAGCACGGTCAGGAGGGCGACCTGATCATGTTGATCAACCAGGCGCTGGACACGCTCGAAGGCGGGCTGACGCTGTAGTCGGGGCTTCGGCCTCAGTCCCCGGACGGCTCCGTCCTCAGTCGTCGGACGGGCTCGATCCGAGGCTCCGCGCCAGCGCCTCCCGGTCCGTCGTCGGCGCATCGCAGACGAAGTGCCTGCACACGTACGCGGTCGGCGCCCCGTCCACCATCGGCCGGTCCGCCAGCAGCGGAAACTCCGTCCCGGCCGTCTCCCCCGCCGCCACCACCGCACCGGGCGCCCGCCCCAGGAGCGCCGTACGGTGCAGCTCGCCGCCGACCGGTCCGGCGACCGCGACCTCGCGCGGCCCGTCGAGCAGGGCCTCCGCGACGGCGAGGCCCCAGCCGGTGAACCGGGGAACCCGCGGCCCGAGCGCCTTCACGACACCCAGCGCCCCCTCCGCGGCGGTGCGATGGGCCTCGGAGCCGGTGTGCGCGGCGTACGAGAGCAGTGCCCCGGCAGCCGCCGTCCAGCCGGCCGGGGTCGCGTTGTCGGTGGGGTCCTGCGGGCGGCGGATCAGCCGCTCGGCGTCGTCCGCCGTGTCGTACAGCTGGCCGCCCTCGCCGGTGAAGTGCTGGAGCACGATGTCGAGCAGGAAGCCGGCGAACTCCAGCCAGACGCCCTCGCCGGTGACCGAGGCCAGGGCGAGGAAGCCCTCGGCCACGTCGCCGTAGTCCTCCAGCACCCCGGCGTGCCCGCCGGACCGCCCGTCCTTGGACGTACGGTCCAGCCGGGCGACGTCGCCCATGTGCACCCGTACCAGCAGATCCGCGGCCTCGGTGGCGCGCTCGACGAGGTCGGGGCGGTCGAAGTACGCGCCCGTCTCGGCGAGCGCGGCAATCGCCAGACCGTTCCAGGCGGCGACCACCTTGTCGTCCCGGCCGGGGCGCGGGCGCAGCTCGCGGGCGGCCAGCAGCGCGGCCCGCACCCGGGCGACCCGGTCCGCGTCCGCCCCGGCGTCCGCCCACGGCAGCCGGAGGACCGAGGAGCCCTCCTCGAACGTGCCCTCCTCCGTCACCCCGAAGTGCTCCGCGGCGAAGGCGGCGTCCTCCTCGCCGAGCACCTCCCGCAGCTGTCCGGGCGTCCACACGTAGTACGCGCCCTCCACGTGCCGCCCGGCCCCGTCCTCGCTGTCCGCGTCGAGCGCGGAGGCGAAACCGCCCTCGGCGGTGCGCAGTTCGCGCACCATGAAGTCGGCGGTCTCCAGGGCGACCCGGCGGGCCGCCTCCGAGCCGGTGGCCCGCCACAGGTGCGCGTACACCCGGCAGAGCAGCGCGTTGTCGTAGAGCATCTTCTCGAAGTGGGGTACGACCCACTCCCGGTCCACCGAGTAGCGGGCGAAGCCCCCGCCGAGCTGGTCGTACATTCCGCCCCGGGCCATCGCCCCGCACGTGTCGACGGCCATCTGGAGGGCGCCCTCCGCCCCGGTGCGGGCGTGGTGACGCAGCAGAAACTCGATGGTCATGGACGGCGGGAACTTGGGCGCCCCGCCGAACCCGCCGTGCTTCTCGTCGTACTCACGGGTGAGCCCGAGCAGCGCCTGCGCCAGTTCCGCCTCGCCGGGCAGCCCCTCGCCGCCGTGGACGAGGGAGCGCTGGGTGAGGTCGTGGACGATGCGTCCGGCAACCTCGGCGACCTCGTCGCGGCGCTCGGTCCAGGCGGCCGAGACACCTTCGAGGACCTGCTGGAAGGACGGCATTCCGTGGCGCGGCTCGGGCGGGAAGTACGTGCCGAAGTAGAAGGGTTCGGCGTCGGCGGTCAGGAAGACGGTCATCGGCCAGCCGCCCTGACCGGTCGCCGCCTGCACGGCCTCCATGTACACGGCGTCGACGTCGGGCCGTTCCTCGCGGTCGACCTTCACCGGGACGAAGTGCTCGTTCAGATAGGCCGCGACCCGGTCGTCCTCGAAGGATTCGTGCGCCATCACATGGCACCAGTGGCACGCTGAGTAGCCAACCGACAGCAGAACGGGCACATCGCGGCGCCGCGCTTCCTCGAAAGCCTCCGGCGTCCAGGGCCACCAGTCGACCGGATTGTCAGCGTGCTGAAGCAGATACGGCGAGGTCACACCAGCTAGCCGGTTCATGCGATCCAGCCTCTCACAATGCCCACCCCCGTCGGTGAGCCCTGCACAGGCTCTGCCTCGCTTGGCCGAACTGCGCTTATCCGCCATCACGTGATGGACGACCGCCTCCCCACTCGTCCTCCCCACTCGTCACAACTCACTTGGGACGAGCATTCAATCGAGACGGCTCGCCAGGCGGGCTTCGACGAGCACGACAAGGGCCCCACCGGTCCCAGGGCTGTCGGTGCGCCGAAACAGAGAAGAGGCAGAGAGGGAAGGCGATCGCGCTCTTCCGAAATCGGGCGCCTCGGCATCACAGGACAGTAGGCTGAGCCCAGCAGCGCTGGAACTGTTGAGGCTCCTCGAAGGAGGCACACCATGACCGCCGAGATGGTGGCGCCCGCATGGATGCATACGCAGATCAGCGCGGAGCAGTACGAATCCTGGTCCGATGAGCAGTGCGCCGGCATTGAGATCGTGGACGGGATGGTCGTTGTGAGCCCGAGCGCATCCAAGCGGCACAACCGGCTGACCCGGATCCTGGCCAATGCCCTGGACGCCGCCGCAGGCCTGGACTGGAACGCCGACACGGACTTCGACGTCCGCCTGCAGGACGTTCCCCTCACCAACCGCCGTCCAGACGTCGTCGTCTACCGGGCTGAGACCATCGACCTCACACCCACCCGCCCCGAACACGTACTTCTGGTCGTCGAGGTCGTATCGCCCGGCTCGGAAACCACCGACCGGATCGTGAAGGTGGACCAGTACGCCAAGGCCGGCATCCCCTTCTACTGGCGGATCGAACAGGCCGCCACCGGCGTCCCGATCATCTACACCTACGTTCTCGACCCCGCCACCAAGGCCTACAGGGATGGCGAGATGTTCACCGGCGTGATCAAGGCTGCCGCGCCCTTCTCCGTCACTGTCGACCTGGGAGCCATCTGACGATCGGCATTCGCTCGGACAGCGTCATGCGAAATGCTGGAGGCGCCCACAAACCCGGAGCAACACACCTCTCCGATTCACAACTGGTCGACACATAGGGGTTCGGCAAGCGCACTGGCACCAGTGGCAGCTCGCGTAGCCGACGCTGAGCAGCACCGGCACGTTCCGCCTGCGTGCCTCCTCGAACGCCTCGGGCGACCAGGGCAACCAGTCGACAGGATTGTCGGCATGCCGGAGGAGGTACGGGGAAGTCTCACGGTCCAGGCGATTCGGTATGGCCACATCCTCTCTCAGCCCCGGTTGATCGCATCACTCTCTCGCGCTGACGCGCCGTACGCAGGAGACTGGGCGGCGATGCCGGCCGATGCCGTCGCAACCGTCGTATCCGGAGGGGGACACACATGCGGGACAGCCATCGGGCCGAAGCCGAAGGGCTGTTGGTGCGCGCCGTGGAGGAAGAGGTGCGGCGCTCGGGCGGTCGGGCCGACGCCGGGACGCTGACGGCACGCGGGCGGGCCGCGCTGGATTCGCTGGCGGCCGCCGCGGACGACGAGTACGCCGCGTATCTCCAGGCGCTGGACGCCGCGGAGGCCGGGACGCAGCCGCTGTCGCAGCGGTTCAGCCGGGCGGCGTTGGGAACACCCCTGCTGGTCACCGGAGTTGCCGCGGTCGCCGCCTTCGGCGCGGATGTCGCGTTCGGCACGGCGACGGGACCGGCGCTCGGCGCGGGCGCCGTCGTCGCGGTCGCCGGGGCCACCGCCACCGTCGCCAAGGTCACCGCCTCGCACTGGCCCGCCGCCCACCGCCGGGCCGGCGCGCTCGGGCAGCCCGGCGGCGCCGAACAGCTGCGGCTCCAGTGGCTGGCGGCGCTCGAAGTGCGGGGCATCCGCCCCTTCATCGACCAGCAGCGGATGCTCACCGCCTCGTCCCGCACCCCGCCGAAGAAGGTCCCGCCGCAGTCGCGGACCGCTCCGTCGCTGCGCCGCACGGACCGCAGCGCGGCGGCCCGTACGCGCTCGCTGCTGGAGCAGTCGTTCGGCCATCTGCCCGCGTCCGACGAACCGTTCGCGGGGCGGCGGGCCGAACTGGAGCAGATCGCCCGGTGGGTGCGGGAGGCCCGCGCGTCGACGGAGACCAAACCGACCGTCGTCGTCCTGCACGGCACGCCCGGCTCCGGACGCACCACGCTCGCGTTGCGGGCCGCGCACGGCCTCAAGGACCTGTTCCGCGGCGCCTGCGTGGTGGACCTGCGCGGCGATGTGGCCGGTGAGGCGCCACTGCCGACCCGTGACGCGCTGCTGCACCTGCTGAACCGGCTGGGCGCGCCCCGTGAGCAGCTGCTGTTCCGGGACGGGGCGTCCCCCGGCGGGGCGGACCCGTCGGCCCGGGGCAGGGCGTCCGCCGAGCAGCAGGTGCGGCGGCTGAGCGAGCTGTACCACCAGCATCTGACCGGCACCCCGGTGACGATCGTGCTCGACGACGCGGGCGACGCGGAGCAGGTCCGCACACTGGTCCCCGAGCGTTCCGACAGCCTCGTCCTGGTCACCGCCCGCGAGCCCCTGGAGCTGCCGGCCGACATCCCGGCCCGGGTCCACCACCTGCCGGTCGGCGCGCTGGACGCGGCCGGCGCGGAGGAGCTGCTGCGCGAGACGGCCGGGACGGAGGAGGGGCCGTACGACGCGCGGGCGACGGACACCGTCGCCGAGCTGTGCGGCGGGCTGCCGCTCGCGCTGCGCATAGCGGGCTCCTCGCTGGGGACACGCACCCGCGACGCCCTCGCCGCCGATCTCGCCGGGTACGGTCCGGTCGCCCCGGTCGAGCGGGCGCTGTCGCTGCGTTACACCGACCAGTCCGAGCAGGCGCGGCGGCTGCTGCGCCGACTCGCGCTGGCCGGGCGGGCGAGCCTCGGCGCCGCCGCGGCGGCCGCGCTGCTGTCCGCCGATGAGCAGGAGGCCGAGCGGCTACTGAAGGCCCTGGCCGGGGCCGGGCTGCTGACCCATGTGCGCGGCTCGCGCTACCGGCTGCACGACCTCGTACGGGGCTTCGCCCTGGCCCGGCTGCGGGACGAGGAGGAGGCGGCGGACCGTACCGCGGCACAGGAGCGGCTGATCCGGAACTACGCGGACCTGGCCGGTGCGGTGATCCGCATGGTGGACGGCAAGATGTCCACCCGGGCCGGGCAGTTCGGCTCGCACGGCTTCGGTTCGCTGGACTCGGCGTTGCGCTGGCTGGACGACGAGTCGAGCTTCATCACCTCCGCGCTGCGGCACGCCGAGGGTGTCGACCAGGGGGCCGTGCTGGACCTGCTGGGCGCGTTGTGCGACTACTGCCTGCTGCGCGGCGACCTCTACCGGCTGGGCGAGATCAGCGAGTTGACGCAGGCGGTGGACCAGGGGCTGCTGGAGCGGTCCGTGCAGTGGCGTACCGGCATCGCGGCCCGTCAGCTCGGCGAGCTGGACAAGGCCCGGACCACCCTGTCGTCGGTCGTCGGCCTGTACCGCGAGGCGCAGAACGGGGCGGGTACGGCGCTGGCGCTCTGCTCGCTCGGCATCACCCTGCACCACCAGGGCAATCTGACCGAGGCGTCGGCGCGGCTGCGCGAGGCGATCGAGCTGCAGTCCTCCGAGGAGCAGGCGGAGGACCGCGCCTGGTCGTTGCACGCGCTGGCGGCCGTCGAGCGCGACCGGGCCCGGCTCGCGGAGGCGCTGACCCTGCTGGACACCGCGCTGGCCCTGCACCGGGAGGGCGAGTCGCTGCACGGCGAGGCGTGGACCCTGTTCCAGCTCGGCCAGACCCTGCTGCGGATGGGCGCGGTGGAGCGGGCCGAGGTCGCGCTGCGCGGGGCCCTGGACCTGTACGGCCGCACCCGTGACGAGCGGGGCGAGGCATGGGCGCTGACCCAGCTGGCCCGCGCCCGGCTCCTGGACGGCGACCCGGCCCCGGCCGTGGAGCAGCTGAACGGGGCGCTGGCCCGCCACCGCGACAACGAGGACGCGCGCGGTGAGGCGTGGACGCTGTTCTACCTGGGCCAGGCGCTGGAGGAGAACGGCGACACCGATCCGGCCGTCCGGCAGCTGGAGCGGGCCCGCACGATGTTCTCCCGGATGCGGGACGTGTACGGGCTGGCGTGCGCCCGCCACCACTCGGGCCGGGTCACCCGTGACCAGCGGGCGGCCCAGACCGGGAACCTGCGCAACTCCGGCTTCGCCCGCCAGCTCCTGGTGGACGCCCGCGCCGACTTCCGGCGCATCGGGGTCGCCCACGGCGAGGCGTGGACGTGCCTGGAGCTGGCGCTGATCGACGCGGGCAACAACCGTGCCCCGCAGGCGCTGGAGCTGTGCGGCGAGGCGGTGGAGCTGTTCGACTCCTACGGCGACGCGCGCGGCGCGGACTGGGCGCGTTTCCTGCGCTGCACGCTGCTGCCCTACGCGTCACCGGGCGGCAGCGAGGTGGGCACGGTGGTGGCCCAGCAGGAACTGGCCGAGCTGCTGGGGGCCGGGCATCCGGCGCGTGACGGCAAGCTGGAGGACTGCGCGGAGGCGTTCACGGTGGTGCTGAACCGCGGTGTGGACCTGGAGGACGGCTGGCAGGCATGGCGCCTGGGCATGACGCCGACGCGTCATGCCCGGGAGGTCATGGGCGTACCGGTCCCGGCCGGGCACGGCCCGTCCGGCGCTTGAGGACGGCTTCGGGTCCGGTCCGGCCATGAACCGGCCGGACCGACGCCGGGCGACGGGGCGGCGGCCCGGGACTTTCCGGGCCGCCGTCGCCTGCTTCCGTCGCTACTTCCGCTTCGCGGAGCCCGCCCCCGCGGTGGCGTCGGCCGCCACCGCGTCCGGGTCCGGGGCCTCCTCGAAGTCGACCTTGCCCATGTGCCGGTTCATGGACTTCATCAGCAGCCATACGCCCGCGGCGAGCGCCGCGAAGACGATGAAGCCGAGAACGCCGGGGGTCACCTTGTTCTTGTCGAGCTCAGCGGCAAGCGGAACGAGGTCGGTCAGTGCCTGGGTCGCGTACATATCAGGCATTGTCGCGGATGCCCGCGAAGAGGTCGCTCTCGGGGAGGGAGGTATCGACGAGGGACTTCGCCAGCTCGTACTCCTCGGTCGGCCAGACCTCCTTCTGGATGTCCATCGGAACGCGGAACCAGCCGCCGTCCGGATCGATCTGCGTGGCGTGCGCGACCAGCGCCTTGTCGCGGATCTCGAAGAAGTCCGCACACGGAACGTGCGTGGTCAGCGTGCGTTCGTCGCGCTCGAACTCCTTCCAGCGCTTCAGCCAGTCGCCGTACGGCGACTCCAGGCCGCGGGCCAGCAGCGCCTCGTGCAGCGCCACCGTGCGCGGCCGGTTGAAGCCCTGGTTGTAGTAGAGCTTCTGCGGCTGCCAGGCCGGGCCGAACTCCGACTCGGGGAACTTCTCGGTGTCCGCCGCACCGTCGAAGGCGATCATCGTGATCGTGTGGGTCATGATGTGGTCGGGGTGCGGGTACCCGCCGTTCTCGTCGTACGTCGTGATGACCTGCGGACGGAACGCGCGGATGCTGCGGACGAGACGGCCCGCGGCCTTCTCCTCGTCCTCCAGCGCGAAGCAGCCCTCGGGCAGCGGCGGCAGCGGGTCGCCCTCGGGCAGGCCCGAGTCGACGAAGCCGAGCCACTCCTGCTCGACGCCCAGAATCTCCCGGGCCTCGTCCATCTCCTTCTTGCGCACCTCGTGGATGTTCTCCTCGATGTACGCGTCGCCCTGGAGCTTCGGATTGAGGATGGAGCCGCGCTCTCCTCCCGTGCAGGTCACCACCAGCACGTCCACCCCCTCGGACACATACTTGGCCATGGTGGCCGCGCCCTTGCTCGACTCGTCGTCGGGGTGGGCGTGGACGGCCATCAGTCGCAGCTGCTCGGTCAAGACTCGATCCTCAGTGATTCGGCACATGGGCAGGCTTCTATAGTGACCGAACCGGGGGGTGGAAAATTCCTCGATCCCCGGCCCAGGAGGAACGATCATGACCGCGGTGCCCGAGGCGCCTCCGGAGAACCGCTACGGCCGCTCCGCGGACCAGCGCGCGGACCGCCGGCTGAAGATCATCGGCTCGGTGCTGGGCGTCGTGCTTCTCGGTGTGGTCGGCTGGATCGGTTACGACTACGTCGCCGGCCAGGGCATCAGCGCCGAGGTGATCAAGCGCAAGGTCGTCTCGGACGAGCGGGTCGACATCCACCTCGAAGTGCGCAAGGACAAGGACGTCGAGGGCTACTGCACCCTGCGCGCGCAGCAGGAGGACGGCAGCGACGTGGCCCGCAAGGACTTCCGCTTCGACGAGCGCACGGACCGGATCGACCGGATCCTGACGCTGCGTACGACGTCCAGGGCGACCAGCGTCGAGCTGCTGGGCTGCACCGTCGACGACGGGGCCTCGCACTGACCGGCGCACGCCGGCCCTGACCCACCGTTCCCGGGCCCGACCTGCGCATACGCGGTCCCGTCGATTTACCTTCTCCCCCTTTTCCTGCGGAATTGTTAGGCTCGTGGTTTCGCCCACCCGTGGAAGCACATGCTTACGGGTAGGGCGATGCTTTGTATTCCCAGTACCGACGAGGAGCACCCTGTGACCCAGACCAGCGAAAACGTCACCTGGCTCACGCAGGAGGCGTACAACCAGCTCAAGGCCGAGCTGGAGTACCTGTCTGGTCCCGCGCGCACGGAGATCGCCGTAAAGATCGCGGCGGCCCGTGAGGAGGGCGACCTGCGCGAGAACGGCGGGTACCACGCGGCCAAGGAGGAGCAGGGCAAGATGGAGCTCCGGGTGCGCCAGCTGACCCAGCTCCTGGAACACGCGAAGGTCGGCGAGGCACCCGCCGACGACGGCGTGGTCGAGCCCGGCATGGTCGTGACGATCTCCTTCGACAACGACCCGGACGACACGATGACCTTCCTGCTCGCCTCGCGCGAGTACGCGAGCTCGGACATCGAGACGTACTCCCCGCAGTCGCCGCTCGGCACCGGCGTGAACGGCAAGCGGATGGGCGAGGACGCCGAGTACGAGCTGCCGAACGGCAAGACGGCCACCGTGAAGATCCTGGCGGCGAAGCCGTACACCGGCTGATCCCGCACCACCGACGCAGGGAGCCTCCGGCCCGACGGGCCGGAGGCTCCCTGCGTGTGCGGATCAGCGACGCCCGGACCGGGTGCGCCATCGGCCGGCCGTCCGACGGCGACACGCCCGGGTTGCCGAAGAGCACCCGGGGCGAGCGCGGCCCGGTTCGGCCCGGCCGGTCTTTCCGCGCCTGGCACACATCGGGACAGGCGAGGGTCAGCTCATCACCAGATAGCCCGCGTCCCGCAGCGCCGCCGAGACCTCCGCGCAGTGCTCCGGCCCCTTCGTCTCCAGCTGGAGCTCCACCTCGACCTCGGTGAGCCCGAGCCTGGGATCGGTCCGCACATGACCGATGTCGAGCACATTGGCGTCGACCACCGAGAGCACGCCCAGCAGGGTGGCCAGCGCACCGGGGCGGTCCGTCAGGCGCAGCCGCAGACTCAGATAGCGGCCGGCCGCCACCATGCCGTGGGTCAGGATGCGCTGCATCAGCAGCGGGTCCACATTGCCGCCCGAGAGCAGCGCGACCACCGGCCCGCGGAACGACTTCGGATCGCTCAGCAACGCCGCGACCGGGCTCGCACCGGCCGGCTCCACCACCAGCTTCGCCCGCTCCAGACAGAGCAGCAGCGCACTGGACAGCTCGTCCTCGGAGACCGTACGGACCTCGTCGACCAGCTCCCTGACCAGCTCGAACGGCACATCGCCGGGGCGCCCCACCTTGATGCCGTCCGCCATCGTGTTCAGCGAACCGATCGACACCGGATGGCCCACGGCCAGCGAGGGCGGATAGCAGGCCGCACCCGCCGCCTGCACCCCGACGATCCGCACATCGGGCCGGACCGCCTTGACCGCCACCGCGATGCCCGCCGCGAGACCACCGCCGCCGATCCCCACGACGATGGTGCGCACCTCGGGGCACTGTTCGAGGATCTCCAGGCCCACCGTGCCCTGTCCGGCGATGATGTCCGGGTGGTCGAAGGGGTGGATGAAGACCGCACCGGTCTCCCGCGCGTACTCCTGCGCGGCGGCGAGCGTGTCGTCGACGACATGTCCGTGCAGCCGGACCTGCGCCCCGTACTGCCGGGTGGCGGCCACCTTCGGCAGCGGCGCCCCGACCGGCATGAAGACCGTGGACCGTACACCGAGCAGCGCAGACGCGAGTGCGACACCCTGCGCATGGTTTCCGGCGCTCGCGGCGACGACTCCGGCCGCCCGCTCCACCGGGGACAGGCCCGCGATCCGTACATACGCGCCACGCAGTTTGAACGAGCCGGTCCGCTGGAGGTTCTCGCACTTGAAATGGACCGGCGCGCCCACGAGGTCGCTCAGGTGGCGGCTGCCTTCCATGGCGGTCACCCTGGCCACGCCGGAGAGCATCTTCTGCGCCCCGCGGATGTCGTCGAGGATCAGCGGGGGGAAGTGGCCGGTCACGCGGAAGTTCATACCGTAAGTCTTGCAGCTCGGCCCGCAGGTCCCGCCGCTCGGCAGGGCGGCGGCCGCCGCGTCCGGCCCCCTCCTGGACCGTTGTCCACAGGTTTGTGCAGCGCTGGTACGCGTTGCCCCGTGGCCGCGTACTCTGTCCCCCACCCATCCGACACCGCACGAAGAGAGCCCCCGGCCATGCCCCCTCAGGACATGACGACAGCTGCGTCTCCTTCCGGGGGCGCCGCCCCCGAACCCACGGGTTCCGACCACGTCCTCGACGCTCTGCAGCACCAGGTCGCGGTATTCGCCCGCCGTGCCGAGCAGACCCGCCTCGGCGGTGTAGGCCAGGTGCGCAATTCCATGGACCGGGCCGCCTATCTGCTGCTCAACCGGCTGGACCGGGAAGGGCCGATGGGCGTCAAGGCACTCGCCGCGGGCATGGGGATCGACTCCTCGACCGTGACCCGGCAGGTCGCACCGCTCGTCGACACCGGGCTGGTCAAGCGCACCTCGCACCCCGAGGACGGCCGGGCCGTCGTGCTCCAGCTGTCGCCGCGCGGCCAGGCGCGACTGGACGAGGTCCGCGGCTCCCGGCGCGAGCTCATGACCCAGGTGACGGACGGCTGGACGGCCGAGGAGCGCGAGACCTTCTGCGCACTGCTCACCCGGTTCAACACCTCGCTGGCCGCCCGCCAGACCTCGCACCAGGCACCCCCGGCCGGCTGACGGAAGCTCCGGGTCCGGACCGACCTGCTGCACACCTCTTGACCGGGAGACCCGCAGCGGCTCGTATGTGGACTGTGCGAGAGCGCCAGACGGGCCGGGAGCGGCGCCGCGCCCAGGAGTTCGAGACCTTCGTCGCGGGCGCGGCCGGCCGTCTGCTGCACACCGCCACGCTGCTCACCGCCGAGCCCATGCGTCCGCCGGGAGCCAATCCCCGGGCCCAGCGGCTGCTCACGGCCGCCCTGGCGCGCACGTACGCGCGGTGGGACCGGCTGCGCGGCGAGGATCCGTACGACCGCACCCGGCGCGAGCTCGCCGTCCGCTTCGCCCACGAGGTCTGGCGGCACCACCGGCCGCGCGGCGGGCTGCTGGACCCACTGACGCCGCAGGAACGCCTCGTCCTCGTACTGCGGCTGTACGAGGGGGTCGCGGAGGAGCAGGCCGCGGCGCTGCTCGGCCTTCCGGTGGAGCGGGTGCGGGCAGTCTGCAACCGCTCGGTGGCCACGATGCGCGGCACCCGCCGGCCCACGGCGCGGCGGGGCACACCGGGTCCGCTGGGGGTCGCGCGGTGAGCCGCGGCGGCGACCGGGAGGACGAGGTCCGGCGGATGCTGGACGGCCCGCATCCCCAGGTGCCCGCCGATCTGGCGCAGCGGGTGGCGGAGCGCGGCGGCAGGCTGCTGCGCCGGCGGCTGTTCGCCCGCCGGCTGATGCTGCTGGTGGCGTGCGCGGCGGTGGTGGCCTTCACGGTCTGGGCGATGGCGGCGCATCCCTGGCAGGCACCTCCCGCCGAGACGACGCCGCTGGAGGGCTGGTGAGCGGCAATTCCGGGCGAACTATCCTGGAATGGGCGGCATGCGGATCCAGCCGAGGAGGCTGCCATGACCAGGAAGATCGCTGACTGCCGCAAGCATCCGAGTGTGTCGCACTGCTCGCTCACCATCTCCGGTGAGGAAGAGGAAGTCGTACGGGCCGCGACGGAGCATGCGGTCTCCGTCCATGAGCACAGCGACAGCCCGGAACTGCGCGAACAGATCCGGGCGATGCTGGAGGACGAGAAGGTCAACGCCTGACATGCCGCGGATGACCGGGCGGACCCGAGTGTGCGGGCCCGCCCGGACTTCTTGCAGAAAGCCCCCGCCCCCCAGGGCCTCTCGTTTGGATCATGCCGGGCTCGCGTGCCCCGGCACCCTGATCCGGCCTGATCCGAACGAAAGCCCCTAGCCGAGTGCCTGCGTCAGGTCGGCCAGCAGGTCGTCGGCGTTCTCGATGCCGACGGAGACGCGGACGAGGTCGGCCGGCACCTCCAGCGGGGAGCCCGCCGCCGAGGCGTGCGTCATGCGGCCGGGGTGCTCCACGAGCGACTCGACGCCGCCCAGCGACTCACCGAGGGTGAACAGCTTCGCCCGGTTGCAGACCTGGACCGCGGCCTCCTCGCCGCCCTCGACCCGGAAGGACACCATGCCGCCGAACGCCTTCATCTGCTTGGCGGCGATCTCGTGGCCCGGGTGCTCGGGCAGCCCCGGGTAGAGGACCTGGGTGACCTTGGGGTGCCGGGTCAGCAGATCGGTGACCTTGGTGGCGTTCTCGCAGTGCCGGTCCATGCGGACCGCCAGGGTCTTGATGCCGCGCAGCACCAGCCAGGCGTCGAACGGTCCGGCGACCGCGCCCATCGCGTTCTGGTGGTACGCCAACTCCTCGGCGAGTTCGGGGTCGTTGACGATCAGCGCGCCGCCGACGACGTCCGAGTGGCCGCCCATGTACTTCGTGGTGGAGTGCACCACCACATCGGCGCCCAGGGCCAGGGGCTGCTGGAGGTAGGGGCTGGCGAAGGTGTTGTCGACGACCAGGCGCGCACCCGCGGCGCGGGCCACACCGGCGATCGCGGCGATGTCGGTGATGCCGAGCAGCGGGTTGGACGGGGTCTCCACCCAGATCGCCTTGGTGCGCGGGGTGATCGCCGCCCGTACCGCCGCCACGTCCGAGGTGTCGGCGACGGAGAACTCGACGCCCCACCGCGAGACGACCTTCGCGAACAGCCGGAACGTGCCGCCGTAGGCGTCGTTCGGGATGACCACATGGTCGCCGGGGGTCAGCAGCGTACGGAGCAGGCAGTCCTCGGCGGCGAGGCCGGAGGCGAAGGCGAGTCCGCGGCGGCCGCCCTCCAGGGCCGCGAGGTTCTCCTCCAGTGCGGTACGGGTCGGGTTGGCGCTGCGGCTGTACTCGTAGCCGCCGCGCAGTCCGCCCACACCGTCCTGCTTGTACGTGGACACCTGGTAAATGGGCGGAACAACGGCGCCGGTGAGGGGATCGGCGGTGTTTCCCGCGTGGATCGCGAGGGTCTCGAAGCTGTGCTGGTCGCTCATGGGGCCCGAGCGTAGTTCGTCCCGAGGGCGCCCACCGGACTACCGGGCCGTCCGGTGACAATGGGTGCATGGAGATTCTCTGGTTCCTGCTCGCCCTGTGCATGCTCGCCGCGGTCGTCGGCCCCTTCGTGCTGCGCCGCCGCGGCGGAATCCGCCAGGTCGCGCCTGGTTCCCCGGACGCCGCCGACCCGGACGCCTACGGCTTCGTGCGCCAGGAGGAACTGGACATCCGGCTGCCGGGCCCGGACCAGGATCTTCTCGATGTGCTCGATGTCGTGCAGCGTTCCCAGGACTGGCGGGCGGCCTCGCAGCTGCTGGCCGGTACGCCCAAGGAGGGCGAGGTGCGGTGGCAGCGGGTGCAGGCCTTCGCCGGGGCCGCCTCGCTGGAGCTGGCGCAGCAGCCCGGTGTCGGTGGTGCGTGGCTGCGCAAGTGGCGGGCCCAGACGCCGAAGGACGCGGGCGGTGCGGCGGTGCACGCCGAGTTCCTGGTGCAGCAGGCGTGGCGTTCGTCGACCGCGGGGACGGACGACTTCCGCATCATCCTGGAGGAGGCCCGCACGGTCTGCGGCGAGGCGGCGCTGCTGGCGCCGGGCGACCCCGTTCCGTACCTCACCGAACTGGCCGTCTCCCGCGGACTCGGCTACTCCCACGAGGAGTTCGACCGGCTCTGGGCGAAGGTGATGGACCGGGCCCCGGCCCACATGGGCGCGCACATCGCCGCGCTGCACTACTGGTGCGAGAAGTGGCACGGTTCGCGCGAGGACGCCGACCGCTTCGCCACCGCGGCCGCCGCCCGCGCCCCGCAGGGCTCGCTGCTGGCCGCGCTGCCGCTCTTCGCGGTGTACGAGCATCTGCCCGAGGTCAATCTGGTGCAGGGCTTCTACCGCGGCCTGGTGGTGACCAAGGCGGTCGAGGGCGCCTTGTTCGCGGTGCACGCGGCCCGCCCCGACGACCCGATGCTCGCGCACGTCCGCCATTTGCTGGTCCTCTTCCTCGTCCGGATGGAGCGCTGGTCGGAGGCGATGAACCAGCTCGTCCACATCGACGGCCACGTGGGCGCGCTGCCGTGGACGCAGGACCCCGACCCGGCCGCCGAGTACACGGTCTACCGGGCGCTGGCGGTGGCCGGCTACGAGTCGAACGGCGGCAGCCCGGCGACGCTGCCGCGGTAGGGCCCGGCCCTGGCGGGCGGAATCCATGGCGCTCCCGCCGCGTTGTACGCACTGCACACCCGTCCCAGGAGGAGCCCCCGCATGTTCCTGCAACGCCGCACCCCTCAGCTCCCCACCCCGGAGGAGGCCCTGAAGGGCCGCCCCACCCCCGAATTCGCCGTCCCGTCCCACCACACGGTCCTCGGCAACCAGCTGCTCGGCCCGTACCCGCAGGGTCTGGAGGTCGCGGACTTCGCGCTGGGCTGTTTCTGGGGCGCCGAGCGCAAGTTCTGGCAGACGGACGGCGTCTGGACGACGCTCGTCGGCTACCAGGGCGGCTACACCGAGAACCCCGCGTACGAAGAGGTCTGCTCGGGTCTGACCGGCCACACCGAGGCGGTCCGCGTCGTCTTCGACCCGAAGACCGTCTCGTACGCCGAGCTGCTGAAGCTCTTCTGGGAGTCCCACGACCCGACCCAGGGCTTCCGCCAGGGCAACGACGTGGGCACCCAGTACCGCTCGGCGATCTACACCCACTCCCCCGAGCAGGAGGCCGCCGTGACAGCCTCCCGCGAGGCGTACCAGAAGGTCCTCACGGCCTCCGGCCACTCCGCGATCGCCACGGAGATCCTCCCGGCGGAGGGCCGCACGTTCTGGCCGGCCGAGGCATATCACCAGCAGTACCTCGACAAGAACCCGGCGGGCTACTGCGGGATCGGCGGCACGGGGGTCTCGTGCCCGATCGGGGTGGCTCCCGCCGGGGAGTGAAGGCATGGAAGCCGCGCTGTCACCGCAATGACACTGCGCTCACGCTGTGTGTGCAGCGGTGATCGCCGTGCGGTGGGTGGGAAATGCCCACGGATGCCGCACACGCTGGCGCCAGACACAACGGAGCCCCACCGGGTGCAGCCGACGGAGCTCCGAAGGTGCGGTTCAGCCGAGGCGGAACTGCTGGTTGGGCTTGTCCTTGTCGGTCCACTGGACGAGCTTGGCGCCGTCCGCAGTGTCCTCACCGATGACGGACAGAAGCTTGCCGCTGTGGCGTGCCTCCAGGGAGAAGTACCCGTCGTCCTTCTGGACGAGCTTCCACTCCTGGTTGGGCTTGCCCTTGTTCGTCCACTGCACGACTGTCCCACCGTCCTCGGTATCCGAAGCAGTGACGGACAGGGCCTTGCCACTGTGCACGGCGATGACGTTGTAGTAGCCACCCGTCGTCGCCACCAGGTTCCAGTGCTGGTTGGGCTTGTTCTTGTCCGTCCACTGGACGACCTCAGCTCCGTCCTCGGTCCCCGAGGCGGTGACGGACACGAGCTTGTTGCTGTGACGGGCTACCAGAGCGGCAGTGAACACGGCCATGATTTCTCCTCGTTCAGTGATCAATCGACCACTGAAGTAACGACCACCAACCCGTCTACGGTCTGGCAACTGAGCCATACGGCCAGAAATCAACTCCTGACGACTCAGAAGAATCGACACGCCCTCGAACGACCGATCGGCGGGCATCGCACGACTGCGCCATGACACCGTCGATGACCGTCACCAGCAGTACCTCGACAAGAACCCGGCGGGCTACTGCGGCATCGGCGACACGGGGGTCTCGTGCCCGATCGGGGTGGCTCCCGCCGCACCGCGACAGGCCGCCTGCGGCCCGGCGAATGCCCGCCCGCCTGCTTGTGGCCGGCGGGCACGTCTACGCCTATGCGAGAGGGGCGCGGCGAGGATCAGGCAGCGCTTCCGATGCGGTCCTCGCGCACCCCGGCCTCGGCCCCGGCCACTGAGCCGTCGGGGTCAGCCGTCCGGTTACTGCCCGTGATCCGGACGGGTGCCGGGTGGCGCGTGGCCCTACCGCCGGGAGGGCAGGATCAGGGCATGCGGGTGACGATGACGAGTGCTGTGGCGCGGACCGGCCGCACGAATGAGGACTTCACCAGCGCCCTGCCGACGGCAGCGGTGCTGGTCGACGGTGCCGGCATCCCCGGCACCGCATCGGTCTGTCGGCATGGCGTGGCCTGGTACGCCAACCGCCTGGGAGGCGGCCTCCTCGTCCTTCTGTCCCTCGCACGGAACCGCAGCCTCCCGGAGCTGCTGGCCGAGGCCATCGAGCGGGTGACAAACGATCACCGGGACACCTGCGACGTAGCCGCCCCGATCAGCCCGTCGGCAGCCGTAGCCGTCCTGCGCCTGTCCGACGGCCTCGTCGAGTATCTGGTGCTCGGTGATTCGACCTTGGTGCTCGACCGGGCGGACGGCGCGCCGCTCGTCGTCTCCGATCCCCGGGAAGTGGTCATCAGCCGCCCCTACGCGTCCGCGCTCGAAGCCACTACCGAGGGGAGCGACGCGCACCACCGCGTCCTCCGAGAGCTACGGGCCAACCGGAACCAGCCGGGCGGCTTCTGGGTGGCCAAGGACGACCCCCGGGCGGCGGACGAAGCGATCACCGGGAGCTGTCCGGTCTCCGAGCTGGCCGGTGCCACTCTGCTCAGCAACGGGGCCAGCCGCATCGTGGACCGGTTCCGGCTCGCCGACTGGCCGACGGTCATCGCCCTCCTGGCATCGAGCGGACCCGCCGAAATCATCCGCCGTGTCCGGCAGGCGGAGGCCCGCCACGCGGTGGCGGCGGACGATGCGACGATCGCGCACTGCACTGGCCTCGGCGAGACTTGACCGCTGCTGACAGAGGGTGCCTGCACCTGCCATCCGACCCTGCGCGGTGGGAGGCCGGGCCCGCCGGCGCCGTACGGACGGCCCTCGTGGATACCGGGGACCGATCCGGGAAAGGATCACCGGCGTCCGAAGCATCGCCGACTCCACCGTCAACACCAAGCCCACCACCTCCGCCGCCTTCACTGCCTCCGCTGCCTCCACTGCCTCCACCGCCCTGACCGAACAGCGCTTGCGGGACCCGTGGCTCACCCTTCTCGGCCGTCCAACCGATCGAAAGGTTCCCCCTCCTTGCACACGCAGACTCCGAATGCCGTGCCCGAACCCACTCCCACCCTGCTGGAGCGGCTCCCCGTTTTACGCCGTGGACTCGACCGGCTGGAGCGCAAGCCCACCGCGTTCGGCCTGGTCATGTGGGCTTTTGGCCTGGCCAAGCCGGTGTTTTTGGACCATGTGGTGACACCCGAGCCGCGCGCCGAACTCGGCCCCGTGCGCGAGCTCCTGGAGAGGAACCGGGAGTGTTACGCCGAACACCTCACCGGCTTCCTGGAGTACGCCGACCAGCTGGCCGGGATCCCCTTGAAAGGGGTGGAGAAGGCGTCCGCCGCCTACTGGGGCAACACCTGGCTGCCCCCGCTGGACGCGCTCTCGCTCTACGGCTTCCTCGCCTCCGAGAGGCCGGCCCGCTATCTCGAAGTCGGCTCCGGGAACTCCACCAAGTTCGCCCGCCGGGCCATCCGGGACCTCGGCCTGAACACCCGCATCACGTCCATCGACCCGGAGCCCCGGGCCCATATCGACCACCTCTGCGACGAGGTGATCCGTGTCCCGCTCCAGGACGCCGAACTCGGCGTCTTCGCCGAACTGGAGCCGGGCGACATCCTCTTCGTCGACGGCTCGCACCGGCTCCAGATGGGCTCCGACGTCATGGTCTTCTTCTTCGAGCTGCTGCCCCGCCTCAAGCCGGGGGTGCTCATCCAGGTCCACGACATCATGCTTCCGGCGGACTATCCGGAGTCCTGGCGCTGGCGCCTCTACTCGGAGCAGTACCTCCTGGCCGCGCTGCTCACCGCCGCGCCGGAGCGCTTCGACGTCCAGTTGCCGAACGCCTTCATCCACGCCGCCCCGGAACTGCGGAAGATCCTTGACCCGCTCTGGCGCCGGCTCGGCGTGACCAGGCACTTCCACCCGGGCTCCTTCTGGTGGCGGCACGCGGGCTGACGCTCCTCCGCCGCACCGGCTCCGGAGCGCCGCCGGCCGGCGGCGCTCCGCGCCCACCGTCGCCCAACTGCCGCGCGATGCGTCCGGTCGGGTACAGCAGCGCCTCCGGCACGCCTGCCGGAACGCGGCTGCCGACGGCCGCGCCCCGACATCCGTGCTGATCAAAGCGGTGCCGGAGGGCGGCGGCCCATGCGGGGCCACGAACACGCCAGCGCGAACACATTCGGTAATAATTTAAATGCACAGAGTAATTTCCCCGAGGTGGAGACGCCCCATCGAGGAATCCGCGGTTTCCGGTCGACTCCGGGGCCGGTACAGGACTCCCGGGGCCCGAGCAGTTCCCTGCGCGCCCGGCACGGCCAGGCGATCAGCCCCTTGGAGAGAAGTGATGACGACCAGCTTCCAGCGACCCAGCAGTCTGGCCCGCGTGGCCGCCTCGGCAGCCGCAGCCGTGGTCATCGTGCTGTTCCCCGGCACCACCACTGCCGACGCCGCTGCCCACCACCTGCCGCCCGGCGTGGTCGAGCTCCAGGACAGCGAGCCGTGCCCGCCCGCCACCCTGTGCCTGTACCGCGACTACAACAATCGAGGCCCGGCCTACGGCATCGGCGCCGGCCACCACGTCGACCTGCGCGACCTGCCCATGAGCGGCGGCGTCAACGGCCCCACCGCGGCCGACGAAGTCTCCTCGTGGGTGAACAACACCAACCACCTCGCCGTGCTCATCGACACGGACGAGGAGACAATCCGCCCGCTGTTCCCGCAGCAGTCCCTCCAGGAGCCCCCGCAGACGAACGACACGGTCGACATCGTCCGCTGGGTGTAACACCGGCCGAACCGTCGGCGAGGCCGCACCCGAGCGGCCCATCGACACGCAGCCCCGGTGCCGTGGCCGTCTCCTGCGATCAGGGGGCGGCCACGGCCATGTGAAGGCTCCGCAATGCCCCGTCCCACGACGCCGGGCGCCGATCAACGACGACGGGTTGATACGAGTTCGGCGAAGGCACGCAGCACCGCCGCTCGTTGCGCGGGAGCGGTGCCGCGCACGGCGATGACGAGGGCCAGCAGGAAGGTCACCGCGAGAACGACGACTACCGCGAGCAGCACCTTCGGCGTGCCGGCCGCTAATTGCAGAATGAGAGTGTTCATGAGACCCCTCCGATGGCGGGAACGATGAGATGCCGACCGCTTGGAGTCCGGGAACCAACAGGGTGCGCTGCAGCCCATCGCATGCGACCGATGGCGATGACCGCCATGTCCGGTCGAGGCTGCGCCCCGGGATCGGCCCCGGCTAGCGTCCGTAGCGGGTAGGACAGCTCATCCACCTGTGGAAGGCGTTCATGTCCGTCCCCCCAGAGGTCGGGTCCTCGTCGATACGAGCACCATCGGGTTGTGCTGGGCACTCCCAGCCTGCCCCATCCCTGCCTCCCGGCGCCTCTCGCCAAAACGCCTGTGGCCGAGTCGTTACGGATCGGCCGCCCGGCCGCTCGGGCGCCCGTCGCCTCACGCAGGGCAGGGATCCGGAGGTACAGGCAGGCGCCCTGCCTCTCGGATTCATGCGATCAACAGGCCCGGCATCGGGGAAAATGAGCCACCGCACTCGCGCCGGAAACAATTCCGGCGGGATCAACCACCGTACGAAGAGGGCCGTCCACCGATGACGAGCGAAGACCACAGCATTCCCGCCTCCCCGGCCGGGCGGCCCTGGTTCATGGTCAATGAAGTCGTGGCGTTCGTCGTCGAGTTGGCGGCGCTGGCCGCTCTGGGCTGGTGGGGTTTCGCCACCGGGGACGGGGTGGCTTCCCGGCTGCTGCTCGGGATCGGGGCGCCCGCGGTCGCCGCCGTGGTCTGGGGCCTGTTCGCCGCCCCTCGCGCCCGCTTCCGGCCACCGCTCGTGGGAGTTCTGCTGGTCAAGGCGGTGGTGCTCGGCTGTGGTGTGTACGCGGTCCACGCGGTGGGGCATCCGGGGGCGGCAGTGTTCTTCGGGGCGGTGGTGGTCGTGAACACGGGGCTGGCGGAGACCTTTCGGCGCCGCGTCGCGGCGACTGCCTGACATGACCGCGGCCCGGCCGCGCGAGGCGGCCGGGCCGGGGTTGGTGTCCGGGATGTCGGGTCAGATCAGGCCCTGTGCCAGCATCGCGTCCGCGACGAGTTCGAAGCCGGCGATGTTGGCGCCGACCACGTAGTTGCCGGGGCTGCCGTAGCGCTCCGCCGTGGTGTAGCAGGAGTCGTGGATGTGGCGCATGATCTCCGCGAGGCGCTCCTCGGTGTGGGCGAAGGTCCAGGAGTCGCGGGAGGCGTTCTGCTGCATCTCCAGGGCGCTGGTGGCCACGCCGCCCGCGTTGGCCGCCTTGCCGGGGGCGAAGGCGACGCCCGCCTCCTGGAGGACGCGTACGGCCTCGGGGGTGGTGGGCATGTTGGCGCCCTCGGCGACCGCCTTCACACCGTGGCGCACCAGGGCCAGGGCGTCGGCCTCGTGGAGTTCGTTCTGGGTGGCGCAGGGCAGGGCCACGTCGCAGGGAACGTTCCAGACGCCGGTGCCGGAGACGTACTTGACGTGCTCGCCGCGGCGTTCGGCGTACTCGGAGACGCGGCCGCGGCCGGCCTCCTTGATCTCCTTGAGAAGGGCGAGATCGATGCCCTTCTCGTCCACGACGTAGCCGTTGGAGTCGGAACAGGTCACCACGGTCGCGCCGAGCTGCTGGGCCTTCTCGATCGCGTAGATCGCGACATTGCCCGAGCCCGAGACGACGATGCGCTGGCCGTCGAGCGACTCGCCCCGGCTGCGGAGCATCTCGGCGGTGAACATGACACAGCCGTAGCCGGTCGCCTCGGTGCGTGCCTGGGCCCCGCCCCAGCCGAGGCCCTTTCCGGTGAGTACGCCGGACTCGTAGCGGTTGGTGATCCGCTTGTACTGGCCGAACAGGTAGCCGATCTCCCGGCCGCCGACGCCGATGTCACCGGCGGGGACGTCGGTGTACTCGCCGAGGTGGCGGTGGAGTTCGGTCATGAACGACTGGCAGAACCGCATGATCTCGGCGTCCGAGCGGCCCTTGGGGTCGAAGTCCGCGCCGCCCTTGCCGCCGCCGATGGGCATGCCGGTGAGCGCGTTCTTGAAGATCTGCTCGAAGCCGAGGAACTTCACGATGCCGAGGTTGACCGAGGGGTGGAAGCGCAGCCCGCCCTTGTACGGTCCGAGCGAGCTGCTGAACTCGACCCGGAAGCCGCGGTTCACGTGGATGTCGCCGGAGTCGTCCGACCACGGCACCCGGAAGATGAGCTGGCGCTCCGGCTCGCACACACGCTCGACGATCCGGGCGTCCACGAACTCCGGCCGCTTCGCGAGGACCGGGCCGAGGGTCTCCAGGACCTCCCGTACCGCCTGGTGGAATTCCTTCTCGCCCTGGTTGCGCCGGAGAATCTCGGCGTACAGCGGCTCGATGACGCGGCTCTCGGTGGCGTGCGGGGTTACGGAATCAGGGGTGGCCTGCATCAGGTCAAGACCTTCCGTCGGTGGGCATGCGCGCGAAGACGCCCCCGTCCCGGGGGCGCCGGCGGTCCCCCCTCGCCATTGAGGGCGTCGCCCAGACATCGCACGCTCTGCGGCTCACGGAAGCGACGTACAGAACCGTTGTGGCATGTCGATTGTCCCAGTCGTTCCGGAAGTCCTTCAACGGGACCCGCACAGTGGGCCACGGACTACGCTCGCGCCTCGCGGCGCAGCATCCACAGCCCTGCTCCGGACGCGAGGGCGACCACCCCGGCGACCACGCTCAGCGCGATCTGCAGACCGCTCTCCTTCACCAGGAAGTTGAGCGAGACGTTCGCGGCGATCGCCGCGCAGAACACGAACCAGAGCAGTGCTTTCATGGGATTCCTCCGAGGTCGGGACGGTGTCTCGTGATGACTCCATGTTGCTGGTGGGAGGCGGCCGCCACGAGGGGACGGCCCCCCGGATCCATGGTGTAGACAGCTGCACCACGGTGCCGGTGCGCGAAGGCCGCGGTCCGGTCCGGAGGGCGCCGCTAGGGTTTGCCGGGTGGGGATCACCGAGAGCACCGGGCCGCGCGACAGGGAACGCGACAGGCAGGACGGGCGGGCCTCCACCGGAGCGGACTCGGCAGCGGACACGGACTCGGCGCGGTGGTGGGTGCCGGGTGTCGCGGTGCTCGTCGTCGTGCCGCTGTATCTGCTGTGGGCGCTGGTGCTGGCCACCGGCGGCGGTGATCTGGCGGCGCAGCTCGCCTGGGCCGGCTTCGCCTCCCGGCATCCGGGGTCCGCGTACAACCTCTCCTGGTACGGCGGGATGCACACCGCCAACTACAGCCTGCTGACACCACCGCTCATGGCGGTGTTCGGGGTGCGGACGGTGACCGTCGCCGCCGGGCTCTGCGGGTCGTGGGCGCTGGGGCGGCTCTGTGTGCGGAGCGGGGTGCGATGGCCGGTCGCGGTCGCGGTGCCGGGTTCGCTGACGCTCTGGTGCAATGTCGCGTCCGGGCGCACGACGTTCGCGCTGGGCGTCGCGATCGGGCTGGTCGCGCTGCTGTACGTACGGCGGCGTACGGGCCTCGCGGCGGGCTGCGCAGCGGGCTGCGCGGCGCTGGCGACGGCGGCGAGTCCGGTAGCGGGGCTGTTCCTGGTGGTGGCGGGCGCGGCGTACGGGATGGCCCGGCAGTGGCGGCGGGCGGCCGTGCTCGTCGTGCCGCCGTTCGTGGTGGTGGCCGCGACGACGGCGGTGTTCCCGTTCACGGGCGAGCAGCCGATGGCGGTGAGCAAGCTGTGGACGCCGATGGTGGCCTGCGCGGCCCTGTGGCTCGCGGCGCCGCGCGAGGGCGGCTGGCGGGTCGTCCGGTTCGCGGGCCTGGTGTACGCGGTCGGCGTCGTCCTGACCTTCCTGATCCCCTCGCCCATCGGGACGAACGTGGAGCGGCTGGTGGGGCTGGCCGGCCCGCCCGTGCTGCTGGCGGCGCTGCTGACCGTCCTGCCGAGGTGGGCGCGGGGCGGCGCACTGGGGCGGGTACAGGCCGTGGTGCTCGCCGGGACGCTGGTGTACAACTCGGGCTGGCTGATCAACAAGACCGATGACGATCTGCGGGTCTCCAGCGCCGTGCCCGCCTGGGCGGAGCACACCGACGGCGTGGTCGCCGAGCTGCGCCGGCTCGGCGCCGAGCGGACCCGGGTGGAGGTCCTACCGGCCCGCAATCACCGCGAGGCGACGGTGCTCGCCCCGTACGTGAACATGGCGCGCGGCTGGAACCGGCAGCTCGACGTGGAACGCGGGCGGCTGTTCTACGAGGGGAAGCCGACCCCGGCGACGTACCGGGCCTGGCTGGGCCGGTGGAGCGTGGGCCTCGTCGTGCTGCACAACGGCAGGCCGGACGGGCCGGCCGAGGCGGAGGCGGCGATCGTCCGGCGCGGCGCCGACTGGCTGGAGCCGGTGTGGCAGGACACGGAGTGGCGGATCTACCGGGTGCGCGAGGCCGTACCGCTGGTCTCCGCGCCGGGCACCGTCGTACGCGGGGACGACGCCTCCCTGGTGGTGCGGATGCCCACCGCCGGGTCGGTGACGGTACGGATCGCCTACTCGCCGTGGCTCCGGGCGGACGGCGGCGGGTGCCTGCGGCAGAACGGCGAGTGGACGCGGCTGACGGTGGAGCGGGCCGGTGAGTACCGGCTGGACTCGCACTACCGGCTGTGGCCGTTCGGGTCGTGCTGACAGAGCGGGCGGGACTTCACCGGCACGGCCCCGGGGTTCGGTCCGTGACGCCGAGGTCCCGACGCATCAGCTCCCGCATCGTGTCGAGGAAGGGGTCGGCCGCCTTCAGGTCCTCCAGGGCCTGTTCGACGCTCTCGCCGTCCCGGGCGAGGCCCCGGTCGAGGCGTTTGACGGTGCCGTCACCGGCGGCGAGCACCCGGTTGAGGTCGCGGGACGCCTGGAGTATCCGTTCGGGGACGATCATCTGCGCCTCGGCGTAGCAGTCGCGGTGGTCTAGGCGGGCCTCTTCGAGCTGGGTGCGTTCCTGCTCCGTGTAGACGCCGTCACGGATGCGGTGCAGGGCGTCCTTGAGAAGGGTGTGGAACTGCCGGGAGGCCCGGTTCATGGCCGTGTACTGGGTGCGCCGCTCCTCGAACTTCCGCTGTTCGCCCGCCAGTCGGGACTCCTCGGCGCGCTGGCGTACGGTCAGCCGTTGCACGAACACCGGGGCGAGAAGAGTGCCGAGCACTCCGACTACTGCGGTGATCACGGCGGTGATGGCGGCGGTCATGGGTGCGAGACCAATGCGGGGTGCGCGGTGGTGTGAGTGTGGTTCCCGGGCACATGGTGACGCCTCATCAGACATGATGCCGTCATGACAATTCCACGGGGTGAGGGTCGTACCCGGAACCTCTCCGGACCACCTCTGCCGACGGCTCGCGCGGCCCTCCCGCCCGCGCCCGGGTACCACGCCGAACCGCGTGCGGCGCGCGTACCGCCACGTGCGGGCGACATGCGCCGCTATCTCGCCGTCGGCCTCGACTGCTACCTCTGCCTGGTGGCCGCCGGCTTACTGGTCCGGCCGTACGTGGACACGGCCGGGGTCACCGAGGCGGTCGGCCTGTTGCTCGGCCCGGCGCTCGCCTTCTCGTTCCTCAACCATGTGGTGCTCACCGCGTTCACCGGGGCGGGCGCGGGCAAGCTGATCATGGGGATACGGGTGGTCAGACTGCCCGACGCCGGGCGCCCGGGGCCCTGGCTGCTGCTGCGGCGCTGGCTGTACGGGCTGTGCTGGCTGCCGCTGCAGCCCTGGTACGGGCTGCGCTCACTCCTCTCGGGCCCCGGTGTCCTGCCCCGCAGCACGCTCTGGAACGGCGGGAACGGCGAGCTGCACGCCGATCCGCTGGGCCTGCGCCAGGTCCGCCGCGGCGACCTCACCGCCCACCGGGCCGCGCCGGACGCCCGCCACTGACCTCCCGCCCGCCTCTCCGCGCCCCGCCCCCGCCCCTCAAGTCCCTTATCAGGCCGACGCGTTCTCCGTGATCGTGACCTCGCGAGACGCGGTGCCACCCGCTGCTGCTGGCCCCCGGACATCTCGCCGGGCAGATGTCCGAGCCGCTCACCGAGTCCGACGGAGTCCAGCGCCTCGGCGGCCCTCCTGCGGCGCTCGGCCGCCCGGCCGCCGAGCGGCACGAGCGCGGTCCCGACGTTCTCCTGGGCGGTGAGCGTCGGGATGCGGTTGAAGCTCTGGAAGACGAAGCCGATGTTCTGGGCGCGCACCCCGGTGAGCTTGGCCTCGCTGAGCTTCGCGAGGTCGACGCCGTCGAGTTCGATGCTGCCGCTCGTGGGTCGGTCCAGACCGCCGAGCATCTGGAGCAGGGTGGACTTGCCGCCGCCGGTGGGGCCCTGGATGACCAGCCGGCCGCCGTCCTCGATGGTCTTACGAACGCCGGAGGCGGCGGCACCGCGGATCCGAGGGGATCCGGGTGCCGCCGCCTCCGTACGGGATTCGGGGGGCCGGTCGTCGCCCAGGGCCACGACCAGCGGCTCGCGCCGGGGACGACGCGTGGGGTCGGGTCAGGCCTGGGAGCCCGCCGTCCACTCCGCCCAGCTCATGTTCCAGCCGTTGAGGCCGTTGTCGGGGGTGATGGTCCGGTCCGGGGAGTTCTTGACGATGACCACGTCGCCGACCATGGAGTTGTTGTAGAACCAGGCGGCGGGCTGGTTTGCGTCGCTCGCGCCCTTCACATCGGCGAGGCCGACGCAGCCGTGGCTGGTGTTGGCGCCGCCGAAGATCGACCGCGAGCCCCAGTAGTTGCCGTGGATGAAGGTGCCCGAGGTGGACAGCCGCATGGCGTGCGGCACGTCCTTGATGTCGTACTCGCCGCCGAAGCCGACGGTGTCACCGTTCATCCGGGTCTCCTTGAACTTCTCGGAGATCACCATCTGCCCGTTGTACGTGGGGTTGGTGGAGGAGCCGGCGGAGATCGGGATGGTCTTGATCGTCTTGCCGTCCTGGGTGACGGTCATCATCTTCGTGTTGGCGTCGACCGTCGAGACCTGGTTGCGGCCGACCTTGAAGGTGACCGTCTTCTGCTGCACGCCGAAGACGCCGTCCGCGCCCTCGACGCCGTCCAGCGCCAGCTTCAGCGTGACGGTGGAGCCGCCCTGCCAGTAGTTCTCGGGGCGCAGGTCGAGACGCTGCGAGTTGAACCAGTGGCCGACGACCTGCTGACCGCTGCTGGACGTCACGGTGATGCCGGCCTGGACGGCCTTCTTGTCCGTGATCGCCTTGTTGAAGTTGATCGAGACCGGCATGCCGACGCCGACCGTGGAGCCGTCCTCGGGGGTGAAGTTCCCGATGAAGCTGTTGGCGGGCGAGACGGTGGTGAAGGAGGAGTTCTCGTGCGCCTCGCGGCCCTTGGAGTCCTTCGCCGTCGCGGCGATCTTGTACGTGGTCGAGCGCTCCAGCTGGACGTCCGGCTTCCAGCTCTTGCCGTCGGCGGAGAGCGTGCCCTTGACGGTGGCTCCGGCCGAGGTGGTCATGGTGACCTGGGACAGCGTGCCCTTGGCGACGGTGACCTTGGCGTCGTTGTTGATGCTCGCGTTGGTCACGCCGTTCTTCGGCGAGATCGCTATCTGCGCTTCCGAGGCGTCCTGGGCCGCCGCCTTGTCGACCTCGGCCGCCTGCGACTTCTTCGAGCTGTCGGCGCCGCTCTTGTCCCCGCCGTCGTTGCAGGCAGTGAGCACCAGAACGCCGCCGAGCAGTGCGGACGCGGCCATCAGGCCCCTGCGCCGCTTGCTGTCCGTCATCACACGCTTCTCCATCGTTGCCGAATCCCCAAAAACCCCGAGCAGAGCCGCCGTCGCCCGGCGAAACCCGTCAATGGTCCTAGAACCCATGGACAGGGTCCTCCGTTCCCCATCCACGAAAGATGTGGGGAACAACACTCATCGACGCGTCCGCGGCTGCGGTGGTTCCCGACGCCGATCGCGTAAGGACGACCGGCGAACGGCACGGCCCCGGTCCGCGTGCGAAGCGGTCCGGGGCCGGTGTTCACCAGCTGCTGGTCCCGCCGCTCACGGCGACGTGACCGTCGTCGTCCTCATCCATTGTGCGGGACGCCGCCACCGCCCTCTCCGTCGTCCTCCTCGTCCTCCTCGTCCTCCTCGTCGTCGAGGTCCCAGGCGTCCGGGTCGTCCGGGTCGTAGTCGACGATCTCGCTGCTCCAGGACGCCTGGGCGAGCTCGACCCCGGGCACCTCGCTGACCAGGTCGAACGGGTCGACGAGGGAGGCGAGGGCCTCCGCACCGTCCTCCCGTACGGCGTCCTCGGCGAGCATGCGTTCCTCGGCGGACTCACCGCCCGGTTCCCCGTACTCGACGGCGATCGACTCCAGCGCGGTGCCGCTGAGGGCCGCGGAGTCCGTGATCTCCAGCAGCATTTCGACCCGAAGCCGAACAAACCGTGATGTCTCAGATGCGCTCATGTGCCGGAGCGTAAGCTCCCCGCGCCCCCGGCTTTCCCGCGACCCGCTGCTTTCACTAGCATCGGCGCACACGCCTAACTCACGGCTGTCACAAGGGGGATCGATTCCGTGGTCGTCGCTCGTCGCCCGCTCCTGACCGCCACCGCCGCGGCCACGTTGCTGGCCGCCCTGTGGTTCGTCCCGTCCGCCAACGCGACGGACGAACCGGCCGGCGCACCGGGCGCACAGAGCGAACCGGCCGCCACCGCCGGGGACCCCGCGGCCGGTCCGAGACTGGCCGACACCGGGACCGGGATCGACACCACCCCGTATCTGATCGGCGGCGTCGCGTTCCTGGGCATCGGCGCGGCATTCGTCTCCCACTCGGCACGCCGCGCCGACGCCCCGTCCGCCTAGCGCGAGACCCGCCCTCCGGGCGGACGACGCCACTTCTACAACACTCCCTAGGCCAGCAGGCCGGTCACCGGTTCGACCGCCGCGACCAGCTTCCCCGCGCGCACGAACGCGTCCGCCGCGGCCAGGTCCGGCGACAGGAAGCGGTCCGGCCCCGGCCCCTGGACCCCTGCCGCACGCAGCGCCTCGATGGCGGCCTGCGAGGCGGGCGCGGGGGCGAGGCCCTGGGCGGCGCGCAGTTCGATGGCGCGGGTCGCCGCGTAGAGCTCGACGGCGACGATCCGGGCGAGGTTGTCGACGGCGGTACGGAGCTTGCGCGCCGCCGACCAGCCCATGGAGACGTGGTCCTCCTGCATCGCGGAGGACGGGATCGAGTCGGCCGAGGCCGGGACCGCGAGCCGCTTCATCTCGCTGACCAGGGCGGCCTGGGTGTACTGGGCGATCATCAGGCCCGAGTCCACCCCGGCGTCGTCGGCGAGGAACGGCGGCAGCCCGTGCGAGCGGTTCTTGTCCAGCAGCCGGTCGGTGCGGCGCTCGGTGATGGAGCCGAGATCGGCCGCGACGATCGCCAGGAAGTCGAGCACGTACGCGACGGGGGCGCCGTGGAAGTTCCCGTTGGACTCGACCCGGCCGTCGGGCAGGACGACGGGGTTGTCGACGGCGGAGGCCAGTTCGCGTCCCGCGACGATCCCGGCGTAGTCGAGGGTGTCGCGTCCCGCGCCGTTGACCTGGGGCGCGCAGCGCACCGAGTAGGCGTCCTGCACACGGGGCGCGTCGTCCTGGTGGTGGCCCGTGAGGCCCGATCCGGCGAGGACCCGGAGCATGTTGTCGGCGCTGACGCCCTGGCCGGGGTGCGGGCGGATGGCGTGCAGCTCCGGGGCGAGCACCTTGTCCGTGCCGAGCAGCGCCTCCAGGGAGAGGGCGGCGGTGATGTCGGCGGAGGTGTAGAGGTTCTTCAGGTCGGCCAGGGCCATCACGAGCATGCCGAGCATGCCGTCGGTGCCGTTGAGGAGGGCGAGGCCCTCCTTCTCGCGCAGCTCGACCGGGGCGATGCCGTGGGCGGCGAGCAGCTCACCGGCGGGGCGCACGGTGCCGTCGGGGCCCTCCGCGTCGCCCTCGCCCATCAGCGCCAGGGCGCAGTGGGAGAGCGGGGCCAGGTCGCCGGAGCAGCCGAGCGAGCCGTACTCGTGGACGACGGGCGTGATGCCCGCGTTGAGGACGTCGGCCATGGTCTGCGCGACCTCGGGGCGTACGCCGGTGTGCCCGGAGGCGACCGTCTTCAGCCGCAGGAACATCAGCGCGCGGACGACCTCGCGCTCGACGCGCGGCCCCATGCCGGCGGCGTGCGAGCGGACGATGTTGCGCTGGAGCTGTGCGCGGAGATCCTGGCTGATGTGCCGGCTGGCCAGCGCCCCGAATCCGGTGGAGACGCCGTAGACCGGCTCGGGCTTGGCGGCCAGCGCGTCCACGATCGTGCGGGCGGCGGCGAGCGCGTCGACGGCGGCTGCGGAGAGCTCGACACGGGCGTTGCCGCGGGCCACGGCGATGACGTCCTGAGCGGTGGTACCGGACGTCCCCACCACGACTGTATGCATATCCATATTCAGAAGCGTACGGACTGAATCCCTTCATGTCACTAGTGGTCGCGCGGTTGACCCCTTACCGATCGGCGCGGCATTCAGGGACGGCTGCCCCGCAGATGGCGGCGGTCGTGCGCGGGCTTGGGCGGCGAGTCGGCCAGCCGGAGCACCTCACCGTCGCGCCCCGCCACCACCGGTTTGACCGAACGGGCCGCCTTCGCCCGGTACTGGGCCGCGTCCGCCAGCCGGAACAGCCGCCGCGCCGACACCACCGGGCCGATCGGATCACCGGTCGACGCGATCCCGCACGCCACCCCGTCCCCCTGCTCCAACTCGACTGCCCGTTCGCAGAGTTCGGTGGCCACCCGGACCACGTCGTCCGCTTCCGGGCCCACCGTGAGCAGACAGAACTCATCACCGCCGAGCCGGGCCGCGAGCGCGCCGGGCAGCATGGCGCCGCAACGGGACAGCACCGAGCCGAAACGTTCCAGCAGCCGGTCGCCGACCGCATGACCATGGGTGTCGTTGACCTGCTTCAGACCGTTGAGATCACAGACGACCAGACTGACCACCGCCCCGTCGGCCCGATGCCGCTCCACCGCCTCATCCAGCCGCACATCGACGGCACGGCGGTTGGCCAGACCGGTGAGCGGATCGGTGAAGGCGAGCTTGCGGACCTCTTCGAGCCGTTCGGCCTGGGAGATCCCGGCGGCGACGACCGCGGCCAGCACGGTCGCGAAGTCCGCGTCCGCCCGCCCGAACACCGGCGCCCCCACCGGGCGGGCCACGTACAGCTCGCCCCAGGCCCGCCCGTGCAGCACGATCGGCGCGACCACGCAGCAGCCGCGCCCGCGCCGGCGCAGGGCGGCCACCCGCTCCCGGCCGTACCCGCTCCCGTACTCCCGCAGCCCCGCGTCCCCGCCCGGCATCGCGCCCGCCGAGCCGTCGGCGGTCTCGACCCAGGCGTCCGGTTCGCCGCCCCCGGCCCACCGTTCGTGCAGGAACTCGGCGATCTCCGGGAACTGGTGCACCGGATACGCCTCCGCCTCGGGGAACTCCTCCTCCCCTTCGGCCCGTTCACCCGCGTTCACCAGCACGCGCAGCTGCCCGCGCCCGCGCTCCCACACGGAGAGCGCGGCGAAGCTGCCGCCCAGCGCCTCGCACGCCCCCAGCGCAGCCGCTCGCCACGACCCCCGCGGGGTGTGTGCCGCCGCCATCGCCTGCGCAAGCGAAACCACGGCCCGCAGCCGTGCATCATCACCACCCATCGCTACAGCTTATGTAGGTTTGTGATGATTTGATCAGTTTGGGACGTGAGCCGCGTTCGCTTCGTGTCTATTCAGTTATGGAAGGTCGCACTGCGTCACTCGCCGGGCCAGTTCGGCTTCCTCTTCTCGTTGAACGCGGCCACGCCCTCGGCCCGGTCGCCGGAGAAGGCCACCGACCGCCAGGCGGCGTCCTCGACTTCGAGACCGGCCCGGAGATCGAGGCCGTGGCCGAGCCGCAGCGCCCGCTTGGCGGCCCGCAGTCCCACCGGCGAGTTGGCGGCGATCCGGCCGGCGAGCGCCAGCGCGGCCGTCCGGTCCTGCCCGGCCTCCACCAGTTCGTCGACCAGTCCGCTGTCGAGCGCCTCGGCCGCCTCCACCCGCCGGGCCGTGAAGACCAGCTCGGCGGCGCGCGCCGCACCGATCCGCCGCGGCAGCAACTGCGTACCGCCGCCGCCCGGGATGACGCCGACCGACACCTCGGGCAGGCCGACCACCGCCGTGCGGTCGGCGACGATCAGGTCGCAGGACAGCGCCAGCTCGAATCCGCCCCCGAGCGCGAACCCGTGCACGGCGGCGATCGTCGGCATCGGCAGTTCGAGCACGCCGGTGTACGCGGACCGGGCGGTGGGGCGCTGGCGCAGCAGATCGGCGTCGGTGAAGGAGTTCCGCTCCTTCAGGTCCGCGCCCACGCAGAAGGCCCGCTCATGGCTGGAGGTGAGGACGGTGACGCGTACGCCGGGATCGGCGGCGAGCGCGACGCACGCGGCGGCGATCGAACGGGCCATGTCGGTGGACACGGCGTTCATCGCCCTGGGCCGGTCGAGGACCAGCTCGGCGACGTGTTCCTGCCCCTCGTGGACCCGTACGACGACGAATTCCCCGAACCGCTGCTCGGACGTGACGGTCATGACTGCACCCCTCCGGTTAACGATCGTTACCGGAGGGATCCTATGGGGCGGCCCGGACAGCGGTCCCGGGCGAGTCCGGGCCCGGACGAGGGGGCGGAATCCGGGATTGCGGAAGGGCCGGGTTCAGGAGGTGCCGCGGCGCGCCAGCAGCCAGGGCTCCACCACGCCGAGTCCGCGCACCGGGCGCTGCCACATCGGCTGCAGCCCGTAGCGGTACTTGGGCACGGCGGCCGACTCCACGCCTTCCTGGCGCTCCTTCTCCGCCACCGCGGCCTCCTCCGCCGCCTGTGCCTCGGAGGCCGGGGCGTCGCCGGTACGGGTCAGCTCCTCCGCGAAGGCCCCGTCCACCAGCACGGCGTCCTTCGGCGCTATCGACGTCAGCCGGCTGGCGAGGTTCACGGTCGTACCGAAGACATCGCCCATCCGGGTGGTGACCGTGCCGAACGCGATGCCCACGCGCAGCGCCGGCATGATCTCGTCCTGGTTCATCGCCTCGATCAGGCGCAGCGCGATCTCGGCCGCGGTGCCCGCGTCGTCGGCGGCGAAGAGGACCTCGTCGCCGAGGGTCTTGATGAGACGGCCGCCGTGGGCGGCGACCAGGTCGGCCGAGGTGGTCTCGAAGGCCTCGACCAGCTCGCCGAGCTCCTCCTCCTCCAGCCGCCGGGTCAGCCGGGTGAACCCGACGAGGTCGGCGAAGCCGACGGCCAGGCGGCGGTCGACCATCTCCTCGTCGTCGGCGGCCTGCACGACCCGCCCGGTGGCGGCGGCCAGCTGGCGCCGCCACACGTAGACCAGGAACTCCTGGAGCTCCGGGAGAAGCAGCTCGACCAGCGGGTACGTGACCTCGGTACGGGTCATTCCGGGCTCGGGCGGCTCGGTCAGCCCCTCCAGGAACGAATCGATCTGCCACTCCGCCAGCCGGGCGGTGGTCTGCCCGGTGGACCGGGCCACCTGGATCGCCATCGGTTCGCTGAGCAGCCCCGCCTCGACGAGACCGGCGAGCCGGCGCAGCGCCAGCACATCGGCCTCGGTGAGCGCCTTGGCCTGCCCGATGTCGGCGAAGCCCATGGCCCGCCAGAACCGGGAGGCCAGATCCATCGAGACACCGGCGGTACGGGCCGCCTGGAACGGCGTGTAGCGACGGTCGGCGCCCAGGATCAGCTGTTCCAGGCGGATCGCGAGGGGGTCGTCGGTCGGTTCCGCCGTATGGTCGACTTCGTGATGCGGTGTCGCGTGGACCGAGGGTTCCGACGGGGGCTGTGTGCCCGCACCGGAGGTCGTGTCGTCGACGGTCACCAGCCGCCTCCTGCCCGTTCCCTGCGCACTGCCCTGCCGATCTGTCGGTGGATCGCCTCAACGATACGGCAGGTGTGCCGTGGCTCACGCCCCTATGGCACCCGGGAATGTTCCTGGGTGAGCCGGGGGGCGTGGGTGGTGACAGCCGGTGGGGGGTTTCCAGGAGGGCATGGTTTCTATGCCCCGGGTACGTGTTCGGGTGGGGCGGAAGGCTCGGCAGGGGAAACACCGCCAAGCCGCGGCGGACGCGACGCAAGTCCCTTCGCGCGGGCCCGGCGCACCGGTGCCCGGCGCGACGGCCCACCGCCGCCCGCCTCAGACCAAACCGCCGCCCGCACCCCGCAGGTGGACGATGTCGCCGGCCGATACCGGTTCCTGGAGGCCGTCGTCGGTGGACAGGATCAGGCGGCCGTCGCCGTCGATCGCCACGGCCTCGCCGATGAGCGTGCGGTCGCCCGGCAGCTGGGCCCGTACCGTCCGGCCGAGCGTCGCGCAGCCCGCCGCGTACGCCTCCTGGAGGCCGCTCGCCGCCGCGTCGCCGTCCGCCGCGCGCCACTGGCCGTACCAGTGCTCCAGCGAGCGCAGCACGCCCCGCAGCAGCGTCTCGCGGTCGGTGGAGACGGCCCCGGCCAGGGCCAGCGAGCCGGCCGTGGGGGTGGGCAGCTCATCGGCGCGCAGGGAGACGTTGAGGCCCATGCCGACGACGACGCCGTCCCCGGCGAGCTCGGCCAGGATGCCGCCGGCCTTGCGCTCCACGCCCTCCACCGTGACCAGGAGGTCGTTGGGCCACTTCAGGGCCGTGTCGACGCCCGCGGCTTTCGCCAGGCCGGTCGCCGCGGCGACACCGGTGAGCAGCGGCAGCCAGCCCCACCGCTCGACGGGGACGTCGCCCGGTGTCAGGTAGACGGAGAGGAACAGGCCCGAACGGGCCGGAGCCGTCCAGGTGCGATCGAGGCGACCGCGGCCCGCGGTCTGCTCCTCGGCGACCAGCACGGTGCCTTCGTCGAGCCCGGCCGCCGCGCGCCGGGCAAGATCGGAATTGGTGGAGCCGATGGTCTCCACGACGTCGAGCGAGGTCCACAGCCCGCCCGGCCGCAGCAGCCCGCGGCGCAGCGCGGGGACGTTCAGGGGCGGCCGGTCCAGGTCCGACCAACGGCTCTGTGGCGCATCCGAAGGTGTCATGCAAGCCAGACTAGGTGTGGCAAACGACGCACTGCCGAACCGTATCCACGCCGATACCCTACGGATCAGTAGGTGTTCAACACCTGATCAGCAGCACAGTCGTCCCCGTGACCAGGCAGGGAGCCGCCACCCGATGTCCGAGCCGGAAGAGACCGACATCCACACCACCGCGGGCAAGATCGCGGACCTGCAGCGCCGAATCGCCGAGGCGACGCACGCGGGCTCCGCGCGCGCGGTCGAGAAGCAGCACGCCAGGGGCAAGTTGACCGCGCGCGAACGGGTCGATCTGCTGCTCGACGAGGGTTCCTTCGTGGAGCTCGACGAATTCGCCCGGCACCGCTCCACCAACTTCGGCATCGAGAAGAACCGCCCGTACGGGGACGGCGTCGTCACCGGCTACGGCACGGTCGACGGCCGCCCCGTCTGCGTCTATTCGCAGGACTTCACCATCTTCGGCGGCTCGCTCGGCGAGGTCTACGGTGAGAAAATCGTCAAGGTGATGGACTTCGCGCTGAAGACCGGCTGCCCGGTCATCGGCATCAACGACGGCGGTGGCGCCCGGATCCAGGAAGGCGTGGCCGCACTCGGTCTGTTCGCGGAGATCTTCCGCCGCAATGTGCACGCCTCGGGTGTCGTGCCGCAGATCTCGCTGATCGTCGGACCGTGCGCGGGCGGCGCGGTCTACTCCCCCGCGATCACCGACTTCACGGTCATGGTCGACCAGACCTCGCACATGTTCATCACCGGCCCCGACGTCATCAAGACGGTCACCGGCGAGGACGTCGGCTTCGAGGAGCTCGGCGGCGCCCGCACCCACAACACCACCTCCGGTGTGGCGCACCACATGGCGGGCGACGAGAAGGACGCCATCGAGTACGTCAAGTCGCTGCTGTCGTACCTCCCTTCGAACAACCTGTCCGAGGCGCCCGCCTTCCCCGAGGTGGCGGAGCTCGCCACCACGGACGAGGACCGCGAGCTCGACACCCTCATCCCGGACTCGGCGAACCAGCCGTACGACATGCACACCGCCATCGAACACGTGCTGGACGACGGCGAGTTCCTGGAGACCCAGGCCCTGTTCGCGCCGAACATCATCACCGGCTTCGGGCGCGTCGAGGGCTACCCGGTCGGCATCGTCGCCAACCAGCCGATGCAGTTCGCGGGCTGCCTGGACATCAACGCGAGCGAGAAGGCCGCGCGCTTCGTCCGCACCTGCGACGCCTTCAACGTGCCCGTGCTGACCTTCGTCGACGTCCCCGGCTTCCTGCCCGGCGTCGACCAGGAGTACGGCGGCATCATCCGCCGCGGCGCCAAGCTGATCTACGCCTACGCCGAGGCGACCGTCCCGCTGATCACCGTGATCACCCGCAAGGCGTTCGGCGGCGCGTACGACGTCATGGGCTCCAAGCACCTGGGCGCCGACATCAACCTCGCCTGGCCGACCGCGCAGATCGCGGTGATGGGCGCGCAGGGTGCGGTGAACATCCTGCACCGCCGGACGATCGCCGCCGCCGAGGATCAGGACGCCACCCGCGCCGAGCTGATCGCCGACTACGAGGACACGCTGCTCAACCCCTACGTGGCGGCCGAACGCGGTTACGTCGACGCGGTGATCATGCCGTCCGACACCCGCGCCCACATCGTGAAGGGGCTGCGCCAGCTGCGTACCAAGCGGGAGTCGCTGCCCCCGAAGAAGCACGGCAACATCCCCCTCTAGAAAGGGTCCTGGCCATGATCAAGGTCGTACGGGGCAACCCGACCCCTGAGGAGCTGGCCGCCGCGCTGGCGGTGGTGCGGGCGCGCGCCGCGGCGACGACGACGTCCGACGAGTCGTCCGGTACGCCGGCCGGCGTACCGGCGCTGCCCGGCGAGTGGTCCGACCCGGGACGCATCGCCCGGCGCACGCGCCATCTGCCGGGGCCGCGGGCCTGGGCCCGGACGTACTGGCCCGGGTAGTCGCGGGAGCGTCCCTTCGGGCACGTTTCCGGAGGTCCGGGCCCTTTCGGGTCCGGGCCTCCGGTGCATCCGGAGCGAACTGGTCCGTACGCACCACGGCGGCTGAGTACCTGTACTCAGGCGCGCCGTCCGTCACGGCAGCAGGATCGTTTCCATGCTGTGGTCCGACCCCGAGAACAAGCCGCCGAAGGAACTGCGTGACGTCCAGGACATGATGCGCCGCGCGGGGCTGGTGCTCGCTCTCGCGATGGTGGTCGCGATGTTCGTGGCCGGCCTGCACTGAGCGGGGCCGGGGTCCGTCCGCCTCTTCTACGATGGCGCGTATGACTGATCAGCGCCGTCTCGTGCTCGCCTCCGCCTCGCCCGCCCGTCTCGGTCTGCTGAGGCAGGCCGGTTTCGCGCCCGAGGTGATCGTCAGCGGGGTGGACGAGGACGCGCTGAGCGCCCCGACACCCGCCGAGCTGGCGCTCGTGCTCGCCGAGGCCAAGGCCGCGGCGGTGGCCGGCCGGGCGGAGGCGGCGGGTGCCCTGGTGATCGGCTGCGACTCGGTGCTCGAACTCGACGGCGAGGCGCTCGGCAAGCCGGCCGACGGCGAGGAGGCCATCGCCCGCTGGAAGTCCATGCGCGGCCGGGCCGGTGTGCTGCAGACGGGCCACAGCGTGATCGACACCGCTACCGGACGTACCGCGTCGGCGACCGCCTCCACGACCGTCCGCTTCGGCGAACCGACGGACGCCGAGATCGCCGCCTACGTGGCCACCGGCGAGCCGCTCCATGTCGCGGGCGCCTTCACCCTGGACGGCCGCTCGGCGCCGTTCGTCGACTCCATCGAGGGCGACCACGGCAACGTCATCGGGCTCTCGCTGCCGCTGCTGCGCCGGCTGCTGGGCGAGCTGGGGATCTCCGTCACCGAGCTCTGGGTCTGAGCGGACCCGCCCCGGGTCCGGGCGGACGCCCCGGATCAGACCGGCGCCGGAGCGCTCGCCCCGGCGTCGTCGGCGGGCTCGTCGGACCGGGTGCCGTACGCCACCAGCGTCAGCACTATCAGCCCGAGCACCACCATCAGACACCCGAACGCGGTCCAGCCGACCAGCCCGACCGTCAGCGCGCCCAGCACCCCGTGCACCACCGCGCAGACGATCAGGACGATGCGGGCGATACGGCCGGGGGCCCGGTCGCGGATACCGGCGAGCAGCAGGAGCAGCCCGCACAGCAGCAGGTACAGGCCGAAGGCGCCGCCCATCGCCCAGGTGCCGTTGGACATGACGGCGGGGTCCATCCCGGCCAGCGACATGTCCTGGTTCTTCACGACCGTCGCCAGGATGCCGTTGATGAGCACGATGCCCACGGCTTCCACGAACAGCACGATCGCGGCCACGAACGCCACCGGTCTGCGCACCACGGTGCTCACCCCCTGTTACCTGCAGTACGTGCGATAGCGCGGACCCTACTAACCGGTAATCCTCCGGACAAGGGTCCGGCGATCTCCGCTTCCGCCCCGCGCTCGTGGCGCGCGCGGGCGCACACTCCGCGCCCCCCTTGTCGCGGCTCTCGTGCGTCGCGCAAAGAATCGTTCGCCCATTAGTGGGGACTCGACAAAGAAACGCGGGGAGTCACAGCTCGTACGAACAGAGACCTGGACCACACCTCGTGGCTACTGTGCGGTCATGAAACCCGGCGTACCGTGGTGCCACAAGGGATTTCGCGACTTGAGCAAGCCTCGAATCACACTCCGTGTGGGCAAGCTCACCATTGGGGACGGGTCGTAGGGCCGTGTCGGTAGTCCCTAAACTCAGCTTGTTTCAAGGAGGGAGCCATCGTGCGCAAGGTGCTCATCGCCAACCGTGGCGAAATTGCTGTCCGTGTTGCTCGGGCGTGCCGGGATGCCGGGATCGGGAGCGTGGCCGTCTACGCGGACCCGGACCGGGATGCTCTGCATGTGCGCGCGGCCGACGAGGCATTCGCTCTGGGCGGTGACACCCCGGCGGCCAGCTATCTGGACATGGCCAAGGTGCTCCAGGCGGCCAAGGACTCCGGGGCCGACGCGATCCATCCCGGGTACGGGTTCCTGTCGGAGAACGCCGAGTTCGCGCAGGCCGTGCTCGATGCGGGGCTGACGTGGATCGGACCGCCGCCGCAGGCGATCCGGGACCTGGGCGACAAGGTCGCCGCCCGGCATATCGCGCAGCGTGCCGGGGCCCCGCTGGTGGCCGGCACGCCCGACCCGGTGTCGGGTTCCGGGGAGGTCGTCGCCTTCGCGAAGGAGCACGGGCTGCCGATCGCGATCAAGGCCGCCTTCGGTGGCGGCGGTCGCGGGCTGAAGGTGGCGCGCACGCTGGAGGAGATCCCGGAGCTGTACGACTCCGCGGTCCGTGAGGCCGTCGCGGCGTTCGGCCGGGGCGAGTGCTTCGTGGAGCGCTACCTCGACCGGCCGCGCCACGTCGAGACGCAGTGCCTGGCCGACACCCACGGCAACGTGGTCGTGGTCTCCACCCGTGACTGCTCGCTCCAGCGCCGCCACCAGAAGCTGGTCGAGGAGGCCCCGGCCCCGTTCCTGAGCGACGCGCAGAACGCGGAGCTGTACGCGGCGTCCAAGGCCATCCTCAAGGAGGCCGGCTACGTCGGTGCGGGCACGGTGGAGTTCCTCGTCGGCACGGACGGCACGATCTCGTTCCTGGAGGTCAACACCCGCCTGCAGGTCGAGCACCCGGTGACCGAGGAGGTCACCGGCCTCGACCTCGTACGCGAGATGTTCCGCATCGCCGACGGCGAGGAGCTCGGCTACGGCGACCCGGCCGTGCGGGGCCACTCCTTCGAGTTCCGGATCAACGGCGAGGACCCGGGCCGCGGCTTCCTGCCCGCACCGGGCACCGTCACCCTCTTCGCCCCGCCGACCGGCCCCGGCGTCCGTCTCGACGCGGGCGTCGAGTCCGGCTCCGTCATCGGCCCCGCCTGGGACTCGCTGCTGGCGAAGCTGGTCGTGACCGGCGCGACCCGCCAGCAGGCACTCCAGCGCGCCGCCCGTGCGCTGGCCGAGTTCAACGTCGAGGGCATGGCCACCGCCATTCCCTTCCACCGCGCCGTCGTCGTCGACCCGGCCTTCACCAGCGAACCGTTCCAGGTCCACACCCGCTGGATCGAGACCGAGTTCGTCAACGACATCAAGCCCTTCACCGCCACCGCCGACGCGGAGGCCGAGGAAGAAGCCGGCCGCGAGACCGTCGTCGTCGAGGTCGGCGGCAAGCGCCTGGAGGTCTCCCTCCCCTCCTCCCTCGGCATGTCCCTGGCCCGCACCGGACTCGCCGCGGGCGCCAAGCCCAAGCGCCGCGCCGCCAAGAAGTCCGGCTCCGCGGTCTCCGGCGACACCCTGGCCTCCCCGATGCAGGGCACCATCGTCAAGATCGCCGTCGAAGAAGGCCAGCAGGTCCAGGAAGGCGACCTCATCGTCGTCCTGGAGGCCATGAAGATGGAACAGCCGCTGAACGCGCACCGCTCCGGCACCGTCAAGGGCCTCGCCGCCGAGGTCGGCAGCTCGGTCTCCTCCGGCGCCGTCATCTGCGAGATCAAGGACTGATCGAGCGGCACCCGACGTTCCACCGGGGCCCCTGCCGAGTCGTGCGACTCGGCAGGGGCCCCGGTCGTGCGTCGCGCCCCGGCCTCGCGCCCCGGCATCGCTCCTCCGGACGGACGCGCGATGGCATCCTGGACCTCGGGGCGGAGAAAGGGAGGACTGCGCAATGGCGATCAGTACGGCACGGACGCCGGCCCGGCACATGCGTGCCGACGCGCGCCGGAATTACGACCGGCTGCTGAACGAGGCCCGGACCGCCTTCGCGGAGCACGGCACCGACGCGTCCCTGGAGGACATCGCGCGGCGCGCGGGCGTGGGGATCGGCACGCTGTACCGGCACTTCCCGAACCGGCACGCGCTGATGAACGCGGTCTTCCAGGAGGCCCTGACGTCCCTGATCACCCGTTCCCGTGAACTCGCGGGGGCGGCGCAGCCGTGCGGGGGCCTGGTGGAGTGGCTGGGCGCGATCATCACCCACGCGGGTGAGTACCGCGGACTCGCCCAGGCGCTCATGTCGACGTCACGGGACGAGACTTCGGCGCTGTCGCAGTGCAATGTGCCGCTGCGCGAGGCGGGGGCGGTGCTGCTGGCGCGGGCGCAGGCGAGCGGGGCGGTGCGGCCGGATGTGTCGATCGACGACCTGATGCAGCTGACCAATGCCATCGCGCTGGCCGCCGAACAGTCGCCGGACGACCCGGAGTTGGCGGGTCGGTTGCTGATGCTGACCTTGCAGGGGCTGAAGGGGGCGCATGCGGAGGCGGGTTGAGGGGGTGGAGGTCGGGGGCATGCCTTGTGGTCCGCTGCGCGGGGCCTGTTCCCCTGCCCGCTCCTTCCCGTAAGCGGGGCTCCGCCCCGGACCCCGCGCCTCAAACGCCGGCGGGGCTGGATATTCGCCCCCGGCGCCCCCAGGAGACGGGCCCGGCAGGGCTGGGTTTTTCGGCCCGGCGATTGGAGGAGTCCGGCCTGGCAGAGCCGGATCTTCGCCCCCCACCGAGGCCGGGTTCTATCGGCGGCGCAGGTCCGCGACCCTCGCGCGGTCTCCCGGGCCCTGGCCCGACTCCGTCAGGGACGCCGCGCTCCGCAGTTGCTGCGGGCCCTGACCTCCGGGGCCGCCGTGTGTCGTACGACGCTGTCCGGGCAGTGGCATGTCACGGCGGCCCTGCCGGCCGTGCGGGAGGGGCTCGGCCGCCGTGGGGCCGCTGCCCGAGCCGGCCACCGCGATCTGCACCCCCTGGTCCGCCAGGGCCTGCAGTTCGGTGGCGGCACGGTCGTCGTGACCGGGCGGCTCGTCCGTCACCAGGCGGGTGATGAGATCCGTCGGCACCGTCTGGAACATGGTGTCGGAGCCGAGCTTGGTGTGGTCCGCCAGGACCACCACCTCCGCGGCTGCCTGCACCAGCGCCCGGTCCACGCTCGCGGAGAGCATGTTGGACGTGGAGAGGCCGCGCTCCGCGGTGAGCCCGCTCCCGGAGAGGAACGCGCGCGCGACCCTCAGCCCCTGGAGGGACTGTTCGGCACCGCTGCCCACCAGGGCGTAGTTGGAACCGCGCAGCGTGCCGCCGGTCATCACCACCTCCACCCGGTTGGCATGGGCCAGCGCCTGGGCGACCAGCAGCGAGTTGGTGACGACGGTCAGACCGGGAATCCGCGCGAGCCGGCGGGCCAGCTCCTGCGTGGTCGTACCGGCGCCGACGACGATGGCCTCGCCCTCTTCCACGAGACCGGCGGCCAGGTCGGCGATGGCCGTCTTCTCCGCGGTGGCGAGATGGGATTTCTGCGGAATGCCGGACTCCCGCGTAAAACCGCCCGGCAGTACCGCACCGCCGTGCCGGCGGTCGAGGAGTCCTTCTGCCTCCAGTGCCCGCACGTCCCGCCGTACGGTCACTTCGGAGGTCTGGACGACGCGGGCGAGCTCACGGAGCGATACCGCCCCGTTGGCACGCACCATTTCGAGGATCAACTGACGACGTTCTGCAGCGAACACGAAACTGACAGTAACGTGACCGCCCGAGTGTTTTCAGCAGTTCGCGCCGAATAGCGGAAGTTGTACATACAAGGGGCCGCCAAGTGATATAGGCGGCCCCGTTGTTGTTCTGTACTGATCGGACGGCGGTCGTCGGGCCGCCCGAGTTGCCGGGAGTTGCCGGGGATTACCGGGTCCCGAAGGCGCTTACGCCTCGCCCGCGCGCTTACGGGTGTGCAACTGCCTGGCCACTTCCGCGATCGAACCCGACAGGGACGGATACACGGTGAAAGTGTTTGCGATCTGTTCTACCGTCAAATTATTGTCGACCGCGATCGAGATGGGGTGAATGAGTTCACTCGCACGCGGCGCGACGACACAGCCGCCGACCACGATGCCGGTGCCGGGCCGGCAGAAGATCTTGACGAAACCGTCGCGGATTCCCTGCATCTTGGCGCGCGGGTTGCGCAGCAGCGGCAGCTTGACCACCCGGGCGTCGATCTTGCCGGCGTCGACGTCGGCCTGGGTGTAGCCGACGGTGGCGATCTCGGGATCGGTGAAGACGTTCGAGGAGACCGTCTTCAGGTCCAGCGGGGCCACCGCGTCACCGAGGAAGTGGTACATCGCGATCCGGCCCTGCATGGCGGCGACCGAGGCGAGGGCGAAGATCCCGGTGACGTCACCGGCCGCGTACACGCCGGGCGCGCTGGTGCGGGAGACCTTGTCGGTCCAGATGTGGCCGGACTCCTTGAGCCGGACCCCGGCCTCCTCCAGGCCCATGCCCGCGCTGTTCGGGATCGCGCCGACCGCCATGAGGCAGTGCGAACCGGAGATGACCCGGCCGTCGGCGAGGGTGACCTCGACCCGGTCGCCGACGCGCTTCGCGGCCTGGGCGCGGGAGCGGGCCATGACGTTCATGCCGCGGCGCCGGAAGACGTCCTCCAGCACGGCGGCCGCGTCCGGGTCCTCGCCCGGCAGCACCCGGTCGCGGGACGAGACGAGGGTGACGCGCGAGCCGAGCGCCTGGTAGGCGCCCGCGAACTCGGCGCCGGTCACGCCGGAGCCGACCACGATGAGCTCCTCGGGCAGCTCGTCGAGGTCGTAGACCTGGGTCCAGTTCAGGATGCGCTCGCCGTCGGGGAGGGCGTCCGGTATCTCCCGGGGGTGCCCGCCGGTCGCGATCAGCACGGCGTCGGCGGTGAGTGTCTCCTCGGTGCCGTCGGCGGCGGTCACGACGACCTCGCGGGAGCCGTCGGCGGCCTGGAGGCCCGCCAGGCGGCCCCGGCCGCGCATCACGCGGGCACCGGCGCGGGTGACGGAGGCGGTGATGTCGTGGGACTGGGCGAGCGCCAGGCGCTTCACCCGTCGGTTGACCTTGCCCAGGTCGACGCCGACCACGCGGGCGGCCTGCTCGACGTGCGGGGTGTCGTCCGCGACGATGATGCCCAGCTCCTCGTACGAGGAGTCGAAGGTGGTCATCACCTCAGCCGTCGCGATCAGGGTCTTCGAGGGCACGCAGTCGGTGAGCACAGACGCGCCGCCGAGGCCGTCGCAGTCGACGACGGTCACCTCCGCGCCGAGTTGGGCGCCCACCAGTGCCGCCTCGTAGCCGCCGGGTCCGCCGCCGATGATCACGATCCGGGTCACGAAAAGTCCGCCTCGCGTATGTCATCCCGCGGCCGTCTGCTGCCCCGGCCGGGGGTCCGGGGGAGCGCCCCGGGGGAATGCAGTACGTACTTCATTGTCCCGCACGCGCCAAGGTGCTTCGCCCCGGGGCCCTCCATACGTGCGCCGGGGCGTGCGCGCCGGGGCCCGGGGGTGGCGAGCGGAACCCCGTAAGTGGTCTTCCGCACCGGAGTCGACGTTCTCCCCGTCACCTCCCGTACCCTCGAACCCATGTCGCTCTACGCCGCGTACGCCGGCAACCTCGACGCGCGGCTGATGACGCGCCGCGCACCGCATTCCCCGCTGCGCGGCACGGGCTGGCTCAACGGCTGGCGGCTGACCTTCGGCGGGGAGCAGATGGGCTGGGAGGGCGCGCTCGCCACGGTGGTGGAGGCGCCCCGTTCCCAGGTCTTCGTGGCGCTGTACGACCTGGCGCCGATGGACGAGGACTCCATGGACCGGTGGGAGGGTGTCGGCCTCGACATCTACCGCCGGATGCGGGTGCGGGTGCACACCCTGGACGGCGAGGAGCCGGCCTGGATGTATGTGCTGAACGGCTACGAGGGCGGGCTGCCCTCCGCCCGCTATCTGGGCGAGATCGCCGATGCCGCGGAGTCCTCGGGCGCCCCGCACGACTATGTGATGGAACTGCGCAAGCGCCCCTGCTGACCCGGCCGACCAGCGCTTTTGTGTGAAAGTACGAGGATGCGTGCGCAGACTCTGCGCATAGGCATCTACGCGCGTAGGGAATCACCGGCTACCCTCATCCGCGTGAACGCATCAGTTATTCCGGACCACATCCAGGGCGACCCGTACGCCGCCGCCTCCGACGCCGCCGCCCGCCTGCGCGAGCTGACCGGTGCCGAGACCCACGACGTCGCGCTCGTGATGGGTTCCGGCTGGGCACCCGCGGGCGATGCGCTCGGCACTCCGGAGGCCGAGTTCCCGGTGACCGAGCTGCCCGGTTTCCCGGCGCCCGCCGTACAGGGGCACGGCGGCACGATCCGCTCGTACAAGATCGGCGACAAGCGGGTCCTGGTCTTCCTCGGCCGCACGCACTTCTACGAGGGCCGGGGCGTCGCCGCCGTCGCGCACGGGGTCCGTACCGCCGTCGCGGCGGGATGCGGGACCGTCGTCCTGACGAACGGCTGCGGCGGTCTTCGCGAGGGCATGCGCCCCGGTCAGCCGGTGCTGATCAGCGACCACATCAACCTGACGGCGGCCTCCCCCATCGTCGGCGCCAACTTCGTCGATCTGACCGATCTGTACTCGCCGCGGCTGCGCGCGCTGTGCAAGGAGGTCGACGAGACCCTCGAAGAGGGCGTGTACGTGCAGTTCACCGGCCCGCACTACGAGACCCCGGCCGAGATCAACATGGTCCGCGTCATGGGCGGCGACCTGGTCGGCATGTCCACCGTGCTCGAAGCCATCGCCGCGCGCGAGGCCGGCGCCGAGGTACTGGGCATCTCGCTGGTCACGAACCTCGCGGCGGGGCTGAGCGGGGAGCCGCTCAACCATGCGGAGGTGCTGCAGGCGGGGCGGGACTCGGCGACCCGGATGGGTTCGCTGCTGGCCCGGGTGCTCGAGCGGATCTGAGCCGGGCCCGAACACCGGCGAGGCTGAATTCCCACACCGCAGAAAGGCGGACACCGTGCAGCAGGACCTCATCGCGCAGGCCAGGACATGGCTCGCGGAGGACCCCGATCCCGAGACCCGCGACGAGCTCGCCGGGCTCATCGGATCCGGGTCCGCCGAGAGTGCCGACGAGCTCGCCGCACGGTTCGCCGGCACGCTGCAGTTCGGCACCGCCGGGCTCCGCGGTGAGCTGGGGGCCGGGCCGATGCGGATGAACCGTTCCGTCGTCATCCGGGCGGCGGCCGGTCTCGCCGCGTATCTGAAGGCGCAGGGGCAGGGCGGCGGGCTCGTCGTCGTCGGGTACGACGCCCGGTACAAGTCCGCCGACTTCGCCCGCGACACCGCCGCCGTGATGACCGGCGCTGGCCTGCGGGCGGCGGTGCTCCCCCGCCCGCTCCCCACCCCCGTGCTCGCGTACGCCATCAGGCACCTGGGCGCCGTCGCCGGCGTCGAGGTGACCGCCAGCCACAATCCGCCGCGCGACAACGGCTACAAGGTCTACCTCGGCGACGGCTCGCAGATCGTCCCCCCGGCGGACGGCGAGATCGCCGCCGCCATCGCCGCGGTCGGCCCGCTCGACGGCGTGGCCCGGCCCGACGACGGCTGGGACGTCCTCGGCGACGAGGTCCTGGCGGCCTACCTGGCCCGTACGGACACCGTGCTCGCCGCCGGATCGCCGCGTACCGCCCGGGTCGTGTACACCGCCCTGCACGGTGTCGGTACGTCCGTGCTGACCGCCGCCTTCGACCGGGCCGGATTCCCCGCGCCGGTGCTCGTCGCCGAGCAGGCCGAGCCCGACCCGGCCTTCCCCACCGTCGCCTTCCCCAATCCGGAAGAGCCCGGCGCGATGGACCTCGCCTTCGCGACCGCGCGCCGCGCGGACCCCGACATCGTCATCGCCAACGACCCGGACGCCGACCGCTGCGCCGTCGCCGTCCCGGACCCCGGCGCCGACGGCGGCTGGCGGATGCTGCGCGGCGACGAGGTCGGCGCGCTGCTCGCCGCCCATCTGGTGGACCGCGGCGTGACCGGTGTCTTCGCCGAGTCGATCGTGTCGTCCTCGCTGCTCGGCCGGATCGCCGGGAAGGCCGGGCTCGGCCACGAGGAGACACTGACCGGCTTCAAGTGGATCGCCCGCGTCGACGGCCTGCGGTACGGGTACGAGGAGGCGCTCGGCTACTGCGTCGACCCCGACGGCGTACGCGACAAGGACGGCATCACGGCCGCCCTGCTCGTCGCCGAACTCGCCTCCGGGCTCAAGGAGCAGGGGCGTACGCTCCTCGATCTCCTCGACGACCTCGCGGTCGCCCACGGGCTGCACGCCACGGACCAGCTGTCGGTCCGGGTGGAGGACCTGTCGGTGATCTCCGACGCCATGGCGCGGCTGCGCGAGCAGCCCCCGACCGCGCTGGCGGGCCTCGCCGTCACCTCGGCCGAGGACCTGGCGCGGGGCACGGCGCAGCTGCCGCCCACCGACGGGCTCCGCTACCAGCTGGAAGGCGCCCGGGTGATCGTCCGCCCGAGCGGCACCGAGCCGAAGCTCAAGTGCTATCTGGAGGTCGTGGTGCCGGTCGGTTCGGCGGACGAGCTGCCGACGGCCCGCGCGAAGGGCGCGGAGCTGCTCGACGGGATCAAGCGCGATCTGGCGACGGCGGCCGGTATCTGAGCGGAAGCGGGGCGGCCGGCGCGGCGGGGCCCCGGGGCGTCATCCGAAGCGGCCGTTCACGTAGTCGGCGGTCCGGGCGTCCTGCGGGGCGCCGAACATCGCGTCGGTCGGGCCGTGTTCGACGATCACACCGGGCGTGCCCTGTTCGGCGAGGAAGAACGCGCAGTGGTCGGAGACCCGCGCCGCCTGCTGCATGTTGTGCGTGACGATCACGATGGTGACCTCCTCCTTGAGGTCGGCGATGGTCTCCTCGATCCGGCGGGTGGAGGTCGGGTCCAGCGCGGAGCAGGGTTCGTCCATCAGGAGCACCCGGGGGCGGACCGCCAACGACCTCGCTATGCAGAGGCGTTGCTGCTGTCCGCCGGAGAGCGCGCCGCCGGGCTGGCGGAGCCGGTCCTTGACCTCGCGCCACAGGCCGGCCTTGGTCAGGCATTCCTCGACGAGATCGTCCCTGCCGTCCCTGGCCGCCTTGATGCCGTTGAGTTTCAGGCCCGCGAGGACGTTGTCGTACAGGGACATGGCGGGGAACGGGTTGGGCTTCTGGAAGACCATGCCGATCTCGCGGCGGGCGCGGGTGATGCGGCGGCCCCGGTCGTAGATGTCCTCGCCGTCCAGCAGGACCCGGCCCGCCAGGGAGGCGGAGCCGATCAGTTCGTGCATCCGGTTGAGGATGCGCAGGAACGTCGACTTGCCGCAGCCCGACGGGCCGATCAGGGCGGTGACCTCCAGCGCGGGCATGTGCAGGGAGACCCGGTCCAGGACCTTGTGGTCGCCGAACCAGGCGGAGACCGCTTCGGCTTCGAGGGTGGCGGGGGAAGCGGTGCCGGTGCGCGGCCGGTTGGGCACGGTGGCGGGCAGCGGGATGGTCTCGGTCATCGGAATGTTTCAACTCCTGTTCGTTCAGAGCAGGTTGGGGAGGAGGCGGGTGACGGCCGTGGCGACCGCGAGGCCGAGCGCGGCGAGAACGGGTCCGGCGGTGATCCAGGTCTGCCAGCTCCCCCAGACCCGGTGCAGCCAGACCGCGAGGAGCGCGGCGGCGAGCAGGGCCTGCGACCGGAGGAAGACCGCGAGCCAGGCGCCGCCCTCCCCGCTCTCCCCGCCGAGCGCCTCCTCGGCGGGGCCGATCCAGCCGAGGCGGACGTAGCGGGGCGGGCTGGGCTGGACGGGGGTGGTGAGTTCGGCGTCGACGTACAGCACGCCGGCGGGGGTGTACGGGCTGCCGGACGCGGTCATGAGGGTGAGCCGACCCCGGGCCCCGGCGGGCGCGGGGAGCCTGTCGCCCGAGCGCCGGACGGCCGACACCGTGTACACAGCCTTGCCCTGACCGGTCGTCACCTCGATCCTCGACCCGGCGGGGAGCTTCGACAGGCCGTTGAACGGGCTGCCGTATCCCCACTGGCGCCCCATGATCACGCTGGTGCCCGCCTGTCCTGGCATCGGGGTGTCGCGGCGGTGCCCGGGTCCGGACATCAGGACGCCGGAGGTGGTGCCCTCGCCGACGACCTCGCGCAGGCCGAGGGCGGGGATGCGCAGGAGGGCGACGGGTGCGCCCGGGGAGAGCGGCTTGTCGTCGTAGGTGCGCTGGCCCACCGGGGCGGTGCCGAGCGCGAGTTGCCTGCGGAGTTCGGCGTAGCCGGTCTGCTGGTCGCGGGCGTGCTGGAGGTGGCCGACGACCGTGAGGTCGGCGGCGAAGCCGAGGAGTACGGCCGCGAGAACGCACAGTGCCGCTCCGGCCAGGGCGAGACCGGGGCGGGCCGGGGGCCGGGCCCCCGGCGGGGGCGGTGTCGGGGGCGGGGCGGGGGTCACCGGTGGCGGGGTCAGCACGGTCGTCACGTCGGATGCGCTCCTCGTCGGGGCGGGATGGGTGCGGGTGCCGGTGCCGGCACGGGGAAGGCGGGGGCCGGGGCCCCCGCCCCCGTACGTCAGAACCGGAGCAGGCCCTTGCGTCGGGTGTGCAGCACGAACGCGGTACCGAGCCCGCAGAGCGCGAGGGCCGCCGTGCCGAGCGCGAGGGCGCTGGTGCCGGTCGAGGCGAGCGGGCCCGTGGCGGTGTCCCCGCCGCCGCCCGAGCCTCCGGTGGACGGACCCGCTGTTCCGCCGCCGTCCGCACCGGTCGTCGCACCGCCGTCGTCCGCGCCCGCGGAGTCGCTCGGGCTCGGGTCGGGGCCCGGTGCGTCGCCGACGGCGAAGAGGAACTCGACACTGTGGCCGCCGGTCCCCGGCTCGGCGAGGGTGAGGGTGTACGAGCCGTCCTCGATGTCCGCCGGGACGGTGAACGCGTAGGCGGGGACAGCGCCTTCGGCGTCGGCGGTGGCGTCGGGGAAGGCGGCCCCGCTGTCGGCGAGGGCGACCTTCACCTTGGCTCCCCCGGTGTAGCCGCGGGCGGTGATGAGGACCTTCTGGCCTGCGGTGAGCGTCGGGTTGACGTCCAGGGCCTTGCCGTCCGCGTCGGTGATGTCGAGGTCGGCGGGCGTGCCCGGGGTGGGGCCGCCGGTGTCGCTCGGGTCCGGGGAGGGCGAGGAGCCGGCCCCGGTGACGGTGTACGTCACGGCGGCGGAGACGGATTCCGTGTACGCGCCGGAGTCCGCCGGGACGAACTTCGCGGTGAGCGTGTGCGCGCCCTCGGCCAGCGCCTTCGTCCTCAACTCGGCGGCCCCGGAGGCGACATCGGCGCTGCCGAGCTCGGTGGTCCCGTCCAGGAAGGCGACCTTGCCGGCGGCGGCCGGGGGTGTGACGGCGGCCTTCAGCGCGACCTCGGTCCCGGCGGGGGCGGTAGCGGCGGGGGTGGCGGTGAGCGCGGTCGTGGTGGCGGCGGCCGCCTGGACGGTCCAGGAGTCGCCGGTGACCTGGATCTTCGCGGGGAAGTACTTGCCACCGATGTTGTCGGCGTCGCGGCACATGAGCCGGATGTCGTACGTACCGTCCAACGACCCGCTGGGGATCCAGCTCCGCAGCAGGGATTCGAGCGACTTCCCGGCGAGGATGTCGGCGCTGAACGGCCCCTGGTCGAACGGGGCACCGACGGTCGTCCTGCCCAGGGTGACCGTGCCGCCGGCCGGTTTGGCCAGGACCAGCGAGACCTGCTGCGCGTTCTCGGCGGGGCAGGGGCCGTCGGTGGTCACCTTCGGGAAGGTCGGGTTGTCTGCGGTCTTCCCCGAGGCGATCGGGAACGTCAGTCCGCCCAGCGCGTCCTCGGCACGGGCCGTCGGTGCGAGGCCGAGGACCGTGGCCGCCGCGGCGAGCAGGAGCGAGCAGCAGAGCAGCCGCGCGGCGGGTGTTCTCGGTGGTGCGAGATGTCTCATGGTGGTCGGTCCCCCCAGTGGGATGCGGTGGTGGGTATGCCTGGGGGCCGGGCACCCTGGGGGTGCCCGGCCGTGGCGCGGTTACGGGGTGGTGGTCAGCTCTCGCCCCGGAGGTCGGTGCTGCCGCAGTTGGCGATCGTGCCGAAGCCGTACGTGGCGATCACGCCGTTCTGCGCGCAGACCTTGGACGTGGAGCCGACGAAGGCGGCGGCGATCGTCGGGTCGGTCAGCTTGGCGGTCGGGACGACGTTGTAGACGTCGCGGTTGAAGGGGAAGGCGGTGTTGAGGGTGCCGTTCGCGTTCCGAGGGGCCACACCGTTGACCGAACCGAGCACGGCCGCGCCGCGCCGGTCGACGACATCGCCCGGCTCGTTGCTCTGCGCGATGTACTGCGCGACGGAGTACGGGGCGATGTCGCCCGCGCTGTCCAGCGCCTCGCCGTTGTGCTCCTGGACGGTGTCGTCGACGCAGGCGCCGAAGGTGGACTCGGTGAGGCCCAGCTGCCCCAGGAAGAAGGACCGGGTGCCGGAGCCGGACTGGGGCAGCAGCGGGGTGAGCGCCACACCGTTGAGGGACGTCGTCCGGCAGGTGTAGACGGAGACGAGCTGCGCCTTCGTGAGCGCCTTGGGCAGGGCGCTGTCGGAGCGGACGGCGAAGGTGACCGCGTCCTTGCCGAACGGGATCCAGGTCAGGTCGGTGGACGAGGTGTCCGCGACGCCGCGCGAGGAGCGCGCGAAGTCCAGACAGCCGGTGTTGTTGTCGACGGCGTTGCGCAGCGCGTTGATGCCGGCCGAGGAGCCGTTGGGCCGGGCGATCTGGCAGCCGGTGGCGCGGGTCTTGATCGTCGTCGTGCCGAGGGCGTTGTACGAGGCGATCAGCGAGCCGCTGTCGACGGCGCCGCCCAGGCCGTTCACGACGTCCTGGGTGGTGTCCGAGCCGACACCGGCGAGGACCCGGTAGGTGCCGGGGGCCGGGTCCGCCGAGGCGGGGGCCGCCATGGCGCCGAGGGCGAGGGCCGCGGTACCGACGACGGCACCGATGCGTGCGCGGGACTTGACGTTCACTTCTGTTCTCCTCCGTGCATACGGATACGAGGAATGGAAGGAATGGACGCTCAAGCAGAATTCTGAATTTTTTTCCACCGGCCCGTCGACCGGCCACCGATGACTTTTCCTTATCCGGTTCCCGGCGGCCACCAACGGCGACGGTTGATCAGGTTACGAAATGCTTTACGAGGTGACACCTGGAGAACTCAGCCGGTCCGGACGGATTTCCGCACGGAAAGGCGGAGCAGAACGGGTCCGGAAAGGCCCGCGATTCCGCCCGCGAGCAGCACTCCGGTCAGCACCCAGCGGACGATCCCGAGGGCCGTGGAGGGGGTCAGGCCGCCGGACTCGGCGACGTTCTGCTGCTCGGCGCCGCCGGGGTCCGCCTTGTGCGCCGTCGTATCGCCCGGGTCGGGGTTCGCGTCGCCCCCGCCGGCCCCGCCCGTACCGCCACCGGCGCCGCCCGGTCCGCCGCCCGCTCCCCCGGCCCCGCCGCCGGACGCTCCGAAGCCGCCGGGGCCCGCCGGTCCGCCCGCCCCGGAACTCCCGGCCGCGGTCTTCGGGTGTTCCAGCCGGTCCGCGGCGGCGAGCGCCCGGGTGCGGAGGGCGGCGGGCAGCGGCGCGTATCCGGGCGGCAGCTGTCCGGCGGCGGCGCCCGGGGTCTGCCCGGACCGCGCCGCGTAACGGATCAGCCCGGCGAAGTCCTTGCGCTCGGCCGCGGGGGTGCTGGTGTAGGCGCCCGCGTAGACGACGGAGGCGAGGGGGTAGGCCCGGCCCCTGGCGCCACCCGGGTTCGGGGCGAGCACGCCCGGCTCGACCGAGTCCTTCATGGCGGCGGCTCCGGCGAGCAGCGAGGCGGGTGTGGGGGCGACGAAGGTGCCGTCGGCGTTGCGCAGGGAGGCGGTCTGGAGTCCGTAGCGGGCCGCGGAGGCGGCGTCGACGATCGCGAGCACCATGCGCTGACCGGCCAGCGGGGGCGTGTTGACCAGCTTGGCCGGTGAGCCGTTGCCCCCGGCGGCCGCGGTGGTCGTGGCTCCGTTGTTGCCCCGGCGGGTGCGCAGCGCGCCCTCGTGCATGTCCTGGACGTACGGGGCGATCTCGGTGGTCCCGTACTCCAGGGACTCCACGCCGACGGTGACGGTGGTGCGGGTCGGATCCGCCTTGGGGAAGTCGTTCACGCTCGTGTCGGAGTCCAGGTGCAGCTCCTTGAAGTACGGGTTGACCTTCGTGCCCCAGGGGTCGGGAGTGCCGGCCAGGAATTCCCGCGCCTCGGTGTCGGACCGCAGCCACTTCCACAGCATTTCGGTGGTGTCGGAACTCTCCAGCTGCACCATGATGCTCGACGGCGAAAGATGGGGAACCCAGTCCTTGAAGGCCGGATTGAGCTTCTTGAATTCTTCGTCGTGGAAGAGGCTGAGTGGATTGTCCTTGATGTGTTCGGGGGCGGCCTTGATCCTGCTGACCACGTCCTTCTGGTACGACGAGGTGAGCATCTTGGCGAGCAGTCTCGGGGTGAGTCTCATCGAGGTGAGCTGTCCGGAGCCCGGCATTTCGACGAAGAAGCCGACGACCAGTCCGCTCACCGCCACCGGCGCGTGCACCGCGCTTCCGCCCGCCCCCTCCCCCGGCGGGAGCAGCGGGTCGACGGTGAAGGCGAGGTGCGGGGACCCCGGCGTGGGCCTGGCGAGGGTCTCCCGTGCGCCTGCCTCGCCGCTCTGACTGAAGGCGAATTTCGCGTTGCCCGCACCCGCGCAGAGTGTCGACTGCCATGAGCTGATCGCCTCGGTGACGAGCTCCGACCCGGTCACCCGGCGCTCCGCCCGGTCGGCCGGACAGGTGTTGCCCACCGGCTGGAAGTGCAGCGGCACCACGAGGCGCTGGGCCCAGTTGGACGCGGTGAGGGGCGAGGTCTCCAGCCGGTGGTTCGAGCCGGTCCCGCCGTCCACGTCGTGCCCGCCGCGCGGTACGACGACGAGCCAGCAGGGACGGGTCCCGGTCCGGCCGGACTTCTTCACCGGTTCGCCGCAGCCGAGCTGCGAGGCCTCCTGCCCGGACTGCATCTGGAAGGTGAACTCGCCCGTGCCGTCCGCGTGCGTGACGGCGTAGGGCTCCTCGTTGGAGTCGATCGAGCTGAAGTAGGTCCAGTCGCGGGACCCGGTGGTCGCGGGGCCGCCGTCGGCGGGCCGGAACGGGACGTACGACTCACCGGAGCCGTTTCCCACGTACTCCTTCTCGGCGGGGTCGGCGGCCCCCACCCCGATCTGGCGCAGCGCGGTCCAGTTGCCGCCCTGCCCGCCGCTCCCCTGGGCGCCGAACTGGCACTGCTCGCGCGAGGGCCCCCGGGGGTCGTCCCCCCAGCACTGCATGATCTGGAGGTAGTCGTAGGTGAAGCCGTCCTGCGTCGGCCTGCCGCCGGTCCAGGTGATCCGCACCCCCTGGCCGCGCAGCTGCTCGGTCTGGTGGACGGTGACCTTCAGCTTCGAGAAGTCGTCGTACGGGCCCTTGCGGCCGGTCACCGTCACCGCCGAGCCCGTCGCCGCCCGGGCGGGGGACGTGGTGGCGGGCAGCGGCAGCAGCGCGACCACGAGGGCGGCGAGCAGGGCCCCGATGCCGGTGGCGATGCGTCGGCGGGTGTGACGTCCGGGTGTCATCGCAGCCCTTCCTTGCGACGGCTGCGGGCGGCGAGCGCCCGCGCGGTGAGCGGTGGTCCGACGACCACGCCGACGAGCAGGACGGCGGAGAGCGCCATCAGCACGCCGCGCAGCCCCGGTGAGTCGCCCGCGGCGAGGGTGACCGGGTTGCCGACGACGGAGGCGTCCCCGGTCCCGGCACCGGCCGAGCCGGCGATCCGTTCGCCGGTGTCGGGGTCGACGGCGCCCGAGGCCGCACCGCCCCCCGTCCCGCCGGACGCCCCGTCCGTACCGGTGGAGCCTCCCGACGCTCCCGCGGCACCGGCGCCGCCCGCACCGCCCGCGGAACCCGCGCCGCCGCCCGCACCGCCACCGGCGGATCCGCCGCCGGAACCGCCGCCGTTCGCACCGGCGTTCACCCGGGTCCGCTCCTTGGCGCCCGCCGTGCCGTCCGCGCACTGCGTGGTGCCGCGCTTGTCGCAGGCCTGGGGGTACGGGGCGTTCCTGGCCAGGGTGTTGGAGCCGTCGGCGGAGAAGGTGGGGTTGCGGCAGCTCTTGATGTCGACGGCGGCGGTCGGCGCGCCCGGGATCCTGCGGACCTGGGTGAATCCGGCTTCGACGAGGTTCTTGGGCAGTGGCGAGTAGCCGAGCTCCTCGGCCTGCTGCTGGCCCTCGCAGAGGAAGTAGTTGGCGAAGGCGCCGAGCGTCCTGCCCTTGGCGGCGGTGAACGGCGACTCGGCCGCGGTGGGCACGATCATGTAGCTGTAGGAGGAGAGCGGGTAGGTGCGCCGGTCGGCCGAGCGGTAGACGCCGTCCAGGATCTGGGTGAGGTAGTTCTCGGAGTTCTTGTCCTCGTCGATCCGGGCCTTCATCAGCGCCACGGCGACACTGGAGGCGGTCGGCTCGACGTAGTAGCCGGAGGCGTTGAGCACCTTCGCCACCGGGAAGTGGGTCTTGATCGCGTACGAGTACTCGACGTAGGTGATCGCGCCTTCGGCGTGCCCCTGCTTGGTGTAGCCGGAGACGCCCAGCGAACCGGACTTGGCGATCGTCGAGGAGCCCGGCACGACGGGGAAGTACGAGGTCATCCCGCAGGGGGTGGAGCGCCCGGCACGCCTGCAGTACGCGTCCCACAGCGCGCCGTGCTCCTTGGCCAGCCAGGTGGTCAGCTGGGCGGTCGTACCGGAGCCGTCGGAGCGCACGACGGGGATGATGCGGCGGGCGGGGAGCACGAGACCGGGGTTGTCGGCCCGGATCTCGGGGGCGTTCCACATCGTGAGCGCGCCGGTGAAGATCTTGGTGATGACCTCGCCGGAGAGCCGCAGGTTGGTGACCTTCCGGCCGCCGATCCGCAGGTTGTACATGAAGGCCGTGCCGCCGGCCACGATCGGCATGTACGCGTATCCGCGCTTCGGCGGCGCGTCCCGCATGCCGGACTCGGTCAGTCCGTACGGGATCTCGGAGACGGCGAAGTCCGCCGTGCCGTTCTTGAACTGCTCACGGCCCACCGAGGAACCGACCGGCGAGTAGTTGACCGTCATGCCGCTGTTGGCGGCGACGTTGCGGCGCCACTGGTCGAGCGCGTTGGAGCTCCAGGTGGAGCCCCCGCCGCTGATCTTCGTGTACGAGGCGGCCTGGGCGGTCGTCGGGTGCAGGGCGAGCAGCGCGCACACCAGTGCCGCCACCGCCATGGTCAGTCGGGAGACGGTTGCCGGTCTCACTGGTCACTCACTCCTCGTATCCATGGGTGTTTCGCGGGGCGCGCGCCGCCCGGACCGGGCGGCGAACCGTTCGGCGTCACGCCGCGACGCCTGGACCCGGCGGTGTTCCTGACGCCTGATCAGCTGCCCCGGTCCCCGGCCGCCGATGACGCGGGCGACGACGAACAGCACAAGCACCAGCGCCATCAGGACGGCCGCCGTACCGAAACCGCGGGCGATCATCGTGGGCTCGGGCGACTTGACGAACTCGAAGGTGGCGAGCGGCAGCGAGACCTGCGGCCCCGACAGCGGATCGCCGTTGATCTCGGCGGTGAATCCGGCGGTCAGCAGCACGGGCGAGGTCTCGCCGATCCCGCGCGCGGTGCCGAGGATGACGGAGGTGGTCAGCCCGGACCGCGCGGTGGGCAGCACCACGTGCCAGACGGTGCGCCAGCGCGAGGTGCCCAGCGCGTACGAGGCCTCCCGCAGCGCCCCCGGCACCAGCCGGATCACCACGTCCGCCGCCCTGATGATGATCGGCAGCATCATCACGGCGAGCGCGAGGGAGGCGGCGAGGCCGGACCGGTCGAAGCCGAGGGCGAGGATCACCGTCGCGTAGACGAACAGGCCCGCGACGATCGACGGCAGCGCGGTCATCGCCTCGACGACGGTCCGCACGAACCGGGCGAAGCGTCCCGGCACCTCGTTGAGGAAGACCGCGCAGACCATGCCGGTGGGCACGGTCAGGGCGAGCGCGACGGTGATCTGCTCCAGCGTGCCGAGGATCGCGTGCAGGATGCCGCCGGCCGAGAGCGGGTCCAGCGGGCCCGCCTCGGCCATGTCCTGAGTGAAGAAGTTCGGGTGCGGCAGCGCCTTGCGGCCCTCCCACAGGGTGAAGACGACGACGAAGCCGAGCGCGACGACCATGACCAGGCCGAGGCTCTGCACGACGACGGCGGCCAGCCGGTCCCGTACCGCGGGGCCGTTCTCGTCGAAGGAGACCAGCAGTCCGTACAGGGCGAGGAACAGCCCGTACGCGACGGCCAGGAAGCCGACGGTCCCGCTGAACGGCAGCAGCCGGGCGAACAGCAGCCAGGTGATCGACAGCGCGGCTGCCGCGGCGCCGAGCAGCGCGTACACGTCGGTGGCGCGCAGCAGGCCCAGGGACCGCCGCCGCTCCCCCACGGGCGCGGCCCGTTCCGCGGTGGTGACGGGCCTCTCGGGTGCGATGGTCATCTGCTGGGTCCCCTCACTCACTCGCCGCGCCGGACCGGCTGCGGGCGACGATCGACGACGCCGCGAAGTTGACGACGAGCGTCATCAGGAAGAGCGCGAGGCCCGCGGCCATCAGCGCCGACATGCCGAATTCGCTGGCCTCGCCGTAGCGCAGGGCGATCAGCGCGGCAACCGAACCGGCCCCGCTCTGCACCACGTGCCACTGGATCTCGAAGACCGGCGAGATGATCAGGTAGACCCCGATGGTCTCGCCCAGCGCCCGGCCCAGACCGAGCATGGTGCCGCCGATCATGCCGCCCTTGCCGAACGGCAGGACGACGCTGCGGATCATGCCCCAGCGGGTGGCCCCCAGTGCGTACGCGCCCTCGCGCTCACCGACCGGCGCCTGCGAGAACACCTCGCGCATCACCGAGCAGGCGATCGGCGCGACCATCAGTGCCACGACGACCCCCGCGACCAGTGTGGAGGAGGTGTACACGCTCTCCGGGGCGAGCGGGTCGGACGGGTCGGCGCCGTCCACCCGGAAGAGCGGGATCCAGCCCAGGTAGGTCGCGATCCACCGGGCGGTGGGGAGAATCTTCCCCTCGAAGAAGAACAGCCCCCACAGCCCGTAGACGACCGACGGCACGGCCGCCATCAGGTCGACGACGCTGATCAGCGTGCGGCGCAGCCGGGGCGGCGCGTACTCGGAGATGTACAGCGCCCCGCCGACCGCCAGCGGTACGGCGACGGCGATGGCCACCAGCGCGATGAGCACCGTCCCGACCAGCACGGCGGCGATCCCGAAGCGGCCGGCGTCCGGCTCCCACGCCTCGGTCGTCAGGAACGACCAGCCCGCCCGGGACAGCGCCTGCCAGGCCCGGTAGAGCAGGAATCCGCCGACCAGCAGCATGACCGCCAGCACCAGCCCGCCGCCGCCGCGGGCCACGCCCCTGAACACGCGGTCGGGCAGCCCCGGATCCGCGTACAGCCGCCGCGGCGCGTCCGGCGCCGCGGTCCCACTCGTATCTCTCGTCACGCGGTCGACGCTGCTGCCGCGCCATGGACATGCACGCTCCGAGATGTGAATGAGGTGTGCCCTAAAGGCAACTTCCGGTGACGCCCCCCATCTCGGCGAGCAGCGCGCGGAACCGTTCGTACGCGGCCCGGCACGTCGAATGGCGTTCGTAGGCCCGCGCCGAGACGACGGCGGCCCGTCCGCCCCGGTCCCGGAGTAACCACATCCAGCCGTTGCCCCCGGGCGTGTGCTGCACGCCGCCCGTCAGATCCTGCTGCCGCGCGCACAACTCCTCGAAGGCGGCCCGGCATTCGCCGTACTCGCCGTACGAGCCCGCGGAGACCGCGACCACGCGTCCGTTCTGCGCGACCATCCGCCAGCCGTATCCGCCGTCCGAGTCGATGTCTATCCGGCAGCGCGCGCCAGTGGCGTCCGCTCTGCCGGAACCGCCGTCGTCCGTCATCTCGTCCCACCCCCCGCCGCCCGCTTCGGAAGTCGGGCGGCACGCGCAATGTATGGAGGCGGGCATGACCGCCGGGACCGGAAACCGCCGCAGCGGTCGGCTTTCACCCGGAAGTTGCCCCTCGTGCGCCCGGCATACACGGAGGTGTTCCGCCCGGTACCGGGGCGGTACTCTGCGGCAACTCGCATACCTACCGGTGAGAGGCCGCGCATGCGCACAGGCAGAACCGGGGCGGGTCGAGCGCGCGGCGAGGGCGACCGTCAACGCTTCGCCCGAAGATCGTCAAGGCGAACTCCTCGGGCGCCCTGAAAACCACGGTCAAGGCGTCCACGGACGGCTACTGGCGCTGGACCTTCGGCGAGATGTCCACGACGGGCGGCGCGACCGCCGCCGGCGACTACGTCGACGTCAAGTAGGACCCCGGGCATGAGTGAAGCCCGCACCGGCCCGGTGCGGGCTTCATCGGATCAGGCTCCTGCACGCGCTCTCCCCGACCGGCCTCAGCCGGCCGCGAACAGCACCACCAGCAGCACCGCGCCCACCACCGCCGGTGCGATCACCTCGTACGCCCAGCGCACCGCGACGGACGGCTCCGTGGAGTCCGTGGCCGCCGGGGCGGCACCCGTGCCCGTCTTCGCCCGCTCCACCAACTCGCGCAGGTCGGCCATGCTCTGGTCGGCCGACGCCATCCGGGCCTTGGTGTCGCGGACATCGGCGTGCACGGACGTGCGGTCGTACGGGTCGTCCAGCGACCGCCGGGACTGCTGCCGGGCCGCCTTCTTCCGCTGCCGCAGCGAGACCGGCACCGCCCACAGCTGGTACTTGGCGCCGCCCTCGGTGAACAGCTCGCTCGAATACCCGGCCCGCAGATCGGCGACCTCGGTCCACGGCATGGTGATCGTCCGGAACGGGTTACGGATCCGGATGCGCCGCTCATTGGCGAGCACGACGGGCCGCAGCGTGAACGCGACGACCAGCGGCACCGCGGTCAGCATCCCCGCCACCGCCAGCCACCGCACCCGGTCGTCCCCCCGGATCACGGCGTCCCCGCCGATCCAGCAGATGAGCAGAAGCAGCAGGACACCCCCGACGATCCCGGCGGGCGAGCGGAAGGTCCGGTCGGCGTAGACCGGCTCGGCGGGTGGTGTGGGGCTCGTCATGGGCCCGATTCTGCCTGACGGGCGCAAGGGGCGCCGGGGCGGCCGCCCCGGTACCGCGCCGCACAATGCGGGGACGACCGTCACGGCACCGCGCCGCACGCGGAGAGCCGGTCCCCCTGTACAGGTCGCTACGCGCGTAGATATGCTCCTCTGGTGACCATGCCCACCACAGCTCCCGCATTCTCCGACGCGACCGCGTCCGACAGTGCGCTGCGCCGCTTCCTGCACGGGCTGCCCGGCGTCGACGCCGTCGGCCTCGAAGCGCGCGCCGCGTCCCTCGGAACCCGTTCGATCAAGACGACGGCCAAGGCCTACGCCATCGATCTGGCCATCTCGATGATCGACCTGACGACGCTGGAAGGCGCGGATACCCCGGGCAAGGTCCGGGCCCTCGCCGCCAAGGCCGTCCATCCCGACCCGACCGACCGCACGACCCCGCACACCGCGGCGGTCTGCGTCTACCCCGACATGGCGGCGACCGCCGTCGCCGCGCTGGCCGGTTCCGGTGTGAAGGTGGCGTCGGTGGCGACGGCCTTCCCCGCCGGCCGCGCCGCGCTCGACGTGAAGCTCGCGGACGTCCGCGACGCCGTGGCCGCCGGGGCCGACGAGATCGACATGGTGATCGACCGGGGAGCCTTCCTCTCCGGCCGCTACCTGAAGGTGTACGAGGAGATCCTCGCCGTGAAGGCGGAGTGCGCGCGGGCCGACGGCACCGACGCCCGCCTGAAGGTGATCTTCGAGACGGGCGAGCTGTCCACGTACGACAACATCCGCCGCGCCTCCTGGCTCGGCATGCTGGCGGGCGCCGACTTCATCAAGACGTCGACCGGCAAGGTCGGGACGAACGCCACGCCCGCGAACACCCTGCTGATGCTGGAGGCCGTGCGCGACTTCCGCGCGCAGACCGGTGTGCAGATCGGCGTGAAGCCGGCCGGCGGCATCCGTACGTCCAAGGACGCGGTCAAGTTCCTGGTGCTGGTGAACGAGACCGCAGGCGAGGACTGGCTGGACAACCACTGGTTCCGGTTCGGCGCCTCCAGCCTGCTGAACGACCTGCTGATGCAGCGCCAGAAGCTCAGCACCGGCCGTTACTCCGGCCCCGATTACGTGACGGTGGACTGATCCCCATGGCATCTGCATTCGAGTACGCCCCCGCCCCCGAGTCGCGCTCGGTCGTCGACATCGCGCCCTCGTACGGGCTGTTCATCGACGGCGAGTTCACCGAGGCGGCCGACGGCAAGGTCTTCAAGACCGTCTCGCCGAGCAGCGAAGAGGTGCTCTCCGAGGTCGCGCAGGCCGGTGCGGCCGACGTCGACCGGGCCGTGAAGGCGGCCCGCAAGGCGTTCGAGAAGTGGTCGGCGCTGCCCGGCTCCGAGCGCGCCAAGTACCTCTTCCGGATCGCCCGGATCATCCAGGAGCGCAGCCGCGAGCTCGCCGTTCTCGAAACCCTCGACAACGGCAAGCCGATCAGGGAGACCCGCGACGCGGACCTCCCCCTGGTCGCCGCGCACTTCTTCTACTACGCGGGCTGGGCCGACAAGCTGGACCACGCCGGCTACGGCGCGAACCCGCGCCCCCTCGGCGTCGCGGGCCAGGTCATCCCGTGGAACTTCCCGCTGCTCATGCTCGCGTGGAAGATCGCCCCGGCGCTCGCCACCGGCAACACGGTGGTCCTCAAGCCCGCCGAGACGACCCCGCTCTCCGCGCTGTTCTTCGCGGACATCTGCCGTCAGGCGGGCCTGCCCAAGGGTGTCGTGAACATCCTCACCGGGTACGGGGACGCGGGCGCCGCCCTCGTCGAGCACGAGGACGTCAACAAGGTCGCCTTCACCGGCTCGACCGCGGTCGGCAAGGCCATCGCCCGCCAGATCGCCGGTACGGACAAGAGGGTCACCCTCGAACTGGGCGGCAAGGGCGCCAACATCGTCTTCGACGACGCCCCGATCGACCAGGCCGTCGAGGGCATCGTCACCGGCATCTTCTTCAACCAGGGCCAGGTCTGCTGCGCGGGCTCGCGGCTCCTCGTCCAGGAGTCGATCGAGGACGAACTGCTGGACGCGCTGAAGCGCCGGCTGTCCACGCTCCGGCTCGGCGACCCGCTGGACAAGAACACCGACATCGGCGCGATCAACTCCGCGGAGCAGCTCGCCCGGATCACCGCACTCGCCGAGACGGGCGAGGCGGAGGGCGCCGAACGCTGGTCCGCCCCCTGCGAACTCCCCTCCACCGGATACTGGTTCGCCCCGACGCTGTTCACCAACGTCACCCAGGCGCACACCATCGCCCGCGACGAGATCTTCGGCCCGGTGCTGTCGGTGCTGTCGTTCCGCACGCCCGACGAGGCGGTCGCCAAGGCCAACAACAGCCAGTACGGCCTCTCGGCCGGCATCTGGACGGAGAAGGGCTCCCGCATCCTCGCGGTGGCGAACAAGCTCCGGGCGGGCGTCGTCTGGGCCAACACGTTCAACAAGTTCGACCCGACCTCGCCCTTCGGCGGCTACAAGGAGTCGGGCTTCGGCCGCGAAGGCGGCCGTCACGGCCTGGAGGCGTACCTCGATGTCCGATAACCGTCTGAGCGTCTTCAAGACCTACAAGCTGTACGTCGGGGGCAAGTTCCCCCGCTCCGAGAGCGGCCGGGTGTACGAGGTGACGGACTCGAAGGGCAAGTGGCTGGCGAACGCCCCCCAGTCCTCCCGCAAGGACGCGCGCGACGCGGTCGTGGCCGCCCGCAAGGCGTTCGGCGGCTGGTCGGGGGCGACGGCGTACAACCGCGGCCAGATCCTCTACCGCATCGCGGAGATGCTGGAGGGCCGCAAGGACCAGTTCGTACGGGAAGTGGCTGACGCGGAGGGCCTGTCGAAGTCCAAGGCGGCGGCCGTCGTGGACGCGGCGATCGACCGCTGGGTCTGGTACGCCGGGTGGACCGACAAGATCGGCCAGGTCGTGGGCGGGGCGAACCCGGTCGCGGGCCCGTTCTTCAACCTGTCCACCCCCGAGCCGACCGGCGTGGTCACCGTCCTGGCACCCCAGGAATCGTCGTTCCTGGGCCTGGTCTCGGTCGTCGCCCCGGTGATCGCGACCGGCAACACGGCCGTCGTCATCGCTTCGGCGGACTCCCCGCTGCCCGCGCTCTCGCTGGGTGAGGTACTGGCCACCTCCGACCTGCCGGGCGGAGTGGTGAACATCCTGTCCGGGAGGACGGCGGAGATCGCGGCGCCGCTCGCGTCCCACCAGGACGTGAACGCCATCGACCTCACGGGCGCCGATGCCGACCTGGCGAAGGAGCTGGAGATCGCGGCGGCCGACAACCTGAAGCGGGTCCTGCGCCCACAGCCTGTGGACAAAACCGTGGACTGGACGGCCGATCCGGGCACCCACCGGCTGACGGCCTTCCTGGAGACGAAGACGGTCTGGCACCCGACGGGCGCACTGGGCGTCTCGGGCTCCTCCTACTGACCGGCCCCGCGCAACAGCGGCCCGTTCCTCCGGCACTCCGGAGGAACGGGCCGCTCCCCGGCTCAGCTGCCGTGCAGCGCCTGCGTCACCGGCCCGACCAGCGGCAGGTCCTTCAGCGCACCACCGCTGGTCAGCGGGTCGGTGACGGCGGCCGTGGACAGCGGCTTGAAGTCGGCGAGCTGCGTGCCCACCGCGTTGTCCAGCGGATCCGTGCCCGTGCCGGCCAGCGGGTCGAGCCGCAGATGCGTCACCGGGGCGATGCCGTTCCTGAGCGAGTGGCCGAGCGCCCCGGTCACCGCGCCCCCGGCGGCCTCCCCGGCCTCGCCGAGGCTGCTGTCGGCGCCCACGACCGGCACGTGGGGCAGCGGCGCCGCCTGGGCCGCCGCACCCCCCGCACCGAGCGCGGCACCCACCGCGGTGACGGTCAGACCTGCCCTCAGCAGAGCGCGGCGCCGGGACCTGGAAAGTGCATGACGTGCCATGGAGTTCCCACCTGATCGAGACGATCGAGTAATCACCTGAGTGCGCAGAGTAGTTGAGGTGTGATGCTCGATACCAACACGGGCACCGGGGGATCCCCTGCGCGGGTCAATGCCTCACACTCGTGTTCTGTGAATTCCCAACCGATCCCGACCCGCGTCGTGCTGCTCGCGGGCCCTTCCGGCTCCGGCAAGTCCTCCCTCGCCGCCCGCACCGACCTGCCGGTGCTGCGCCTGGACGACTTCTACAAGGAGGGCGACGACCCCACGCTGCCGCTCGTCCCCGGCAGCACGGACATCGACTGGGACTCCGCGCAGTCCTGGGACGCCGACGCCGCGGTCGCCGCGATCGCGGAACTCTGCCGCACGGGCCGCACACATGTCCCGGTCTACGACATCACCACGAGCTCCCGGGTCGACCGGGAGGCCCTCCACATCGAGCGCACGCCGCTGTTCGTGGCCGAGGGGATCTTCGCCGCGGACATAGTCGAGCGGTGCCAGGAGCTGGGCGTACTGGCGGACGCGCTGTGCCTGCGCGGCCGTCCGACGACGACGTTCCGCCGCCGCCTGCTGCGGGATCTGCGCGAGGGGCGCAAGTCGGTGCCGTTCCTGCTGCGGCGCGGGTGGCGGCTGATGCGGGCGGAACGGCGGATCGTGGCGCGGCAGACGGCGCTGGGCGCGCACCCGTGCGGCAAGGAAGAGGCACTGGGCCGGCTGGCCGCCGCGGCAGCCGGGCGGTGCCGCCGGGCGCCCGCGGCGCGGGGGACGGTCTAGCAGCCCTCCCGCGACCGGGGCTCCGCACGCGCACACATACGCACGCAGACACGCGAACGGGGCCGGACGGGACCCCCCGGCCCCTCCGACCCCGCAGCACTTCCCCCGTACTCCGCCGCCTCCCCCGAAGCAGCGGCCCCGTTCTCCCCCGTGTTCCCCTCGCCTCAGGCCACCAGCTCGCCGAAGGACTCCTCCTCGTCACGGCCGAAGCTGAGGACCTCGTCCTCGCGCAGCCGGCGGAGCGACCGCCAGATGCTGGACTTCACCGTGCCGACACTGATGTCGAGGATGGCCGCGATCTCCGGATCGGTGCGGCCCTCGTAGTAACGAAGGACCAGCATCGTGCGCTGGAGTTCCGGCAGCCGCGCCAGCGCCTGCCAGAGCACGGCGCGCAGTTCCGTGCCGCGCATCGCGTCCGTGTCGCCCGCCGTCTCCGGCAGCTCCTCGGTCGGGTACTCGTTGAGCTTGCGCCTGCGCCAGGCACTGATGTGCAGGTTCGTCATGGTGCGGCGCAGATAGCCGCCGACCGCCGCCTTGTCGCTGATCCGGTCCCACGCCCGGTACGTCGAGAAGAGTGCGCTCTGCAGCAGATCCTCGGCCTCGAACCGGTCGCCGGTCAGGTGGTAGGCGGTTGCGTACAGGGAGGCGCGGCGCTCCCGGACGTAGGCCGTGAACGCCGCTTCGGCGTCCTCACCCTGTGCCGGGACCTTCCGCTCCCCCGTGACCTCCCCGTACGCGCTGCCCCCGTTGTTCCCCCCGTTGCCCCCCACAGGCGCGTCAACCACCGTCATGTACGACGGGTGCTGACGCCCGGCGCCACGAACGCACCCCCGTCCACTCCCGGCGCCGGACTTCTCGATACTCCGGCCGACGTCATGGAGACGCGTGACAACTGCGCTTGCGGTGATGCTGTGAGTTGCGTTCATCTCGCGCCCCCCATCGGTGGAGTCCGTCCGTTCCTTGTGCCAATGAGCTTGCCGGGGCAGTTTCATGGCGCTGTCCGCCGACTGTCACAGGCCTGTCACAGGGCCTGCCGTCCGTGCGCGGAAGGTGCGCCGGATGTATGAGTCGGCCCCAACTGTCGAACTGGGGCTCCACCATGGGTCAGAATGACCAGCGTGCCTTTCCTGTTGCTGATCGAGGACGACGACGCCATCCGCACGGCCCTCGAACTCTCGCTGTCGCGCCAGGGCCACCGTGTGGCCACTGCCGCGACGGGAGAGGACGGCCTGAAACTGCTGCGTGAGCAGCGGCCGGACCTGATCGTGCTGGATGTGATGCTGCCCGGGATCGACGGCTTCGAGGTGTGCCGGCGTATCCGGCGCACCGACCAGCTGCCGATCATTCTGCTGACCGCGCGCAGCGACGACATCGACGTCGTGGTCGGGCTGGAGTCCGGTGCCGACGACTATGTGGTGAAACCCGTGCAGGGCCGGGTGCTCGACGCCCGTATCCGCGCGGTGCTGCGTCGCGGCGAGCGCGAATCCACCGACTCCGCGTCCTTCGGGAGCGTGGTGATCGACCGTTCCGCCATGACCGTGACCAAGAACGGGGAGGATCTGCAGCTCACGCCGACCGAGCTGCGCCTCCTGCTGGAGCTGAGCCGCCGACCGGGTCAGGCCCTGTCCCGACAGCAGTTGCTGCGGCTGGTCTGGGAGCACGACTACCTCGGTGACTCCCGGCTGGTCGACGCGTGTGTGCAGCGGCTGCGGGCCAAGGTGGAGGACGTGCCGTCCTCGCCGACGCTGATCCGTACCGTCCGGGGTGTGGGCTACCGACTGGACTCGCCTCAGTGAGCGATGCCGTCAAACGGAGCCTGCTCACCGGGCTTCGCTGGACCAGTCTGCGGCTGCGTCTCGTCGTGGTGTTCGCGCTGGTGGCGCTGACCGCCGCGGTGTCCGCCTCGGGGATCGCGTACTGGCTGAACCGCGAGGCCGTGCTGACCCGTACCCAGGACTCCGCGCTCGGGGACTTCCGCCAGGAGATGCAGGGCCGGGCCGCCTCGCTGCCGCTCCATCCCACCAGGGACGACCTGCAGAACGCCGCGGTGCAGATGGCGAGCAGCTCGCCCGGCTACAGCGTGCTGCTGGTCGACGAGCGCGACACCGGCAAGCCGATCGTCGGCAACTCCGACCTGGACACCTTCACGCTCGACAACGTGCCGCTGTCGCTGCAGAAGGCGGTCAACAGGAAGCAGCCGCTGGAGACGGGCAACAAGTACGAGTACCACCTGTTCTGGCAGCGGACCAGTATCCGCGGCACGCCGTACCTGGTGGGCGGTACGAAGATCATCGGCGGTGGCCCGACCGGCTACATGCTGAAGTCGCTCGACCAGGAGCGGCAGGATCTCAACTCCCTCGCCTGGTCCCTGGGGATCGCCACCGGGCTCGCGCTGATCGGCTCGGCCCTGCTCGCGCAGGCCGCGGCGACGACCGTGCTGCGGCCCGTTCAGCGGCTCGGCGACGCGGCCCGCAAGCTCGGCGAGGGCAAGCTCGACACCCGGCTCGTGGTGTCCGGCACGGATGAACTGGCCGATCTCTCCCGTACGTTCAACAGGACCGCGAGTTCGCTGGAGAAGCGGGTCGCGGACATGAGCGCGCGGGACGAGGCGAGCCGGCGGTTCGTCGCCGACATGTCGCACGAGCTGCGTACCCCGCTCACCGCGCTGACCGCCGTCACCGAGGTGCTGGAGGACGAGGCGGACAGCCTCGACCCGATGATCGCGCCCGCGGTACGCCTGGTGGTGAGCGAGACCCGGCGCCTCAACGACCTGGTGGAGAACCTGATGGAGGTCACCCGCTTCGACGCGGGTACGGCCCGGCTCGTCCTCGACACCGTCGACGTCGCCGACCAGGTCACCGCCTGCATCGACGCCCGTGCCTGGCTGGACGCGGTGGATCTGGACGCCGAGCGCGGCATGATGGTCCGCCTCGACCCGCGTCGGCTCGATGTGATCCTGGCGAATCTGATCGGCAACGCGCTCAAGCACGGCGGTTCGCCGGTACGGGTCGCGGTGCGGACCGAGGGCGACCAGCTCGTCATCGAGGTGCGCGACCACGGTCCGGGCATCCCCGAGGACGTGCTGCCGCATGTCTTCGACCGGTTCTACAAGGCCAGCGCCTCACGCCCGCGTTCCGAGGGCAGCGGTCTCGGCCTGTCGATCGCCATGGAGAACGCGCACATCCACGGCGGTGACATCACGGCCGCGAACTCGCCGGACGGCGACGGCGCGGTGTTCGTACTGCGGCTGCCGCGCGATGCCGAGCAGCTCACCCGTTCCGCCGGCGGGCACGACCCCGGGGACCGGGACGAGGAGGGCGAGGTCACGTGATGGGCAGCGACAACCGCCGGGCGCGCCGTTCGGCCCTGGCGCTGGCCGGGGCCGTGGCCGGGGCCGTACTGGCCGCGGGCTGCGGGATCAGGTCCACCTCGGTGCCCGTGGACGCCGGGGCCGCGCCGTCCCAGGTGCCGTGCGCGATGTCCGCGGAGGACATCACGACGCAGGCGCTCAAGGGCATACCCGTACAGATCTATCTGGTCTGCTCCTCGCAGCTGGTCACGGTGGACCGTACGGTGCAGGTCGCCGGGACCGGCTCGGACCGGGTCCTGGTGGCACAGGCGCTCCTGGACGAACTGCGGCAGAAGCCGCCCGCCGAGGAGCGGCGGGCCGGGTACTCCACGGCCGTCCCTGAGAACCTGCGGGTCGGCGCGGCCCGCACCGGCGACCGGCAGGGCACGCTGCGGCTCAGCGAGCAGCCGGAGGACCTGCGGTCCGAGGCGCTGGCGCAGATCGTGTGCACGTACGCGGAGAGCGACACGCTCGCCCCGAACGGCACGGTGGCGCTGGGCGGGCCGGGCAATTACGCGCCGCGCGGCTATCTGTGCACCTCGGAGATGAAGGCGCGGCCCAAGGCGGTCCCGACACCGGGGGCGGGCAAGGGGGCCTGAGCGGCGCGCACGGGGTGTCCGGCGGCCGGTTCTCCGGCCTCGGGCGGCTCGGGGCGGCCGGGCCCGGATCCGTGCTCCCGCGCCGGACGGGCCGGATTCCGGGTCGGCGGAACCGATCCTGCCGTTCGCCGCGTCTTGGGGGACGTGCGTCAAGGTTCGGACGGTCAAGCCGTCATCCGCTTCCGCGCGGCCGGGGTCTCTCTCCTCCTCGCGCATCTGCTGCTTGTCGGGTGGCTGACCCTGCGCCCCCTCGACGTGCCCTGGACGACCGCCTCGAATCTTCATCCGCTCGCCGGCATCAGAGCCGATCTGTCCCTCGGCCCGGTCGAGGCCGCCCGCCGGATCGGTGAGGGCCTGCTGCTGCTCGCCCCGCTGGGCGTACTGCTGCCGATGGCCGGGGGCAGGCTCTCCGTCTCCCCGTGGGCCTCGCTGGCCCGTACCGTCGCGGCGGGGGCGCTGATCTCCACGACCATCGAACTGGCCCAGACCGGGGTGCCCGGACAGGTCGTCGACGTCGACTCGCTGCTGCTGAACACGACCGGCGTGGCGCTCGCCCACCTGCTCGTCGTACCCATGTGCCGGGCACGGCTGCGCCGCAGGAAGCAGGAGCGGGTCAGGGTGACCCCCCGCCCCAGGGACGAGCCGGGCCAGGGTGCGACCCCGACGATTCCCAGGGTCGGGATCGCCCCGTAGAGCGACGCTTTGCCCCCCTTCGCCGGGCCACCATGGAGCCATCGGGAGCACGACGGAGCTGCTCCCTCAGCAACGGTTCGCGAAGGAGCCCACCATGGCCGCACTTGCCCGCCCCCGTGACGGACGCATGATCGGCGGAGTGTGCGCAGCGCTGGCACGGCGCTTCGGCACCTCCGCGGGAACCATGCGCGTCATCTTCCTGGTCTCCTGCCTGCTGCCGGGGCCGCAGTTCCTGCTCTACCTGGCGCTGTGGGTGCTGTTCCCGTCCGAGAAGACGTCGTCGGCCACCGCCTGGTGACCCTCGTACAGACACGCCTGTGGGGCGGACACCCGGTCCGGGTGTCCACCCCACAGGCGTGTACGGGTGTCAGCCGCCGAGCGGGAGACCGTTGGCCGACAGGCCGCTGGTCTTCATGCCGCCCGCGGGCAGACCGCCGAGCAGACCCTTGACCGGGGTGGTGGCGTCGCCGACGAGCTTCTGCTGGCCGGTGCCGAGGAGCTTGGTGGCCGTCTCCTGGACCGGCAGACTCCGGGTCGCGGTCTCCAGCGCCGCGCCCGCGACCGGCAGGGCGGTGGTCGCGGCGTCCGTCGGCAGCACCGCGGCGGAGGCGGGACCCGCGGCGGCGGCGGCGAAAGCGGCACCGAGAGCGGCGACGCCGAGAGTCCTGACAGCAGACTGCTTCATGTGAAATTCATCCTTGGGGAGAGGGACGTGGGGGCTCCGAAACGTAGCCATCCCACCACCCTTCCCGCAAACATGCCGACACGCGGAGAAAGGCCGGGAATTCGACATCCCGGCCGTTCTCCGCAGAGGCGCCGATCAGCCCACGGAAGTGGAAGAAACGCTGGTCGCAGCGGTCTGCTCGAAGAGCCACTCGGACTTCAGCTCGGCATATCCGGGCTTGATGACATCGTTGATCATCGCTAGACGCTCATCAAAAGGAATGAATGCCGACTTCATCGCATTGACGGTGAACCACTGCATGTCGTCGAGCGTGTATCCGAAAGTCTCGGTCAGCTTCTCGAATTCGCGGCTCATGCTCGTACCGCTCATCAGCCGGTTGTCCGTGTTCACGGTGGCCCGGAAATGCAGCTTCCGCAGCAGCCCGATGGGGTGCTCGGCGTACGAGGCGGCGGCGCCGGTCTGAAGGTTGGAGGTCGGGCACAGCTCCAGCGGGATGCGCTTGTCCCGTACGTAGGAGGCGAGGCGGCCGAGCTTCACGCCGCCGTCGTCGGCGACCTCGATGTCGTCGATGATGCGGACCCCGTGACCCAGCCGGTCCGCACCGCACCACTGGAGCGCCTGCCAGATCGACGGCAGGCCGAAGGCCTCGCCCGCGTGGATGGTGAAGTGGTTGTTCTCGCGCTTGAGGTACTCGAAGGCGTCGAGGTGCCGGGTGGGCGGGAAGCCCGCCTCCGCGCCCGCGATGTCGAAGCCGGCCACGCCCTGGTCGCGGTAGCGGTTGGCCAGCTCGGCGATCTCCAGGGAGCGGGCGGCGTGCCGCATCGCGGTGAGGAGGGCGCCCACACGGATGCGGTTCCCGTCCCGGCGGGCCCGCTGCTCGCCCTCGCGGAAGCCCTCGTTGACCGCCTCGACGACCTCTTCGAGGGTCAGCCCGCCCTCCAGGTGCTGCTCGGGGGCGTACCGCACCTCGGCGTACACGACACCGTCCGCGGCCAGGTCCTCGGCACACTCGGCGGCCACCCGGACCAGCGCCTCGCGGGTCTGCATGACGGCGCAGGTGTGGGCGAAGGTCTCCAGATAGCGCTCCAGCGATCCGGAGTCGGCCGCCTCGCGGAACCAGATGCCGAGCTTGTCGGGCTCGGTCTCGGGAAGTCCTTCGTATCCGCTCGCGAGGGCGAGGTCGACGATCGTCCCCGGGCGCAGGCCGCCATCGAGATGGTCGTGCAGAAGCACCTTGGGGGCACGCCGGATCTGATCCTGGCCGGGCACATGAAGGGTCGGGCTCATCATCTGTGCACTCTAGTCCCTACGCGCGTAGATTGTCGCTCGTCGATACGTAACAGTGACCGCCAATACAGGTGGAGTACACCCGCCCTTCTGACACTGTTCTGTCATGGCACAGAGCACACTCCCCCTGCCGGCAGCCAGGCTGGGACGGGCCGTCAGGACGGCCGGAGCTCCAACCGCGGTCAGCGGCGTGGTCCTGCTGCTCCCGGACGGCGAGGCCGACTCGCACCGCCGCCCTTCCCCTCTCTCCTACGCATCCCAACTCCCGCTGGCCCGCGCCCTGGCCCGCGCGGGCCAGGAGGACGGGCTCGCCGCGCACGTCGTGCGCTACCGCTGCCGGGGCTGGAACGCGACAGCCGCCCACCTCGCGGCGGACGCCGAGTGGGCGGTGGACGAGGTCGTACGGCGTTACGGCGACGTCCCCGTCTGCCTGACCGGCCACGGCATGGGCGGCCGGGCCGCACTCCGCGCGGGCGGCCACGCGGCGGTCGACTCCGTCCTGGCGATGGCCCCCTGGCTGCCCGAGGAGGAGGCGGACGGGCCGGAGCCGGTGAAGCATCTGCTGGGCCGCCAGGTATTGCTCGTCCACGGCACCAACGACGCCCGCACCGACCCCGAACTGTCCTTCCGGCTGGCCGAGCGCGCCAAGAAGACCAACCGCGACACCTGTCGCTTCGAGGTCCACTCGGACGGCCACGGTCTGCGCCAGCACCGGGCCGAAGTGATGGCCCTGGCCGCGGACTTCGTACGCGGTTCACTGTTCGGCCGCGCCTACGCGCGCCCGGTGGCCGACGCCCTGGCGGCACCGCCTCCGCTGGGGTTGCGCATGCCGTTGGCGGCAGGGTTCGGGAAGTCGCTGCGCGGGTGAGGGGCGTCGCTGCCGCCCCGACAGGGGCAGTGGACCCCGCGCACGCCGGGACGGCGCCGTCAGTCCGGCAGCAGATGCCCTCGACGTGACAGCAGGAAGCGCTTGAAGGCGGCCACCGGTGGGGTGTCGGGGTGGCCGTCCAGCCAGGCGACGCCGATTTCGCGGGCTGCCCTCGGGGCCGTGACGGTGAGTTCGACGACGCCGGGGCGGGGCACGGCGGGCGGGGGGAGCAGGGCCACGCCCAGGCCGGCCGCGACCAGGCCGCGCAGAGTCTCCGCCTCCTCGCCCTCGAAGGCTACGCGGGGGGTGAAGCCCGCCTCGGTGCACAGGTCGTCGGTGATCCGGCGCAGGCCGTAGCCCGGTTCGAGGGTGACGAACTTTTCGTCGGCGGCCTCCGCGAGGCGGATGCGGCGGCGGGTGGCGAGGCGGTGGTCCTCGGGGACGACGAGGCGCAGGCGCTGTTCGTCCAGGCGGCGGGCGACGAGGTCGGGGGCGTCCGGGACGGGTGAGGTGAGGCAGAGGTCCAGGCCGCCGGCTCTCAGGCGTTCGATCATCGCCTCGCCGTAGTTCTGCACGAGTTGGAACCGGACCCGGGGGTGGTCGGCGCGGAAGGCGCGGATGAGGGCGGGGACGGTTTCCGAGCCCATGGTGTGCAGGAAGCCGAAGGCGACCTTGCCGGTGGCCGGGTCGGCGTCGGCCCGTACCGAATCGGCGGCCTTCTCGACCTCGGCGAGGGCCCGCTCGGCGGAGCCGAGGAAGGTGCGGCCCGCCGGGGTGAGCGAGACGGTACGGCCCTTTCGGGCGAACAGAGCGACTCCCAGGTCCTGTTCGAGCCTGACCATCGCCCGCGACAGCGTCGACTGCGGGACGCCGAGCTCCTGCGCGGCGCGTGTGACGTGCTCGTGGCGGGCCACCGCCTCGAAGTGGGCCAGTCGCGGTGCGAGCACGGCGCGAATGTCTTCTTCGTAACTACTGGGTGACAGCCGGGGCTGTGAGCTGCGTTCATGCACCATGGGATTGATTATCGCCACTTCGTGCATTGGACGCATGAAACCGGAGAGCCTACTTTCGAAGCATGCCTCCTGCCAGTACTGGGGCGTCCACGCTCACCGTGGCCGCCTCGCCCCAGCCGTCCCCCGCCGCCGCCCCCGTCGCCACCGCCGGCTCCGCCGCGCCGGACCGTCTCGAACCGGGCCGCCCCGGCTACCGCCGGATGAGCTTCGCGCTCTTCGCCGCAGGTGTCGCGACGTTCGCACTTCTCTACTCCACGCAGGCCCTGCTGCCCGCCGTCTCCGCCTCCCTCGGCGCCACGGCCGGACAGGCCAGCTGGACGGTCTCCGCGGCGACGGGCGCACTGGCGCTGTGCGTGCTGCCGATGAGCGCGCTCTCCGAGCGGTTCGGACGGCGGCAGATGATGACCGCCTCGCTGACGGTCGCGGTACTGGTCGGGCTGCTCGTCCCCTTCGCCCCCTCGCTGGGCTGGCTGATCGCACTGCGCGCCGTCCAGGGCGCGGCACTGGCCGGGCTGCCCGCCTCGGCGATGGCGTATCTGGCCGAGGAGGTACGGCCGAAGGCACTGGTCGCCGCGATCGGGCTGTTCGTGGCCGGCAACAGCATCGGCGGCATGAGCGGCCGTATCCTCACCGGCTGGATCGCCCAGCTGTGGGGCTGGCGCGCGGCGCTCGGCGCGGTCGGGCTGCTGGCCGCGGCCTGCGCGGTCGTCTTCCACTTCATGATCCCCAGGGCGCGGAACTTCACCCCGGGAACACTGAACCCGAAGGCCCTCGCGAAGACGGTGGGCGGGCATCTCGCCGATCCGCTGCTGCGCCGGCTGTACGCGATCGGCGCGCTGTTCATGACGGTGTTCGGCGCGGTCTACACGGTGATCGGCTACCGCCTGGTGGAGGCGCCGTTCAACCTCCCGCAGGGTGTCGTCGGCTCGATCTTCCTGGTCTACCTCGTCGGTACGGTCTCCTCCGCCGCGGCCGGCCAGCTCGTCGCCCGGCTCGGCCGCCGGGGCGCGCTGTACCTGGCCGTCTCCACCACGGCCGCCGGCCTGCTGCTCTCCCTCGCCGACCAGCTGGCCGCCGTGCTCCTCGGCCTGGTCCTGATCACGGCGGGCTTCTTCGCCGGGCACGCGGTCGCCTCCTCGTCCGTGAGCCGTACCGCGACGAAGGGCCGCGCCCAGGCGTCGGCGCTCTACCAGTCCGCGTACTACCTGGGATCCAGCGCGGGCGGCACGCTCGGCGCGGTCGCCTTCCACGCCGGGGGCTGGGCCGGGACCGTGTCACTGGGGCTGCTCGCGGTGCTCGGCGTCGTCTCGATCACGCTGTACGGGACGCGGGCCGCCCGCGCCGAGCGGCGCCGGCTGGTTCCGTCGGCGTCCGTACCGAACTGAGACATACGGCGCACAACCTTCCACTCCCCGACGCGCGTCTAGCAGGCGGAATCACCTCACGGCGCGCGAAGGGGAGTTGGCGTACATGAGAGTCGCGGGGAACATACGGGGAGTACGGCTGCGGCGGCGCGGGCTCGCGCTGTCGGTCGCGGGCCTGACCGCGGTGCCGGCCCTGGTGCTGGCCACCGGCGGGCAGGCGCAGGCGGCGTCCTGCACGACGTCCACCGGGCCGTACCAGAAGCAGGTCGAGAAGTATCTGCACCGGCCGGTCGACGGCAAGCAGTCGGCCGCCGACTGCAAGGCGATCAGGTCGTTCCAGAGCACGTACGGGGTCACCCCCACCATCGGGTACGCGGGTCCGGTCACCTGGCGCACGATGAAGACGATCACGGCCCAGAAGGCGGCCGGCAAGAACCCGAACAAGGACAAGAAGTGCCCCACCAACAAGGGGCGCATCGCGTGCGTGGACCTGACCCGGCAGCTGAGCTGGATCCAGGACGGCAGCAAGCTGAAGTTCGGACCCGTGCCGGTACGGACCGGGCGGGACAAGTACGAGACCCGCACCGGGTCGAAGAAGATCTACTGGCGGCACATCAACCACGTCTCGTCGATCTACCACGTGTCGATGCCGTACTCGCAGTTCTTCGACGGGGGCCAGGCGTTCCACGCGGTGGGCGTGAAGATGTGGAACCCGCCCGGGTCGCACGGCTGCGTCAACATGCGTACCGCCGACGCCAAGTCGTACTGGAATCTGCTGAGGAACGGCGACGACGTCCACGTGTACGGGCGCAAGCCCGGAACGTGACCGGAATCCGGGCGGTTTCGGTACTTCACGCCCCTGTTGTCAGTGGCCTGCGGTAGCTTCCGGAGTGCCGAAGCGGGCGGCGTCACAGCGCAACAGGGGTGGAGCGATGAGTGATCTGACAGCGACGACGGACATCGACAGTCGTCTGGAGGGACACCGGGTCGAGCTGACCGGTTACTGCTACCGGATGCTCGGTTCGGCCTTCGAGGCGGAGGACGCTGTGCAGGACACGCTGGTGCGTGCCTGGCGCAACTTCGACAAGTTCGAGGGTCGTTCCTCGCTGCGCTCCTGGCTGTACCGCATCGCCACCAACGTCTGCCTGGACATGCTGAACGCCGGGAACAAGCGGGCCCGTCCGGTCGATCTGACGGGCCCGACGCCGCTCGCCCAGGCGGCGCTGAACCCCCTGCCGGAGAACACCTGGCTGGAGCCGATGCCGGACGGGCGCATCCTGCCGACGGTGGCCGACCCGGCGGAGGCCGCCGTGGCACGGGAGTCGGTGCGCCTCGCGTTCGTCGCCGCGCTCCAGCACCTGCCGCCCAAGCAGCGCGCCGTGCTGATCCTGCGCGAGGTGCTGGCCTGGAAGGCGAGCGAGGTCGCCGAGCTGCTCGACACCTCGGTCGCCTCGGTCAACAGCGCCCTCCAGCGGGCGCGGGCCACCCTCACCGAACACAAGGGCGAGGCCGCCGACGCCGCGAATCCGCTCGACGAGGAGCAGCGCAAGCTCCTTGAGCGGTACGTGGCGGCCTTCGAGGGCTACGACATGGCGGCGCTGACCGCGCTGCTCCATGAGGACGCCGTGATGACCATGCCGCCGTTCGACCTCTGGCTCCAGGGGCACGACGACATCACCGGCTTCATGCTCTCCATCGGCGCAAGCTGTGCGGGCTCCCGCCTGGTGGCGACGTCGGCGAACGGCACCCCGGCGTTCGCGCACTACAAGCCGGATCCGGACGGGCCCGGGTTCGTGCCGTGGGCGGTGCAGGTCATCGACATCTCGGACGGGGCCATCACCGGGATGCACTGCTTCCTGGACACCCCGCGCTGGTTCCCGCTCTTCGGGCTGCCGGACCATCTCGACGCCGACGCGGCGTGAGACGCGGTATACGGAACGGGCTGGTGACCGGCTGGGTGGTACTGGCGGCCGGTGGCTGGGGGCTGACCCAGTGGATGGGCGAGCCGTCCGCCACCGGCGGCCCCGGGCCCGGTTCGGCCCGGCCCTCCGGGCCGGGCGGTGAGCCGGGGCCGCAGCCCGAGTCCGCCTGCGACGACGGCATCGGCCACTCGGCCCGGCACCCCGCCGCCACCCCGGCCCCGCTCCTCTCGGCATCGGCGCCGCCGGTCGACGGCGGGACGGCCCGGCTCACGCAGGTGGTCTGCGTACGGGCCCGGCTCGGTTCCGCGGACTGAGCGGGGCGGGGCCGGGGTCGGCTCGCACGCTCAGCCCCCGCTCTCCCCCGCCTCGGCCCCCACCCCCGTCCCCGTTCCCGTTCCGCACCCCACGTCCACCACGTCGGCCAGCCCGACCAGGTCGAGCAGGCCCTGCAGTTCGGGCGGCACATTGCGCAGCCGCAGTCTGCTGCCGCCCGCCCGGCGCGCGACGAGCCCCAGCCGCGCTATCGCCTCGACCAGAGCCAGATCCACGTGCACGACCCCGCCCACGTCGCAGTCCACCCCCGCGTCCGGGGCGCGGACGGCGCCGTCGGGGTCGTACAGCAGCGTCTCCAGCTCGGCGCAGAGTACCGGCACCGCGGCCCTGGTGACGCGGCCGGTGACGACGAGAAGGTTCGGGGTCATGGGTTCCACATCTGGGAGACCGGTCCGGCGGCCGAAACTCATCGCTGCCCGGCCCCCGTCCTGTCCGGGCCGCCCGGCCCGGCGCACGCCCCGTGCCCGCCCGGGACCGATGAACTTCCGTCAACTCCGCTTACCTGTGCGGTTTCTGTGAACCTTCTCCGTCAATTCCCCCTCTAGGTACGTGAACCGGCCGGCACCGGCGTCCCATCGGTGCCGACTGACCAGTGGCCCCTCGGGGGCCGCCTGATTCTCCAGGGGGAGAGTTGCGCAGACACGTGAAGAACGCGTGTGTTTCGACCGTCGCCGCGGCCGCCGCCGTGGCACTCGCGGCCGGGATGACCACCCCGGCCATGGCACAGCCCGACGCCGCCCGCTCCGGCACCGCCCGCCCGGTCGGCGCCGGGTCCGCCACCGGGCACGAACTGACGCTCATCACCGGCGACCGCGTCACCGTGGACGCCAAGGGCGAGGTCATGTCCTTCCGGGCCGCCCACGGGCGCGAACACATACCCGTGCAGCGGCAGATACGCGACGGGCACACCCTGCTCGTCCCGGCCGACGCACACCGGCTGATCAGCTCCGGCAAGCTGGACCGCCGGCTGTTCGACATCACCGAGCTGAGCCGGGCGGAGAACCGCAGGGCCCAGAAGTCGGGCCTGAAGCTGATCGTCTCCTACCGGGGCGCCCAGGCCGCGACCGCCAAGGCCGAGGTCCGGAACGCGGGCTCCACCCGGGTCGACCGGACCCTGAACTCGCTGAACGCCCAGTCGGTGACCACGCCGCAGCGCGACGCCCAGGACATCTGGCAGGCACTCACCGCCAAGGCGGCGCACAGTGCGCAGCGCACCACGGCCGCCGGTATCGACCGGGTCTGGCTGGACGGCGTGCGCCGGGCCAGCCTCGACAAGAGCGTGCCGCAGATCGGCACCCCTGCCGCCTGGAAGGCCGGTTACACCGGAAAGGGCGTCAAGATCGCCGTACTGGACACCGGCGTGGACGCCACCCACCCCGATCTCCAGGGCCGGATCCTCGGCACGAAGAACTTCACCGCCTCGCCCGACACCAAGGACCGGGTCGGCCACGGCACCCACGTCTCCTCGATCGCGGCCGGTTCGGGCGCCAAGTCGGGCGGCAAGTTCAAGGGGGTGGCCCCGGACGCCAAGCTGCTGGAAGGCAAGGTGCTCGACGACGACGGCTTCGGCGACGACTCCGGCATCCTGGCCGGCATGGAGTGGGCGGTCGCACAGGGCGCCGACATCATCAACCTGAGCCTCAGCGGCGGCGACACCCCCGAGATCGACCCGCTCGAAGCGGCGGTCAACAAGCTGTCGGCCGACCAGGGCGTCCTGTTCGCCATCGCGGCGGGCAACGAGGGCGACGCGGCCGGTACGGTCGACTCCCCGGGCAGCGCGGACGCCGCGCTGACCGTCGGCGCGGTCGACGACAAGGACCAGCTGGCCGACTTCTCCAGCCGTGGCCCGCGCATCGGCGACGGGGCGATCAAGCCCGATGTCACCGCCCCCGGCGTGGACATCACGGCGGCGGCCGCACCCGGCTCCGCCATCGACCAGGAGGTCGGGCAGAACCCGCCCGGCTACCTGACGATCTCCGGTACGTCGATGGCGACCCCGCACGTCGCGGGTGCCGCGGCGCTCCTCAAGCAGCAGCACCCGGAGTGGAAGTACGCCGAGCTCAAGGGCGCGCTGACGGCCTCGACCAAGCCGGGCGCGTACACGCCGTTCGAACAGGGCTCGGGCCGGATCGCGGTGGACCGGGCGATCACCCAGACCGTCGTCGCCGACCCGGTCTCGGTGAGCTTCGGGGTGCAGCAGTGGCCGCACACCGATGACACCCCGGTCACCAAGAAGGTGACGTACCGCAACCTCGGCACGACCGATGTCACCCTGGACCTGGCGGTCACGACCACCAACCCGAAGGGCAAGCCCGCCCCGGCCGGCTTCTTCGGCCTCGGCGCCGACAAGGTGACCGTCCCCGCGGGCGGCACCGCGGATGTGCCGCTGACCGTGAACACCAAGCTCGGCGGCACGACGGACGGCACCTACTCCGCGTACGTCGTCGCGACGGGCGGCGGCCAGAGCGTCCGCACCGCCGCCGCGGTCGAGCGGGAGATCGAGTCCTACGACCTCACGGTCAAGACCATCGGGCGCGACGGCAAGCCCGCCCAGTTCGCCGATTCCGACCTCTTCGGTCTCACCGGAAAGGCGCTCGGCCAGTGGCTCGCCCCGACGAGCACCGACGGTACGGCCAAGGTCCGGGTCCCCGCCGGCGGATACGTACTGAACACGGGCGTCACCGTCGACCCCGAGGACTACTCCAAGGGCACCGACTGGCTGGCCCAGCCGAAGCTGGACGTCACCAAGAACCTCACCGTGACGCTCGACGCGCGCAAGGCGAAGCCGGTGAACATCACCGTGCCCGCCACCGGGACGACGTCCCTGCTGGCCGCGCCCGACCTCCAGCTCACCGCCGATGAAGGCGGCTACTCCTACGGCTGGGTCCTCGACACGTACAAGAACTTCCGCACCGCGCACTTCGGCCCGAAGGTGACCGACGGTTCGCTCTCCCAGCACTGGATCAGCAGCTGGTCCAAGGGAGCCTCGACCCGGTACGACATCGTGGCCGGCGGTCCGGTGACCCAGGCGGCCACCGGTTTCGAGCGGAAGTACACCGCCGGCCAGCTGGCCAAGGTGGGTGTCTCCCTCGGCTCGCCCGCCATACGCAAGACCGGTGAATTCGCCGCCTCGGGCATGCTGCCCGACTCGGACGGCGGCTGGTCGGCCTGGTCGTTCCACAAGATCCCCGGCAATGTCACCTCCTACGTCTCCACCGCCGACAAGGTGAAGTGGAGCTTCGACTTCGAGCAGGACGGCGGAGTCGACGCGGACGGCTACCCGGTGACCGACGCGTCGTACTCCCTCGGCGCCCCGCAGTCCTTCAAGGCGGGCAAGTCCTACACGAAGAAGGTCAACACCGCGGTGTTCGGCCCCGCGGTCAGCTCCGAGTACGGCATCCTCCGTGACGGCAACGACATCGTCGGAATGCTGCCGCTGGTGGCCGACGGGCAGGGCAACATCGGTGGTTCCGCCTACAGTTCGGCCACGACGGTGCTGTACCGCAACGGCAAGAAGCTCGCCCAGAACGAGGACCCGCTGCTCGGCGACACCCCCATCGCCGTTCCGTCCGCCGCCGCCGACTACCGGCTGACGACCTCGGCCCGGCGCAGCACCAAGCTGTCCCCGGTCTCCACCCGGATCGACGCGAGCTGGACCTTCCGCTCCCAGCGGACCTCGGGCCCGGTCATGCTGCCGGTCTCCACGGTGCGGTTCACGCCCAATGTCACCGCGGACAGCAAGGTCACGGCCGGCCGGACCGCTTCCGTGCCCGTGACGGTGCAGGGCGCGGCTGCCGGGAAGAACCTCAAGTCTCTGACGGTGTACGTCAGTTACGACGCCGGCAAGACCTGGAAGAAGTCCACGGTCAAGGCGGGCAAGATCTCCGTGAAGAACCCGGCCAAGGGGAAGTCCATCTCCTACCGGGCGAACGTCACGGACAAGAAGGGCAACAAGTCGTCGGTGTCGATCTACAACGCGTACTTCGGCAAGTGAGCGCATAGCCACCCCGACCGCATGACGGCGGCCCGCCGGGACGGATTCCTCCGCCCCGGCGGGCCGCTCGCGTTTCCGGACCGCACCGGGAGGACCGGCATCGCGACATCGCTCAGCTGACCGGGAAAATCCCGGTGTCCAGGTCCAGCCCGAACGGCTGGGGCAGCGTCAGCTTCTCCCCGTACTCGACCGTGTCCAGCACCCGGTAGGTGCCGCTGTCGGGCTCCCCGTAGAGCGTGGCGGTGGGGCGGCCCGAGTGCCACGGGTCGAGCAGCAGGAACAGCTCGACACCGGCCTTCGCGTATCCGTGCACCTTGCCGATGCGGTCGTGGTTGGCGTTGGCCTGCGAGGTGATCTCGACGACGAGCCGCGCCTCCTCGGCCGGGACGCGGTTGCCCGGCCCGATCACCACTGCGTCCGGTACGACGACCAGATCGGGGATGTAGAGCCCGGCCCGCCCCGGCACCGGGACGCCGAGGGTCTGGAAGATCTCCCAGTCCTCCGGAAGCACGGAGTAAAGCCTGCGCTGCAGCCGCGCGGCGGTGAGATTGTGGTCCTTGGACGGCGGTGGCTCCACGGTGACGATCCCCTCGATGATCTCCACCTTGCAGCCCTCGGGCGCATCCGTCTCCTCCCAGATCCGGACGAGGTCGTCCCATTCCTGACCGTGGCCCGGTGCGGGCTCGACGGCGGGTGCGCTCATGGCGGTCTCCTCCTGTCGGGGCGTCACCGAGTCCAGCACGCCGAACGGGACCGGCGGCGGTCCACCGGTCCCGTTCACCCGTACGAGGAAACCGCAGGTCAGGCGATACGTTCCCGCACCACCGGGGTGGCGGTGAAGGCCGTGCCGGCCGGGGCGATGTCGTACGCGTCGGGCAGGGCCTTCAGCGCGTAGTCGAACTTCTCCGGGGTGTCGGTGTGCAGCGTCAGCAGCGGCTGTCCGGCCGTCACCGTGTCGCCCGGCTTGGCGTGCAGTTCGACGCCCGCGCCCGCCTGGACCGGGTCCTCCTTGCGGGCCCGGCCCGCGCCGAGGCGCCAGGCGGCGACGCCGATGTCGTACGCGTCCAGGCGGGTCAGTACGCCGGTGGACGGGGCCGTGACCACGTGCTGCTCGCGGGCGACCGGGAGCGTGGCGTCGGGGTCGCCGCCCTGGGCGGAGATCATGCGGCGCCAGACGTCCATCGCGGAGCCGTCGGCGAGGGCCTTCTCCGGGTCGGCGTCCTTGAGCCCGGCCGCGTCCAGCATCTCGCGGGCCAGGGCGAGGGTGAGGTCGACGACGTCCTTCGGGCCGCCGCCGGCCAGCACCTCGACCGATTCGCGCACCTCCAGGGCGTTGCCCGCGGTCAGGCCCAGCGGGGTGGCCATGTCGGTGAGCAGGGCGACGGTGCGCACTCCGCTGTCGGTGCCCAGGGCGACCATGGTGGAGGCCAGTTCGCGGGCGTCCTCGATGGTCTTCATGAAGGCGCCGGAGCCGACCTTGACGTCCAGGACGAGCGCGCCGGTGCCCTCGGCGATCTTCTTGGACATGATGGAGCTGGCGATGAGCGGGATGGCCTCGACGGTGCCGGTGACATCGCGGAGCGCGTACAGCTTCTTGTCGGCGGGGGCGAGCCCGTCACCGGCGGCGCAGATCACCGCGCCGGTGGTGTCCAGGACGTTCAGCATCTCCTCGTTGGAGAGGTGGGCGCGCCAGCCGGGGATGGACTCCAGCTTGTCCAGGGTGCCGCCGGTGTGGCCGAGGCCCCGGCCGCTGAGCTGCGGAACGGCGGCGCCGCAGGCGGCGACCAGCGGGGCGAGCGGCAGGGTGATCTTGTCGCCGACGCCGCCGGTGGAGTGCTTGTCGGTGGTGGGCCGGGAGAGCGACGCGAAGTCCATCCGCTCGCCGGAGGCGATCATCGCGGCGGTCCAGCGGGCGATCTCGGTGCGGTTCATGCCGTTCAGCAGGATCGCCATGGCCAGCGCGGACATCTGCTCGTCGGCGACCTCACCGCGGGTGTACGCGTCGATGACCCAGTCGATCTGCTCGGGGGTCAGCTCGCCTCGGTCCCGCTTGGTGCGGATGACGGAGATGGCGTCCATGTCCTGGGAGTCCTTCCGGCCGGTACGTACGGTACGCAAGAGTCCCGAATGACTCTACGCGCATAGAGGGTGGAGCTGGGGGTGGCCCTCCCGACGGGCGGGAGGGCCACGGTGAGCGCGCTGCGGCAGCCCGTTACTTCAGGTGGTCCGGGCCGAACGCCTGCGGCAGCATCTCGTCGAGCGTGCGCAGCCCGTCCGGCGTCTCCAGGACCAGTTCGGGGCCGCCGAACTCGTACAGCAGCTGCCTGCACCGGCCGCACGGCACCAGGATCTCGCCCGCCCCGTCCACGCAGGTGAAGTGGGTGAGCCTGCCGCCCCCGGTGGCGTGCAGCTGGGAGACCAGGCCGCACTCGGCGCACAGCCCGATGCCGTACGAGGCGTTCTCGACGTTGCAGCCGGACACCGTACGGCCGTCGTCGACGCGCGCCGCGGCACCGACCGGGTAGTGCGAGTACGGGACGTACGCACGGGTCATCACGGACCGTGCGGCGCTCCGCAGCGCCGCCCAGTCGACCTCCGCGGCGGCCGTCACTTGCCCTGGCCCTTCCGGTAGACGAGACCGTCCGCCTTCGGCATGCGCAGGCGTTGCGCCGAGAGCGAGAGGACCAGCAGTGTCGTGACGTACGGAGCGGCGTCTACGAACTGGCTCGGCACCTGGTCCGTCAGCACGTACCAGGTGAAGAGCAGCGCGGAGACCGCTGCCGAGGCCACTGCGGCCACGTACTTCTTCCGGTACAGCTGCCAGAGCAGCACGACCACCAGCAGAATCGCGAGCAGCAGAAGCATCGCGTGCACATTCTCGGCACCGCCGCGCAGCTTGAGGCTGTCGGTGAAGCCGAACAGGCCCGCACCGAGCGCCATCCCACCGGGCATCCAGTTACCGAAGATCATCGCGGCGAGACCGATGTAACCGCGGCCACCGGTCTGGCTCTCCTGGTAGATGCCGGTGGAGACGATCGCCAGGAAGGCGCCGGCGAGTCCGGCCAGACCACCGGAGACGACGACGGCGATGTACTTGTACTTGTAGACGTTGACGCCGAGCGACTCGGCGGCGACCGGGCTCTCGCCGCAGGAGCGCAGCCGCAGGCCGAACGAGGTGCGCCACAGCACCCACCAGGTGCCGGGGACCAGCAGCAGCGCGACGACGGTCAGCCAGGACAGGTTGGTGACCAGGCCACCGACGACCCCGGCGATGTCGGAGACGAGGAACCAGTGTTTCTGCTGGAGATCGAGAAGCCAGTCCGACAGCCCCGGAATGGTGATCCGGTCGATCGCCTCGATCCGCGGGGACTGCTTGGACGAACCTCCCTCGACGCCGTCGAAGGCGTAGTTGGAGAGGTAGCGGGTCAGCCCTACCGCGAGGATGTTGATGGCCACACCGGAGACGATGTGGTTCACCCCGAAGGTGACGGTGATGACCGCGTGCAGCAGGCCACCGAGGGCGCCACCGATGATGCCGAACAGGACACCCACCCACGGGCCCCACTGGAACCCGGCCCAGGCGCCGAACCAGGTGCCCAGGATCATCATGCCTTCGAGACCGATGTTGACGACACCCGCACGCTCGGCCCACAGACCGCCGAGTCCGGCGAGGCCGATCGGGACCGCGAGTTCGAGGGCGCCCGCGACCTGCCCCACGGAGGTCACGTCGTTGGCACCGCTGATCAGGCGGACGAGCGAGACCAGCGCGAGCCCGCCCGCGATGATCAGCAGGATGACGGGCAGGGTGAGCTTGCGGCGGCCGCCGCCCTTCTTGGGGGCGACGCTCGCGGCGGAAACCTGGGTTGCGCTCACAGTGCGGCCTCCTTCTCGGTCGTGAGGGCATGGCCGGCGGCGAGTTCCTCGCCGACCTTCTGCTGCTGGCGGCGGGTTCCGTAACGGCGCACGAGTTCGTAGCTGACGACGACCGAGATCACGATCAGGCCCTGCATGATCGTGGCGATCTCCTTCTCGTACCCGAACTGGTCGAGCGAGGCGGACGTCTTGTCCAGGAAGGCGATCAGCAGGGCGCTGAAGGCGATGCCGACCGGGTTGTTCCGGCCCAGCAGGGCGATGGTGATGCCGGTGAAACCGATTCCGGTCGGGAAGTCGAGGCTGTAGGTGTGCGTGTCACCGAGGAGTGTCGGCATGCCGGCGAGACCGGCGACGGCTCCGGAGATCAGCATCGAGGTGAGGACCATCTTCTTGGCGTCCACACCGGAGGCCTGGGCGGCGCTCTCGCTCTCGCCCGTGGCCCGCAGGTCGAAGCCGAAGCGGGTGCGGTTCAGGACGAACCAGTAGATGACACCGCAGGCGGCCGCGACGAAGGTGAATCCGTAGATCTCCCCCGCCTCCGCTCCCATGGACAGGCCGGGGAACCAGGCGGACTCCGGGATGTCGCCGGTGGTCAGGTTGTTGGAGCCGGCGGGCTGCACACCGAAGTTCTTCGGCAGGATCAGCCAGGCGATCAGCGCGGTCGCGATGGAGTTGAGCATGATCGTCGAGACGACCTCGCTCACCCCTCGCGTGGTCTTGAGGAAGCCGGCGATCCCTGCCCAGAAGGCGCCGACCAGCATCGCGACGATCACGATCAGCGCGATCTGCAGCGCCCCCGGAAGGTCGACGCTCGCGCCGACCAGCGCGGCCACCATCGCGGCGAGCCGGTACTGGCCGTCGACACCGATGTTGAAGAGGTTCATCCGGAAGCCGACGGCGACCGCGAGGGCGGCGAGGTAGTACGTACCCGCCTGGTTGATGATCAGCACCTGCACATCGGCGTACATCGCCGAGTCGAACATCAGCCGATACGGCTCGAACGGGTTCTTGCCCGAGGCGAGCAGCACCGCGGTGGTGAGCGCAAAGGCGACGACCAGGGCGAGAACGGGGCCGGCGAAGCCCAGGATCAGCCGGTCCTTGTCGAATTTCTTCATCGGTCCTCGTCCTCCGGTGCTGCCTCGAGATGACCGGTGGCGGCGCCGGTCATGGCCGAGCCCAGTTCCTCCGGGGTGATGGTGCCGGGGTCGGCGTCGGCGACCAGTCGGCCGCGGTACATGACGCGCAGGGTGTCGGAGAGCCCGATCAGCTCGTCCAGGTCCGCCGAGATGAGCAGGACGGCGAGACCCTCGCGGCGCGCCTCCCGGATCTGGTCCCAGATCTGCGCCTGTGCACCGACATCCACTCCGCGGGTGGGGTGCGCGGCAATCAGCAGTTTCGGAGCGTGGCTCATCTCCCGGCCGACGATCAGCTTCTGCTGGTTGCCACCGGAGAGGGAGGCCGCGGTGACCTCGATGCCCGGGGTGCGGACGTCGTACTCGCGCACGATCCGTTCGGTGTCGGCGCGGGCCGCCTTGATGTCCAGCAGCCAGCCCCGGCTGTTGGGCTTTTCCGTGACGTGGCCGAGGATTCGGTTCTCCCAGAGCGAGGCCTCCAGCAGCACGCCGTGCCTGTGCCGGTCCTCGGGGATGTAACCGATACCGCTCTCGCGTCGCTTGCGCGTGGGGACGTGCGAGATGTCGTCACCGTCGAGGGTGATCGCCCCGTGGTCGGGGTCCCGCATGCCGACCAGTGCCTCGATCAACTCGGTCTGGCCGTTGCCCTCGACACCGGCGATGCCCAAAACCTCACCCTTGTGGATGGTGAAGTCGATGCCGGCCAGCACGTCACGTACCACGCCGTCCGGGTCGGTGACGCCGAGCGCGAGATTCTCGACACGGAGCATCGGAACGTCCGTCACCGTGGATTCCCGGGTCTCGGGCGAGGGCAGTTCGCTGCCGACCATCAGCTCGGCAAGCTGCTTGGTGGTGGTGTTCGCCGGGTCGGCGGTGCCGACCGTCGTACCGCGGCGGATCACCGTGATGTCGTCGGCGACCGACAGCACCTCGCCCAGCTTGTGCGAGATGAAGATGACGGTCAGGCCCTCTGCCTTGAGCTCGCGCAGGTTGTCGAAGAGCGCGTCGACCTCCTGCGGAACGAGCACGGCCGTCGGCTCGTCCAGGATCAGGATGCGGGCGCCCCGGTAGAGGACCTTGAGGATCTCCACGCGCTGCCGGTCGGCGACGCCGAGGTCCTCGACGAGCGCGTCGGGCCGGACCCCCAGACCGTACGCGTCCGAGATCTCCACGATCTTCTTGCGTGCGGCGGAGCCGATCCCATGCAGTTTCTCGCCGCCGAGAACCACGTTCTCGAGGACGGTGAAGTTGTCGGCGAGCATGAAGTGCTGGTGCACCATGCCGATGCCGCGCTCGATGGCGTCGGCCGGGCTGCCGAACGCCACCTCGACCCCGTCGACCGTGATGGTGCCCTCGTCCGGCTTCTGCATGCCGTACAGGATCTTCATCAGAGTGGACTTGCCGGCGCCGTTCTCACCGACGAGGGCGTGAACGGTTCCCTTACGGATAGTGATGTCGATGTCGTGGTTGGCGACGACGCCTGGGAAACGCTTGGTGATGCCGTGCAGTTCTACGGCGGGGGGGCTGGTGGACGCGTTGATGACGCACTCTCCTTGGCCGGACAGGAGCGGGGCAAAGGGGCAGGGGCGGGGCGAAGCTATCGCGCCGGAGGGCCGTCTACACGCGTAGTGCTGCCGAATCGTAAGGCAACGCACACAGCATCGCGAGGGGCTCGGTCCTGGGCCTGTGCGGCTGTTGCCGGGAGGGGCACCAGGACGCTGCGACGGGCGGAACTTCTTCGATGAGCACCCCCTGAGCCCGGAGCGGCAGGACTGCGCGCTCCGGGCCCGGGGAAACCAGCTGTACGGCAGTTGCTGTTACGGGGTGGTCTTGACCGTGACCGTGCCGTCGACGATGGCCTTCTTCGCCTTGTCGACAGCGGCGATGACCTCGGTCATCTTCGTGAAGGCCGGGTTGGAGTCGGCCAGGCCGACACCGTCCTTGTCCAGGCCGTAGCGGATCTCACCGGTCTGCGGCTTGCCGTCCTTGACAGACTTGATCAGGTTGAAGACGGAACCCGAGACGTCCTTGGTGACCGAGGTCAGGATCTGCGCCTTGTAGGCCGCCAGACCCTTCTGGCTGTACTGGTCGGAGTCGACGCCGATGGCCCACTTGCCCGCCTTGGCCGTGGCCTCGATCGAGCCCGAGCCGGCGAGACCGGCCGCGGCGTAGACGACATCGGCCTTCTTGTCGAGCTGCCCCTGGGCGGCGGCCTTGCCGAGGTCGGGCTTGGAGAAGCCGTCGAAGTTCGGCGGCTGGGTCAGGTACTGCGACAGGACCTTCACCGACGGGTCGGTGTCCTTCACGCCCTGCTCGAAGCCCGCCTGGAACTTCTTGATCAGCGGGGTCTCCACACCGCCGATGAAGCCGACCGTCTTCGTCTTGGTGACCTTGGCGGCCGCGACGCCGGCGAGGTACGAGCCCTGCTCCTCGTTGAAGACCAGGTTGGTGATGTTCTTGTCGGTCACCGAGGCGTCGTCGATGATCCCGAAGGTGATCTTCGGGAACTTCGGCGCGACCTTCTTGATGGCGGGCGCGTACGCGAATCCGACACCGATCACCGGGTTGTTGCCGGCGCGGGCCAGCGTGGTGAGACGCTGCACCTTGTCGGCGTCCGACTCACCGTCGGACGGTTCGGCCTCGGTGCCCTTGAAGCCGAGTTCCTTCTCGGCCTTGGCCAGTCCGGCGTAGGCAGCGTCGTTGAACGACTGGTCGCCACGGCCTCCGATGTCGTACGCAAGGGCGGTCTTGGCTCCCTTGGAATCGGAACCAGCATCCGACGAGGACTTACCGCCACAGGCGGTGGCACTGAGCGCAAGCGCCGCGGACGCAAGGCCCACGGTGGCAATCCGGGTGATCCGGCGCAAGGGAAGGCTCCTTCAAACCTGACCGAAGCGCCTCTTCCGGCGCTGGTTTCGCCGCGATCGTAACGCGCGTAGATGTCAGATAAAGCCCTGTACGGAAGCCGTTATCGGATCGTCGCGAACCAGGGGTGACCTGTCCGGTTACGGATGGTTGCCGTTGAGCAACGCGGAGGCGGTGAAGAGCTCCACCGCCACCGTGATCGCCTCCTCGTCGGCGTCGAAATCACCGCGATGCAGGTCGAGCCGGGCGGTGTCACCGGGGGTACGGACCCCGAGCCGGGCCATGGCTCCGGGGACGTGTTCCAGGTACCAGGAGAAGTCCTCACCGCCGAGGCTCTGTTCGGTGTCCTCGATCGCAGACGAACCGCGGCGTGCGGTCATCGCCCTCGCGAGCAGATCGATCACGTCGGCGTCGTTCACGACGGGCGGGACGCCCCGGACGTAGTTGATCAGCGTTTTGGCCCCGTGCATCCCGGCCACCTCGTCGACCGCCGCGTGCACCAGATCCGGCGCCTCCCGCCACGCCGCCAGTTCCAGGCAGCGGACCGTGCCGGAGAGTTCGGCATGCTGCGGGATCACATTGCAGGCGTGCCCGGCCTCCAGCCGGCCCCAGGTGACGGCGAGCCCGGCCCGTGCGTCGACCCGGCGGGCCAGCAGTGCGGGCACCTCGGTGGCGACCTTGGCGGCGGCGGTGACCAGGTCAGTGGTCAGATGCGGCCGGGCGGTGTGCCCGCCGGGGCCGTCGAGCGACACCTCCAGCCGGTCGCAGGCCGAGGTGATCGCCCCGACCCGCAGTCCGATCCGCCCCACGTCCACCTTCGGGTCGCAGTGCACCCCGATGATCCGCCCGACACCCTCCAGCGCCCCGGACGCGATGGTGTCGGGCGCACCGCCGGGCAGCACCTCCTCGGCCGGCTGGAAGATCAGCCGCACCGGCCGCGGAAGCAGCCCCTGCCGGTCGAGCTCGGCCAGCACGAGCCCGGCGCCGAGGACCGAGGTGGTGTGGATGTCGTGCCCGCAGGCGTGCGCCCGGTCGGGAACGGTGGACCGGTAGGGGACGCCCGCCTTGGTGTCCGGGATGGGCAGAGCGTCGATGTCCGCGCGCAGAGCGAGCATGGGACGCGGGTCGCCTTCCCGCCTGCCCACGTCGCACAGGAGCCCGGTCCCGGTGTCGAGTACCCGTGGTTCCAGCCCCGCCTTCTCCAGCCGGGCCTTGATGGCCGCGGTGGTACGGAACTCCTGGTTGCCCAGCTCGGGGTGCATGTGCAGATCACGCCGGAAGGCGATCAGTTCGGCACGCAGGGCCTCGGGTAGGGTGCCGGGCAGTTCCTCTTCCGTGGACGGCTGGGCATCGGAATCGCGGGACATCAACTGGCTCACCTGGTGAAGGGTAAGGCCCTTCCCCCGTCAACTGACCATGAAACAAGAAAAGTTCAGCCACATAGACGAATAAATGACTGCGTCGTGGCGTGTGAGGTGATGGCGGCGTGGGTAAACTCGCCCCCTTTGCGCCATGACCGACCACTCCGACCACCCAGGTCGGCCAGGTCGACCATCGGGCACCGTCAGGCGGAGAGCCCCCGGCGTACCGGCATCAGTGCCACCCCGAGACAGAGGGCTCCGACCGGCAGCAGATCCAGGCTCACGGCCATCAGCACGGTGCCCGTCAGCACCAGCACCGGCGCCCACGCCCGGACCAGGTCACGGCGGAGGAACGCGAGCAGGGTGACGAGGGCCAGCAGCCCGAGCCAGAACAGCATCGGCACCACGGTGTAGACCAACGGCATCACACCGGGCACGCCCTGCACCCGATCGAAGATCTCGCTCATGGCCTCTTTGTCCGCCGCGACGAACCCGGCCGCCAGGTCGATCACCGCCTGCACCGCCACCGCCGCCGCACCGAGCAGCCCGACCCCGGCGGCCACCTCGACGGCGACCCTCCTGCCGCCTCGCTCCCCGGCAAGCTTCCGCAGCCCCAGGAACACCGGCACGAATGCGAGCACCCCGGCCAGGAACAGCAGATGCGCCAGCGACCACCACACACCGGGCCCGTAGTCACTGACGGCGCGCCCGATCAGCCGCACCGCTCCGTACCCGGCCATCAGGGCCGGACCCGAGAGGAACGCCGTCCTGGCCGTCGTGTTCTGTCGCTCCGTCAACTCCGGTGTCTGCATGTTCAGATGCTCACGTCCGCCCACCGCTGTCCGCTATCGGGGCTCACCCCCAACAAACCCTGACCCATGCGCCGCCCCGGGTCGGGGTACGCCATCGTTCATTCGCCGGCGGAGGCATGGCTCCCCGACGAATCAGCCACCGGCCGCCCGCCACTGAGCCCAGCAGAACATCCCCATCAACTCCGGTCCTGATTCCCATACTTCGATGCCGGACACAACCGACCACTGATCGAATAGCGCATCCTCCCAAGGCCGGATGCGGACTGGCAGTGATCTTTGGCACCGTTCCCGAGAGCCGTCTGTCGGCTCATTCCGAGGGAGGGATTTGTCATGAACCACACCCGAATGAAGTTCGGAGTGATGGCATCGGCCATCAGCATGGTGGCCACCGGTGTGACGTTGGGCTTCGTACCGGCAGCCAGTGCCGCTGTGCCCAAGCCGAGCGGCTGCAGTGCCTACGTGAGCCACGGAAGCCTGAACGACGCCGTCGCTTGGTGCAACAAGGGGAACGGCTCCTGGTACGTGGAGGCCAAGTGTGCCAGCGCAGGTCGCGTGAATGGGCCGTACCGCGGCAGCAAGGGCTGGCGCAAGGGGGCCACCGAAGCTGCCTCGGTTCTGAAATGCGGCACCAACGCTTGGCCCATTGAGCTGAAGGTCGTCAACGTCAGCGGCTGATTGCTCGGTTCGCAGATTCATCGGTTTGCCGGGGGCCGGCTGAACAGGTCGCCCCCCGGCAAACCGACTCGTTCGGCCTTCCGCGGGCGAAGCAGCGATCACGCCGTGGGCACGCCGAGAAGCTCGAAGGCCCGGAGCATCTGGCGGAACGGGCGCGGAGCAGCCGGTTCGCCTCACTCCCGATCACGGCGGGACACGGGTGCGGCGGGCAGGCTGCCCCGGGCATCACCGGTATCCGTTCGACCGGATACCGATCGCACAGGCCCAGACCCGGGGAATGGCGAACCCGCGACTCAAGTGGACTCCGTCCTACGACGTGCGGACCACGGCCGTCCGACGGTTACCGGTCGTGCTGCCGAACGGAAACGTGACACCCCAGGGTGCAGGTGTCACGTTGTCGTACAAGGTGGTGCCGTTGCCCCTCACGCCTCCGTCACCGCCGTCGCCCGCCAGGGCGCCAGACGCTGTACGTCGCGGGCGGTTTCCGTGACGCCGCTCAGGAAGCCCTGGGCGCGGGGGGACGCCGTGTCGCGGAGCCATTCCGGGGCGATGTCGCAGACGGCGACCTTCACCTCGGTGCCGGCCAGGGCGAGGGGCAGGGTGTGGACGACCGTGGAGGGGAAGCTGAGGACCGTGCGGCCGATGGGGCCGCGGCGGGCGATGAGTTCCAGGGGGAGATCGGGGCGGACGATCTCCAGGCCGGTGGCGGCCTCCAGGGCGTGGAGCTTTTCGGTGGACTCGCGGCGGTGCGCGAAGTAGCGGGTCGCGCCGTGGGTGCGGGACAGGGACGCGACGGCCTCCAGGTACTGGTCCCGGTCGACCACGCCCGTCTCGACCAGCGACGTGCCGACCAGGTCCGCGCCCTTGGTCAGCAGCGGCGGGCCGAAGCGGGCACGGGTCCAGGCGAAGGTGTTGGGGGTGACTCTCACGCCGGGCGGAGCCTCGACCGGCATGGCCGTGAAGACCTCGACCGTACGGTCGGCGGACGGGGTGAAGCGGCTGCGGGCGCGGGCCGTGACCGGGGCCAGGACCAGTTCGCGCGGGCCCGAGCTGCCCTTGCGGTGCCAGCGCACCAGGCGTTCGCCGCGCGCGAGCTGGGCGACGAACTCCATGGTGGCCGTGCCGTCGTCGACCACGGTGAGGCGGCGGGCCCGGACCATGGTGAGCAGGAGTTGTACGTACCGGGAGAACGGGTCGCCGATGACGACGTGTTCCGCCCTGCGGACGAGTCCGGACAGCTCGCGCAGGCTCTTCAGGGGGGCGCCCGCGCCGCCGCGCGCCTCCTGCCAGCGGACGTTGACGCCCTCGTCGCGGGCCAGCTCCGCCATCCGGCGCAGCTGACCGCGCGACATCGGGTCGACCGGGGGGAGGACGACGACCGTGATGTCCGTGAGGACCCGGTCGCCGCCTCCCTCTGTGTAGGCCCACTCCAGGACGTTCAGGAGCTGGACCGGGCTCTCGACGAAGGCGAGGTTCACCGGTCGGCCCGTCAGACCGCGACCGGCTCGGCGGCCGGGGCCGCCTCGGTGCCCTCGGCGACGACGCCCGCGACCCGGCGGAGCTTCTTCATCGGGCCGAGCTCGGACTCGTACACCTTCTTGACGCCGTCGCCGAGCGAGGCCTCGATGGTGCGGATGTCGCGGACGAGGCGGGTGAGGCCCTGCGGCTCGACGGAGGCGGCCTGGTCGGAGCCCCACATGGCGCGGTCGAGGGTGATGTGGCGCTCGACGAACGCGGCGCCGAGGGCGACGGCGGCGAGGGTCGTCTGGAGGCCGGTCTCATGGCCGCTGTAGCCGATCGGGACGTTGGGGTACTCCTGCTGGAGGGTGTTGATGACCCGCAGGTTGAGCTCCTCGGCCTTGGCCGGGTACGTCGAAGTGGCATGGCAGAGAAGGATGTTGTCCGAGCCGAGGACCTCGACCGCGTGGCGGATCTGGCGCGGGGTCGACATGCCGGTGGAGAGGATGATCGTGCGGCCGGTGGCGCGCAGGGCGCGCAGCAGCTCGTCGTCGGTGAGGGAGGCGGAGGCGACCTTGTGGGCGGGGACGTCGAACTTCTCCAGGAAGGCGACGGCCTCGGTGTCCCACGGGGAGGCGAACCAGTCGATGCCGCGCTTGGCGCAGTGCTCGGAGATGGCCTGGTACTCGGCCTCGCCGAACTCGACGCGGTGACGGTAGTCGATGTACGTCATCCGGCCCCAGGGGGTGTCGCGCTCGATGTCCCACTGGTCGCGCGGGGTGCAGATCTCCGGGGTGCGCTTCTGGAACTTGACGGCGTCGCAGCCGGCTTCGGCGGCCACGTCGATCAGGGCGAGGGCGTTGTCGAGGTCGCCGTTGTGGTTGATGCCGATCTCGCCCGTGATGTAGACGGGGTTGCCGGGGCCGGCGGTGCGGGTGCCGAGGGTGCGCAGACGGGAGGTGCTCATGAGGTGTGTTTCCTTAGCTCGGATGACTTGGCGGGTTTGGGGGACCCGGGATCACTTGGGGGACTGGGTGGGATGCGTGGCCGTGAGGGTGGGGCCGAGCAGCCAGGCCGCGATCTCGCGGATGGCGCCGAAGCCGCCGGGGGTG